>NZ_ATVA01000014.1:0-300000 GCF_000420485.1 Paucidesulfovibrio longus DSM 6739 | reverse complement strand
CTGGGCATCAGCCCGGAGGAACGGCAGGTCGTGTTCGTGGCCCCGCCCGAGTGGGATCCCGAAAAGGCGCGCGAGCTTCAGGACTACCTGGAACACAAGCACTTCGAGCGCCACTGGGACAAGAACTGGCAGACCGGGCTGAAGTCCGCGCTGGTGCTGATCTGGAACCAGCAACGCGACCGGGGCGCCAGCCTGGAGCAGGCCATGGACGAAAACGCGCCCCTGCTCGACGAGACAGGCAGCCTGGACGAACAGACGCGCAGCTTCGTCATGCGCTTTGCCGAGGCCCTGGAGCGCGACTTCGCCCAGAAGGCCGTGGTCCGCATCTTCAGCGACAAGATCATCGTTCCCGACCTGGACAATCAGACCATGTTCCTGGGCATCGCGCCCAAGACCCGCCAGGTCATCGTCAGCTTCCCCCCGATCATGCGCCGCGCCCTGGGCGCGGACTTCGAGCGCGAGCTCATGACCCGGCATTTCGACGAATACTTCGCCTCCGGGGATTGGCCCCTGGGGCTCAAGACCGCCCTGATACAGATCTGGCAGACACTGGCCGGAGAGGAACTCAAGTGAACGAAGTGACCATCTACACGGACGGCTCCTGCCTGGGGAACCCCGGTCCGGGCGGCTGGGCCGCCGTGCTCAGCTACGGGGACAAGCGCAAGGAGCTTTCCGGAGGCTTCCGCAACACCACCAACAACCGCATGGAACTGCGCGCCGTGATCGAGGCGCTCTCCGCCCTGAAGAAACCCTGCGCCGTGACGCTCTTCACGGACTCCCAATACGTGCGCAACGCCCTGACCAAGGGCTGGCTCGACGGCTGGGTCAAGAACGGCTGGAAGACCGCCGCCAAGAAACCCGTGAAGAACCAGGATCTCTGGCGCGCGCTCATGCCCCTGGTGCGGGAGCACAAGGTGGATTTCCGCTGGGTGCGCGGCCACGCGGGCAACCCGGAAAACGAGCGCTGCGACGTGCTCGCCCGGACCCAGGCCGGCATGAGCGGCCAGCCCGAGGACAAGGAAGCCTGATTCCGGCCTCGGGGCCGCATCCGTGCGCGCCCGATTCCGGTCTTTCATTTCCCGTTCCCGTCTTTTCGCGCCGTCTTGGCATCGCGCCCGGTTCATGGCAAAGTTGATCGGGGAGGATCGCCTCCCCGAAATCAACCGGAACGACCATGACCAACGACCACGACTCCATTCCTGTTCGGGAATCCCTGCCCGGCGCAGAGGAAACCGCAGACGCCCGGAACGCGGCCTCCCCGATTCCCGCCGACGCCGCAGCCGTGGGGGACGCGATCTTCGAGACCTCCTCGGACCCCATGTTTCTGCTCGACGAGGAACGGCGCGTGCTCCAGGCAAACCCTGCCGCCTTGCGCCTCTTCGACCCGGACGGCCGGGGCGTGGAGGGCCGGGACGTGGTGGAGCTGCTCGCCGCCGAGCATCGCAACCCCTTCAGCGCGGCCCACGCCACCCTGGACAACGATGAGACCTGGACCGCGCGGCTGACCGCCCAGAACAGCTCCGGGCACGACCTGCCCGTGCGCGCCCAGCTTCGGCGCATGGACGCGGACGACCAATGCCTCTACCACCTCGCCCTGCGCGACCTCACCGACCGCACCCGCCTGGAGCGCGGGCTGGAGCGCAAGAGCCGCGAAGTGGAAGGCATGAACCTGGCCTTGCAGAGCATGGTCCGCTCCGCGGACGAGGCAGCCACCCTGGCGCGGCGGGAGCTGATCGAGGAATTGCGGCGCGACCTGCTGCCCGCGCTGGAACGCATGGCCGGGGAATCCTCCCCGGAACTGCGCCGCAGCTATCTGGAGATGATCCGCGAACGCCTGGAGGGACTTTCCGAAGGCGATCCCGAAAGCCTCTCGCCGCTGCTGCTGCGGCTGACCCCGCGCGAGCTGGAAATCTGCCGCCTGATCCGCACGGGCCGCAGCGGCTCCGAAATCGCGGACCTGCTCAGCTCCTCCTTCGAGACCATCCAGACCCACCGCAAGAACATCCGCCGCAAGCTGGGCCTGCGCGGGCGCAAGCTTTCCCTGGCCACCTTCCTGCAAGGACAGCCCGGCCTGGACTGACGCCGGAAGCATCTTCGAACCCAGGGCGCGCACCCGGCCGCGTCCTCTTCCGCGTCCTCTTCCGCGCCCCCAAGGCGCGCCGTTGCAGGCTCATTTGTTCCGAGGCCGAATCGGGTAGCTTTATATACCCGATAGCTGCCCGACAGCCCCCCTTGAACGCAAGACCAAGCTCCGACTATTCTTCTCTCAATTCGCCGCCGATCCGGCACATACACTTTCGGGACATCCGCGCCTGCTCGCGACACCTCATCCGAAGCATCGGGCGCATCATTCATGGAAACGACGCATTGCAGCCGCTTTTCGTCTTCGTCCCTGTCCGGCGGCAATAATCAGGCATGCCCACCTCCCCGAAGCCCAGTGCGGGGAGGCGGAAGCGCCCACGGCGACGGCCCGAACCGAATCCGGCCGCGCCCGCAAACAGGAGGAAAAATGCAGCGCATCGAAGAACAGCAACGGCAGGTGGCCCGCAGGGTGGACAAGGAAGACTGGCGGAACAACTGGACCGACTGGAAATGGCATGTGCGCCACTCCGTACGCGACATCAAGAGCTTTGAGAAACTTCTCGGCGTGGAGTTTCCGGACCTGGAGCGGCGCGCCTTCTCGCGCACCGTGGACAAGTTCCCCATGTCCGTGACCCCGTATTATCTTTCGCTGATCGAGGCGGACGACTACGAAAACGACCCCGTGTTCCGGCAGGCCTTCCCCTCGCCCCATGAACTGGAAATCGGCAGATTCGACATGAAGGATCCGCTGCACGAGGACAAGGACAGCCCGGCCGAAGGCATCACCCACCGCTACCCGGACCGGGTGCTCTTCCACGTCAGCAACCTTTGCTCCATGTATTGCCGCCACTGCACGCGCAAGCGCAAGGTCGGCGACGTGGACTCGGTGCCGTCCAAGAAAACCCTGCAAAAGGGCATCGAATACATCCGCAACACCCCGCAGGTGCGCGACGTGCTGCTCTCCGGCGGCGACCCGCTCATGCTCTCGGACGAGCGCCTGGACTGGATTCTCGGCGAGCTGCGGGCCATCGAGCACGTGGACGTGGTGCGCATCGGCACGCGCATGCCCGTGGTCCTGCCCTACCGCGTCACGGACGACCTCGTGAACATGCTCAAGAAGCACCACCCGCTCTGGCTGAACACCCACTTCAACCATCCGCGCGAGCTGACCGACACCTCCCGCGCGGCCCTGGCCAAGCTCGCCAACGCGGGCATCCCCCTCGGCAACCAGAGCGTGCTGCTCGCGGGCGTGAACGACTGCCCCCGGCTGATCAAGACCCTGAACCACAAGCTCGTGAAGAACCGCGTGCGCCCCTATTATCTCTACCAGTGCGACCTCTCCGAGGGCCTGACCCATTTCCGCACGCCCGTGGGCAAGGGCATCGAGATCATGGAGAGCCTGCGCGGCCACACCAGCGGATTCGCCGTGCCCACCTACGTCATCGACGCGCCCGGCGGCGGCGGCAAGATTCCGGTCATGCCCAACTACGTCGTGTCCTGGGGCACGAACAAGGTCATCCTGCGCAACTACGAGGGAGTGATCACCACCTATGCCGAGCCCAAGGACTACGAGGCCCAGTACTGCGACCGCAACTGCGACGACTGCAACCTCCAGCTCAAGGAAGAGGACGCCGAAGAGAAGTGCGTGGGCATCGAGAAGCTGCTTTCGGACAGCGACGACACCCAGAGCCTGACGCCCATCGACAACGACCGCATCGGAAGGAGAACGGATGCAGCCTGATCGGGTCACGCAATTCGGCAATTCCACGGTCCAGCACGGACCGCTCAACGGCAGGGCCTACCTCATGCGCCTGGATCCGGAGGACTGTCCGAGGATCGTCAGCCGCCTGGAACGGCTGGCCGAGGACAACGGCTACACCAAGATCTTCGCCAAGGTTCCGGCCGGAGCCGCCGAGGACTTCGCCGAGGCGGGCTACCGCACCGAGGCCGTGGTTCCGGGGTTCTTCAACGGCGAGGAGTCCGGCCTGTTCATGGGCCGCTATTTCGCGGACTGGCGGCGCGTTCCGGCCAACGCGGCCGAACTGCGCGACGTGCTGCGCACGGCCAGGGCCAAGGCGCGCCCCTGCGCCGGGGACGGGCTCTCGCATCCCAAGTGCGGCCTGCCCGAAGGCTACCGCCTGCGCAAGCTGGGACCGGAACACGCCGAGGACATGGCCGCGCTCTACGCCGAGGTCTTCGAGTCCTATCCCTTTCCCATCCACGACCCGGACTACCTGCGCGGGACCATGGACGACGACGTGCACTACTTCGCGGCCTATCGCGGCGACGCGCCCGCGGCGCTCTGCTCGGCCGAGGTGGATCGCGACGGCGGCGCCGCGGAGATGACGGATTTCGCCACGCTGCCCGCGCACCGGGGGCGCGGCCTGGCCGCCCACCTGCTGGCGCGCGCCGAGCGCGAAATGGCCGCAGAGGGGCTGGCCACGCTCTACACCATTGCGCGCGCAGCCTCCTTCGGCATGAACATCACCTTTGCCAGGGCCGGGTACGGCTTTGCCGGAACCCTGCCCAACAACACGAACATCGCGGGCGGGCTGGAAAGCATGAACGTCTGGCACAAGAGCCTTGGGTAGCCGGAGAAGAGAAAAGCAGCGCCTCCGGCGGCCAGAGGGCCCGCGGCCCTCTGGACTCCCTTTCTGCGCCGAAACCTGGTGCTGCGCACCCGCGCTTCGGCGCGGAAGGGGCTCATCGCGACGCAAGCTGGTGGCGCTCCGGATCGCACCCCGCTGAACGGTCTTTGGGAAGGGGGTTTGGGGGAAACCCGTTCTGCAAGAAAGGGTTTCCCCAATGCCTCTCTAGCCCTCGACCATCCTGCCGTCGTGCAGGCGGATGACCCGCCTTGCGGCGGCGGCCGTGGCTTCGTCGTGGGTCACGAGGATGATGGTGGTCCCGGCAGCGTTGATCTCGGTGAACAGCTCCAGGATTTCCGCGCTGGTGGCGGAGTCGAGCTGGCCCGTGGGTTCGTCCGCCAGGATCACGGCGGGATTGTTGAGCAGGGCGCGGGCCATGGCCACGCGCTGCTGCTGGCCGCCGGAAAGCCGCGAGGGCTTGAACTGCTTGCGGTCGCCCAGGCCGACACGCTCCAGGAGCCTTGCCGCGCGCTCGCGCAGCTCGGCCTGGGGCGTGTCCGCGTACATGCCCGGCAGGAGCACGTTTTCCAGGGCCGAGGCGTAGGGAATCAGGTAAAAGCTCTGGAAGACGAACCCCAGGCGCTGATTGCGCAGGTCCGAGAGCGCGTCGTCGTCCAGGGTGGAAACGTCCCTGCCGTCCAGCAGGTAGCGGCCCGACGTGGCCCGGTCGAGCAGGCCGATGATGTGCAGAAGCGTTGACTTGCCGGACCCGGACGTGCCTTGAAGCGCCAGAAACTCGCCCGCGCGGATGGTCAGGTCGATGTCGCGGAGCACTTCCACCCCGCGCGCGCCCTGCCTGTTCCCGTCCTTGCCGTCCTTGCCTTCCTTGCCGTCGGTCGGCTCCTGCGCGCCGTCGCCCGGCAAGGCAAAGACCTTGCCCAGCCCCTCCAGCCGGATGATTTCTCTCGATTCCTCGCCCACGGCTAGCCCTTTCCGCCCTTCTTCTGGCCGGGCAGCACGAGCTGCGTGGCCACCTTCTGGCCCTCGCTCAGACCGGAGACGACCTCGCTGCGTTCCAGGCCGCGCAGTCCCAGCTCCACCTCCGCCCGGACGGGCTTGCCGTCCTTGAGCGCGTAGACGGCCTGCTTGCCCGCGACCCACTTGATGGCCTCGTTGGGCATGGTCAGGACGTTCTCGCGCTTCTCCACGACGATGCGGCACTGGGTGGTCATTTCGGGCCGCAGCGGGTATTCGCGGTCGTACTCCACCCCCACCAGCGCGCGGTAATAGACGATGTTGTCCTTGATCTCGGGCTCCGGGTAGACGAGCTTGATCAGCCCCTTGAAGGTCCGGTCCGGATAGGCGTCCACGAAGAACTCCACCTCCTGACCGGGCTGGGTGCGGCCCACGTCCGTCTCGTCCACGTAGATCCACATCTCCAGGCGCGTGGGGTCGAGCACCGTGATCAGGTTGGAGACCTGGAGCCCGGAAACCACGGTTTCGCCCTCCTGAGCCGTGATGTTCGAAACCACGCCGTTGATGGGGCTGAAGATGCGGTAATAGGAAAGCTGGATGCGCAGGCTGTTCAGGCTGGCGTTTTCCGCATCCGCCTCGTAGCGGGTCACGCGGGCGTTTTCCAGGGCCTCGTCCAGGGAGGACTGGGAGTCGAGCTTCTGGGAAACGAGCTGGCGCTTGCGCACCAGATCCTTGGCCGCCCGCTCGGCCTTGGCCTTGGCAAGATTGTAGCGCGCCTCGGCCTCGGTCAGCTTGGCGCGGATCTCCCGGTCGTCGATCTCGGCCACGAGCTGGCCCGCGGCGACCTCGTCGCCCACCTTAACCGGGATGTTCACGAGCACGCCCGTGGCGCGCGCGCCGATCTTGACCTGCGCGCCGACCTGGGCCTTGACGATGCCCGTGGCCTCCAGGATGCGGCGCACCTCGCCGCGCTCGACCACGCCCGTGGCCACCACGGTGATTTCCGTATCCGCCCCGGTGGAGCGCCAGAACACGACGCCCGCCACCACCGCGAGGAGAACCGCCAGCAAGATGTATTTCTTCATGATTCCTCGTCCGAATCCGGACTTCGATCGTGTGGTTCAGCGTTCCGGGCCTCGGCCTGTTCCCGTTCCCGGTCGAGCAGGCGCTCGAAGGTCCGCTCCGTTTTGGGACGCTCGCCGCGCAGAAAGCCGAACAGGTCCGGTCCTTCCAACCTATACCCGCATGAGCGGGGAAGGTCCACGCCCCGCAGCCAAAGTCTGGGACTCGGATAATGACGGCAGAGGGGAAGCCGGTCCTCGTGGCAGAGGCAGCGCCTGTCCGCGCCGAGCCAGGAGCAGCTGAAGAGCAGCCTGCCGTCCGCGTCGCGCCCGACGGGCTCCAGGCGTTCGTATCCGGGTTCCAGCGCGAGCAGCTCGGCGAACCGTTTGGGCGAGGTCACCCAGCGCCCGTCGTGGCAGAGCACGATTTCGCGGCAGCAGCGGCCGCATTGCAGGCAATGCCCGGTCACGCGGGGAGCGCGTCGGGTAATCAGGCAGAGCAGCCTCCGCCAGAAGGAACGGAAGGCCCACTCGGTCAGCATCGTCCTCTCCGGGGGAACAGGCTTGCGACGGACTCGGCGCGCAGGCTCAGCCGAGGGAGCGCCTCGCCCTTTCCACGGCCTCGCGGATCAGGCGCTCGATTTCCGCCAGCCGCGCCTCGCTCTCGGCCTCGAAGCGCAGGGTCAGCTCGGCCTGGGTGTTCGAGGCGCGCACAAGGCCCCATCCGTCCGGAAAGACCACGCGAACCCCGTCCACGTCAATGATATCGAACCGCGCGGCCAGATCCTCGCGCACGCGCCGGACCACGTCGAACTTGGACGCCTCCGGGCAGGGCATGCGGATTTCCGGTGTGGCCCAGCTCTCGGGCCAGTCGTCCAGCATGGCCGACAGCGGGCCGACCGACCGCACGAGCAGGGACGCGAGGCGCAGGGCCGCGTAGGGCGCGTCGTCCCAGCCGAAAAAGCCCTCGCCGAAAAACATATGTCCGCTCATCTCCCCGGCCAGGGCCGCGCCCTGCTCCTTGAGCGCGCGCTTCATGATGGAATGGCCGGTGACGCCCATGACCGGCACGCCGCCGTGGGCCGCGATGTCCCTGAACAGGAGGTGGCTGCACTTCACGTCCGCGATGATCCGCGCGCCGGGCGCGCGCCGCAGCACGTCGCGGGCGAATAGCGCCAGGAGGCGGTCGCCGGGCCAGAGCCGGCCCGTCTCGTCCACCACGCCGATGCGGTCGCCGTCGCCGTCCAGGCCCACGCCCAGGTCCGCGCCCGTCTCCAGCACGCGGGCCTTGAGCCGTTCCATGTTGGATTCGACCACGGGATCGGGGTGGTGATTGGGAAACGTTCCGTCCGGTTCGCAGAAAAGGCGCTCCACCTCCAGGACGGGAGCGGAGGCGGCCTCCGGATCGGCGTTCTGCGCGGCGCGCTCCAGGAGCAGGGCCGTCAGCTCCCCTGCGGAGCCGTTGCCGCCGTCCACCACCACGCGCAGGGGGCGGCTTCCGGGGCGCGGCTCGAGCCGTTCGAGCGCGGAAACCTCTTCCAGCCAGGCCGGGATGGGGTCATGGCTGCTGACCACGCCGCGCCCGACAGGATGATCCCCCGCGTCCATGAGATCGCGGACCTGGAGGATTTCCTCCGGACTGAGCACGCAGTCTCCGCCCCAGAGCTTGAAGCCGTTGTATCGCGGCGGATTGTGGCTGGCCGTGACCATGACCCCGGCCCGCGTGCGCAGGGTGCGCACCGCGTGGTAGAGCATGGGAGTGGCCAGCAGCCCCGCGAGGATCACGTCCACGCCCGTGGAGGCGAGTCCGCGGGCCAGGGCGGCCAGGTATTCGGGGGAGGTGGCGCGGCAGTCCCGGCCGAGCACTGCGCGGCCCAGGCCGCGCGAAAGATACCACGCGCCCAGGGCGCGGCCCAGTTCCTCGACCCAGGCCGCGTCGAAATCCACTCCGGCCACGCCCCGGATATCGTATGCGCGAAAAACCGCGCGCTGCTCGATTTTCATAGATTTCGCCTCGAAACACGCCGACCGCGGCGTTATCTTTTTTCTCTTCACCTTGACCTGGAAGCCCACAATGCCTATGTCAAACGAATGAACTGGGACTGGGAAAAACTGCAAAAGCAGCGGCAAAGGCGCGGACCTCTCGGCGGAGGCCCCCCAAACTTGGACGACTTCAGCGAGAAGTTCAAGCAGTTCAAAAATTTCAAACTTCCCGGCTTCAAGCTGCTGATCCTCGCCGTGATCGGCATCTGGCTCCTGACCGGCATCTTCATCGTCGGCCCGGCAGAACGCGGCGTGGTCAAGCAATTCGGGCAGTTCGACCGGGAAACCGGGCCAGGGCTGCACTATCACATCCCCTACCCGATTGAAAGCGTGCTGACCCTGAACGTGGACCAGGTCCGCAGGGTGGAGATCGGCTTCCGCTCCGCCTCGCGCGACCGCGACTTCCAGCAGGGGCAGACCCGCAGCGTCGAGGACGAATCCCTGATGCTCACCGGCGACGAAAACATCGTGGACGTGCAGTTCTCGGTGCAGTACCAGATCGCCGACGCGCGCAGCTACCTCTTCAACGTGGACGGGCCGGACACCACGGTCAGATCCGCGGCCGAGGCGGCCATGCGCGAGATCATCGGCAAGAATCTCATCGACGACGCCCTGACCACGGGCAAGCAGCGCATCATGACCAACACGCAGGAATTGATGCAGGAAATTCTGGACAGGTACAAGACCGGCATCCTGCTGGTGAACCTTCAGATGCAGAACGTGCATCCGCCGAGCGAGGTGGTGGACGCGTTCAAGGACGTTGTCAGCGCCCGCGAGGACCGCGACCGTCTCAAGAACGAGGCCGAGGCATACAGCCGCGACATCCTGCCCAAGGCGAGCGGTCTGGCCGAGGCCATGATCCGCGAGGCCGAAGGCTACCAGGCCACGAAGATCCTCGACGCCCAGGGCGACGCCTCCCGCTTCAAGGCCGTTGCGGACGAATACAAGAAGGCCAAGGAAGTCACCCGCACGCGCCTGTACCTGGAAACCATGGAGCACGTGCTTTCCAACCCGGAAACCGAGAAGCTCATCCTTTCCAGCGACGCCCTGCAGAAATCCGTGCCGTACCTCCCGCTGGGCCAGCTGCCCCGCGCCCCGGAGACCCCGGCCAAGCAACAGGGGGCCGCGCAATGACACGTACCACCCTCATCTCCCTGATCGTCGTCTTCATCTGTCTCGTTTCGGCCCTGGAATGCGCCTATACCGTGGATCAGACCGAACAGGCCATCGTGCTCCAGTTCGGCCGTCCCGTGGGCGACGCCGCCTACGGCCCCGGACTGCACTTCAAGCTGCCCTTCGTCCAGGACGTGATCTTTTTCGACTCGCGCATCCTGGATTACGACGCCAAGCCCGAAGAGATCCTCACCGAGGACAAGAAGAACATGGTCGTGGACTCCTACGCCAAGTGGCGCATCACCAACCCGCTTGAATTCTACAAGAAGTTCAAGACCATTCCCGGCGCCCTGGCCCGGCTGGACGACGTCATCCGCGGCCAGCTGCGCGAGGTTCTCGGCCGCTACGGCCTCAAGGAGATCGTCGCCCACAAGCGCAAGCAGCTGCTTGAGGAAGTGACCACCAAGACCCGCGACCAGCTGCTCAGCTTCGGCATCGACGTGGTGGACGTGCGCATCAAGCGCACGGACCTGCCCCTGGAGAACGAGCGGGCCATCTTCAACCGCATGCGCGCCGAGCGCGAGCGGCAGGCCAAGCAATACCGCGCCGAAGGGCAGGAAATGGCCGCCAAGATCCGCGCCCAGGCAGACAAGGAACGCGCCGTGCTGCTCTCCGAGGCCAAGCGCAAGTCCCAGATCATCCGAGGCGAAGGCGAGGCCAATGCCACGCGCATCTACGCCGAGGCCGTGAACGACGCGCCTGATTTCTACGAGTTCAAGCGCAGCATGGAAGCTTACGAAAAGAGCCTCAAGGACAATACGCGCATCATCATGACGCCGGACTCCCCGTTCCTGAAGCACTTCCGGTAGCCTCCCGAACCTCTAAAGATTAATCCCATTGAAACCCTACCTTTCGCCCCATGCGATAGGTAGGGTTTCGTTTATGCTTCTACGTTTCTTTTGCCTTTATGCACTTGTGAACATAGTTCAACCTATTGAAATAACTGCACTTGTAGACAATAGCAAAACCTATTGACTTTTCTTCGCAGTTGTATAGTAGAAGGAACCAGCACGCATTATGGGTGCTAGCACGAGGGAGTCGGGGCTTTTTCCCGATATCAACGAGGGGCGCGGGATTCGCATCCCGCTTTTTTGTCCGGGGCGCGTTTGCCGTTCACAGATCAGCAGAATCCGCCGCCTATGAGCGGGGCTGCCATCCTTCTTCATTCGTTCGCGCTTCCCCAACCCACACGCACGAGCTCGACAATCACTGCCCACACTCGGACGCAAGCCAGTATGGAAATAGGAGACATTGAATGCCAAAACCGAAAAAAAAATGTGACGAAGCACTTGAAAAATGGTTTGAGTCCGCGCTGGAACGCGTCAAGAAAGCCACTGGCGCCCGGACCCAGGTGCAGCTTGCCGAAGTCCTGAACGTTCGCCAGTCCAGCATCTCGGACGCCAAACGTCGCTGCTCCATTCCCGCGGAATGGTTTCTCAAGCTCTACCGCAGCCACGGACTGAACCCCGACTGGCTCGCGGACGGGGCCGAACCCGTGTACCTGAATGCAAGCATGGCCAAGGTTTCCGCGGACCAGATCCTGCGCGAAACCCCGGCTCCCTACGGCAAACCCCATTCCCGCGGCCGCGTGGTGCCCGTCTCTTCCACGGGCGGCAAGGACGCCGGTTCCGACACCTGGGAAGCCCTGCCCATCGAAGAGCTTTCCATTCCCGAATCCTTCTACCGCGACTCCCTGCTCGTGGTTCGGCAGGACAACCGCAGCATGGAACCGCTGATCCTGCGCAGCGCCTTCGTCGGCATCGACACCAAGCAGCGCCAGCACCCGGACGGCGACCTCTGCGCCGTCCACTTTCCGCACCAGGGCCTGCTGATCCGCCGGGTCTACTTCCGCGACGACCAGTTCGTTCTGCGCGCCGAAAACAAGGAGCACGAGGACATCCGCGTGCCCGCCGACCAGATGGACGCCCGCACCGTGGGCCGGGTCATCTGGGTGCTGCAGAACTTCGCTCCCCTCTGATCCCCAGAATACGGCAACCCAAAGGCCGGACGGGCAACCGTCCGGCCTTTTCCTTTCCAGGCTTGACTCCGCGCGGGACCACGCCTAACTTGACTCACCCCGCAAACCAGCCGCAACGGTTCCGGAGGTACCCCCACATGTCCAGCCACACCGCCCCAGAAAAACAGATCACGGCTCCCGACATCCTCGCCGCCAAGGGCGAGCGCAAGCTCTGCATGGTCACCGCCTACGACTACCCCACGGCCCTGCTCGCGGACAAAAGCGGCATGGACATGATCCTCGTGGGCGATTCCCTGGCCATGGTCGTGCTGGGGCACGAGGACACGCTCTCCGTGAGCATGGACGAGATGGTCCACCACACCCGCGCGGCCGCGCGCGGAACCTCCCGCGCCCTGCTCGTGGCGGACATGCCCTTTCTTTCCTACCAGGCGGACGTGGCCGAGGCCGTGCGCAACGCCGGGCGCTTTCTTTCCGAGGGCCGGGCGCGGGCGGTCAAGCTCGAAGGCGGACGCGACTACGCCCCGCATGTCGCGGCCATGGTCCGCTCGGGCATCCCGGTCATGGGCCACATCGGCCTGACCCCGCAATACGTGGCCACGCTCGGCGGTTTCAAGGCCCAGGGGAAATCCGCGCAGGCGGCCCGCGCCATGGTCGAGGACGCCAAGGCCCTCGAAGACGCCGGCGCGTTCAGCATCGTGCTCGAATCCATGCCGGAAGAAACCGCCGCCCTGATCACCGAGGCCGTCTCCGTGCCCACCATCGGCATCGGAGCCGGCAACGTCACGGACGGCCAGGTGCTCGTGATGCATGACCTGCTCGGACTCTTCGACCGCTTCGTGCCCCGCTTCGTCAAGCAATACGCCCAGCTCGGCTCCGTCGTGATCGAAAGCCTGGAACGCTACCGCGCCGAAGTGGCCGACGGAGCCTTCCCCGGACCGGAACACACCCTGCACCTGAGCCCGGAGGAGCGGGACAAGCTCGCATGACGTTTACGAGGCTCGCCGGCCGCAGGCTGCTGTTCTGGCGCGTTCTCTGGTGCGCCTACGTCGCCTGGGTTCTGGCCATGGCCCTCGGCCCCATGACCGTGGGCCTGGACCTGCCCCTGGGGGACAAGATGCTCCACTTCGGAGCCTTTCTCGTCATGCTCGTGGCTTTTCCCTTCCGCATCTCCTGGCCCACGCTCTGGATTCCCACGGCCCTGACCGTGAGCCTCTCCGGGTTCATCGAAATCGCCCAGGATCTTTCTCCCGCCTGGGGACGCCACCCGGAATTCCTCGATTTCTTCGCGGGCGTGCTCGGCGGCCTGCTCGGCCTCGGCCTGCGCCTTCTCGCCCTGAAAAAAACCACCAACGCCAGGTAGCCCATGCCCGCCCCGCTTGATCCGCACATGCTCTGGAACGGCCTCGGCTGGCCGCTCATCCGGCTGACCTTCTTCATCAGCCTGGGCCTGATGGTCGGCAACTTCATCGAGTCCCTGAACTGGACCCGAAGCGTTGCGAAGCTCGCCGAACCCCTGATCCGCACGGCCAGACTCAAGGACATTTCCGGTGCGAGCTTCTCCCTGGCGTTCTTTTCCGGCGTGGCCGCGAACACCATGCTCGCCGAGGCCTACGAGAGAGGCGAACTGAACCGGCGCGAGCTGGTCTTTTCGAACCTCTTCAACAGCCTGCCCACATATTTTCTGCACCTGCCCACGGTCTTCTTCATCACGGCCCCGTTCATCGCGGAGGCCGCCTTCGCCTACGTGGGCCTGACGGCGTTCGCCGCGCTGCTGCGCACGGCCTTCATCGTGCTGCTCGGCCGCGTCATGCTCCCGCCCCTGCCCGAAGGCTGCGTCGTCTGCCTGCTCGGCGACGAAGAGCAGCCCGCGAACCGCTGGCGCACGGCGCTGAAAAAAACCTGGCAACGCTTCAAGAAGCGCCTGCCCAAGATCATGTACATCACCGCGCCCATCTACGCGGGCTTCTTCCTGCTCAAGCAATACGGAGCCATCGACTGGATCGAGGGCTTCATGGCCGAGCACGTCTCGCTGCTGGCCTGGCTCGAGCCCCAGGCCCTGAGCATCGTGGCCTTCCACATGGTCGGCGAATTCACGGCGGGCCTCGCCGCGGCTGGCGCGCTCATCAGCGACGGCGGCCTTTCCACGCAGCAGATCGTCATCGCCCTGCTCGCGGGCAACGTGCTCTCCTCGCCCATGCGCGCCATGCGCCACCAGTTCCCCTACTACGCGGGCATCTTCCCGGCGGGCATGGCCCTCCGGCTGATCGTCTACAACCAGACCCTGCGCGTGCTCAGCGTGATGCTCGTGGCCGTCGGCTACGCCGTCTTCTCCTGACCGACGCCGCCCCTTCCAACATAGACGTCAAACAAGCGTTTGCACGTTTCTGCACCAGTACGAATCACGCGCAAGGCCCTGTTTCCGGGGCTTGCAGGCCACCGGGCGAATTGCGCCGCGACTGCGCGCAGCCGGCGGACCGGGCGTGCACAACGCCAAACGCTGCCCCAGGCATGGATTTGCGCCATTTTGTGCAGGGCGGAATAACACTTCTGCACATGTTGTGCAACGCACTGCACAGATACACCGGTCCTGGCACGGACCCAGCATAGCAAAAATACCGTAACTATCCTGAACAAATCATATTTTCAGTTCATGGCACGCCCACTGCATTATGAAAAAGCAGGAAGCACGTCCCGCAGAAAAAACAAAACGGTTGAAGTGGGTGCGGGGCGGGCGTTTCCTGTCCATTACTCCCTCCTTTTTTGGGCTGGGGCCGGGTTCTCCGGCCCCTCACATTTCGGGCCCCGCAGCGGGCCGGGCGCGTCTCCCTCCCGACAGGCGCACCCAGCCGAGCGGCCCCCCTCCCTCCCCGCGGGCTGCGGGCCCAGCTCCCCTCAGGAGCCAATGAAAAGCCCCCGCTTCCAACCGGAAGCGGGGGCGATTCTCATTCGTCCGCAATTAGACTAGCCGACTTCCACGGCCTCGGCGTCCTCAACCTTGTCGAAGTCCGTCACGCCGGAATCCGTTCCGCCCTCGACGGAAAGCTTGGTGGAGGAAACCACCAACGCTCCCCTGTGGTCGCGGTCGCTCATTTCCACGTCGCCCTCGATGGTGGCGCCTTCCTCGACCACCAGGGCCGGGGTGCGCAGGCTGCCGTCAAGGATGGAATGCTTCTGCATCACGGCCTTGATGGAGGCGGAAACGTCCCCGTAGATCTGGCCGTTGGAGATCAGGGTGCCGATCCGGATCTGGCCCTTGATCATGGCGTCCTTTCCGAGCACCAGAGTGCCGTCCGAGGAGATTTCGCCGTGGAACATGCCGTCGATGCGCACCGTTCCGACGAAATCCAGCCGACCGCTATATTCGGTGCCCGCACCGAGAAAGGCGTTCAGGTCGTTGCTGGAACGCTCGCCCGCGCCGGACAGGTTTTTCTTGAAAAAGCCCATGGTCAGCTCCTTTCAGGATGCATAGGAAACACTCGGATACTTTACGATTCGCGTTCTCGTATACGCTGGATCACGCAAAAACCCAAGGGGTTTTTAGCTGGAGCCGGGTGGCCCGGGTCCGCCTGCCGACCCGGCAAGCCTATCCTTTTCCGGACATCCTGCGTGTTGTGCTTTCATGTAAAAAAAGCTAAATTTTATTTGATAGGGGCATCATGGCCCGAGCAGTCCGAAGCTGAACACGCACAAGGAAGCATCATGGGCACGGAGCTATCCAACGTCAAGTCGTTCTACAAGGGACAGACCATCTACCGCGAGGGACAGTCTGGCAGCACCGCGTTCCTGATCAAGAAGGGTACGGTCAACGTCTACCGGACCCAGAACAACAAGAAGCAGATCCTCGTGCGGCTCGGTCCCGGCGAGATCTTCGGCGAGATGGGCGCCCTTGCGGGCGCGCCGCGTTCCGACAATGCGGAAGCCGCGGAATTCGCCGAAATCATGATCCTGACCCAACAGTTCCTCAAAAATCTCCTCGCCCAGTGCCCCAAGACCATCCAGCGCCTGCTCGCCCTGACCACGCGCCGCCTGCGCGAGGCCGACGCCCGCGCCAGCGGCGTGCCCGCGCCCGGCCACGGCAACACCTTTCTCTCGGTCTGCCGCCTGCTGGAAATGGCCCACCGCAACCACACCCAGACGCCGACAATCGAAGCCAAGAAAGACCCGCACCACGCCCTGGGCCTGCGCCGCTCGGAATTCACGCGCATCTGCAAGGAAGTGCTGCTCGTCTCCCAGCTGGAGATCGACCGCGTGCTCGAACAGCTCGCGAGCCTCAAGATCATCGAGGTCAGCTCCCGGCAGATGGACAAGGCCTTTGCGGAAAAGTTCATCAAGCTCGCCGATCCCAAGACCTTCCTCCAGGTGGCCGCCAACCTCCAGCGCGAGCTCAAGGACCGCGAGGCCGATTCCTGCGCGCTCGAATATTTCGACATCCACGACCTCGCCAAGGAGGTCGAAAGCACGCCTGAAATCCTCTACAAGAAAATATCCCAGGGCGAGTTTCCCGAATCCCTGTTCTTCTTCGACCAGAAAAACACCCTGGCCTGGGCCCAGGGCAAGGGACCGGAGTTCTTCAAGACCGTCAAGCGCCGCAAGAAGCGCATCGAAGAGCTGGAGGACGTCAACGACGTGGTCCATGTGGACAAGAACACGCTCAAGGAAGTGCTCGCCAAGCTCGGCTACTACAAGATCGGCGTGCTCCTGGCCGTGGCCGGGGACGAGGCCCGCCAGCGCATTCTCGGCGTCCTGGCCAAGAAGATCGCCAAGATCGTCGAGGAGGAGGCCGCGAACCGGCCCGAACCGGACGAAGGCGAGGCCTGGGACGTGCAGGAAGAGCTCATCGGCATGATCAAGGGCAGCAAGGGAGTGCAGGAAGCGTGAACATCGCCACCATCATAGGCATCATCTGCGGCGTGGCCATCCTCTGCGGCGCCACCTACATGTCCACCGACTCCGTGGACGTCTTCCTCAACCCCGCCGGCTTCGCCATCGTCTTCGGCGGCACCATCGCCGCCACCTTCATCTGCTATCCGCTCAAGGAGGTCATGCGCGTCCTCTCCGTGTTCATGACCGCGCTCGGCGCGGAGGAGCTGCCCATCGGCAACTACATCAAGGCCCTGGTGGACCTCTCCAAGCAGGCCAGCGCCCACGGCGAGGAGCACCTCGAAACCCTGATTCCCCGCATCGACAACGAATTTCTGCGCGACGGGCTGCAAATGCTCGTGGACGGCTATTCCAAGCACGAGCTGCGCGAAATCCTGGACAACCGCATCCAGCAGTTCCACGAGCAGGAATATTCCGCCGCAGGCATCTACCGGACCATGGCCCGGCTCTCGCCCGCCTTCGGCATCATCGGCACCCTCATCGGGCTCATCGCCATGATGCAGGCCATGGGCGAAGACATCGCGGCCATCGGACCGGCCATGGCCACGGCCCTGACCACCACCCTCTACGGCGCGCTCTTCGCCAACATGTTCTTCACGCCCATCGCCATCAAGGTCGAGAAGCGCGTGGAGGAACGCACCATCCTCATGTGCGTGCTGCGCGACGGCATCCTCTTCATCAAGGAAAAGACCCCCGCGCCCATCGTCCGCGACAAGCTCACCGGCTACCTGCCCCCGAAGCGCTGGTCCAGCATCAAGGGCTGAGGAGCGACAGCAGATGAAGCCCTTCGTGCCCAAGCGCAAGCCCCGCGACGACGACCCGGACTCCGGCTGGAGCCTGACCCTCGCGGACATGATGACCCTGCTGCTCTGCTTCTTCGTGCTCATGCTCACCGTGGCCAAGGTGGACCGCGACAAGTACGACGCCATGTCCTCGGTCATGGCCCAGGCCATGGGCGGGAAGGCTGCTCCGGTACGGGAGGGCAGGCCCCTGGACGGCGCGGTGCGCACGGCCGTGGGCCAGGAGCAGAAAAATCTCTTCGAGCTGCAACTCGAACTCGCCGCGCTCATCGGCCAGGACCGCGACCACGTCGAGCTGAAGATGCGCGCCGAGCCTCACGCCGTGGCCATCAGCCTCGGCGACCGCATTCTCTTCGACCTCGGCAAGGCCGAACTCAAGCCCGCGGCGCGCGCCCTGCTCGCCCGGCTGGCCGGGCCGCTCTCCGGCACCCGCTACGCCCTGACCATCGAAGGCCACACCGACAACCTGCCCATCCAGTCCGCGCAGTTCCCCTCCAACTGGGAACTTTCCTCGGCCCGCGCCAGCGCCGTGGCCCGCTTCTTCATCGAAGACGGCTTCCCCAAGGAGCGCATCCGCGTGGTCGGCCTCGCCGACACCCGGCCCAAGGCCTCCAACGACACCGAAGAGGGACGCAGGAAGAACCGCCGCGTGGTCATTCTCGTGCGGCCCGATCTCGAAAAATAGCCGTCGGTCTTTCTCCGCCTTTCCTTCTTCCGCCTAATCCTATTCCGCCCGATCCTGTTCCATCCGAACCTATTCCGCCCGGATGCCGCACGCGCGTTCCCATTCCGCGAGGGCGTCGAGCAGCGCGGGCAGCGCCTGAAAGCGCTCGTCGCGGCTCCGGCCCAGCAGGTCCGCGAGCAGCGCGGGCAGGTCCGGAAACAGCGCGCGCAGGAGCGGCGAAGCCTCCAGCACGCGGTCGTCGCGCGGCGGCAGCGCGGCCATCCGCTCCACCAGGGCGTGCGAACCGGGCTGGAACGCGGGCAGCGTGCGCAGGGAGTGCGCGAGCTGCGCTGGCAGGCAACGCAGCAGCCGGGGACACTCGACGCCTTGGGCGAGCCGCTCGGCCAGGGGCAGGCGCAGGTAGCGCGCGAGGTGCTGATCGAGCAGGGGCAGGGCCAGGCCCAGGCCGTGCGCGCCCGCGGCCAGCCGCAAGCCAGCCAGGCCTGCGGGACCGTCCCCGCGCGTGAGCCGCTGGAGCTGCATGCGCCGCAGGCTGGAAAGCTCCCGCCAGCCAAAGCACTGTTTGTAGAAACGCAAGAGCCTGGCCGCGTCCGCTTCCGGAGCGTGATGGGAAAGCAGCTCGATGCGCGCCTGCTCTCGCGTGGAGCGGTAGGGGCGCGGAGCCAGGGCGTGGAGCACGAAGCCGAACTGGTCCGCGGCGCTTCGCCCCAGGGAGCCGAGTCCTGCCGCAAGGCTCCGGCGCAGCATCAGGGCCGGCAGCACGCGCCGCCGCCGCGCCAGCGCGTGCATGGCCTCCCCGGCGAATCCCGCGCCCAGGCCGAGCAGGCTGCGCGCGCCGCTTCCGGCCCAGGCCGAGGAGAGCGCGTCCGCGCGCATGGCCTCGCAGAGCAGGTCCATCTCCAGGGCGGGAAAGGGGTCGACCAGGGGCAGGCCCGTGCGCCGGACCAGCGCGAAACGGCGCGCCTCCAGCTCGGCGTGTTCGGGCCAGGGAACGCTCGCCAGGGCAATGCCGAGGCTTTCCGAGACGGCCGCGGCAGGTGCGGGCGCGCGGCCGGACTGCTCCAGGGCGTAGAGAACGCAATTGCTTTTCCCGACATGCTCCACGGCCAGGGCGGCCACGGCGGCGGCTCCCGGACCGCCTGTCCAGGCGATGCCGAGCCTGCCGGATTCCGGCTCCCGCAGGGCCGCGGCGCGGCGCACGTCCGGGCAAAGACGGGCCGCGTCCACCGGCAGGTCCACGAACGTCTCCAACAGGCTGAAGCGCAACAGGTCCGTTCGGATTCCGCCCTGCCCGCCGTCCACCTGAAGCACGCAGCCGGGACGCAGGCGCAGCAGCTCCGCATAGGCCGTGTCTCCGCTTTCCGGCAGAAGACGCGCTCCGGAGGCGAGGCAGGCCAGCAGCCATTCCCGGTCCGGACGCCTGGGGAGCCCGGCCAGGGCCAGGGCCGTTTCCGGCGCGGTGGCCGCGGCGAAACGCTCCGGTCCGGCGTGATAATACAGCGCCTCGGTGCCCACGCGGTCGCCGCAGAGCGTCAGGCGCTTTTCCCGTGCAGCGAGATGGACCGCGCCCCATTCCCCGGACAGCTCCTGAAGCGCGGACGCGCCCCTGCGCGAGAGCAGCCCCAGCAGGCATTCGGCCTCGCCGCCCGTGGACGCCGGGCCGCAGACCAGCTCCCCCAGCAGGGCGCGGGCATTGCGCGCCCTGCCCGCCAGGGCCAGGGCCTGCCCGGCTTCCCCGTCCAGGGCCAGACCGGGAATCGCCCCGGCCGTTTCGGCGTCCGGCCCGGTCCCGCAGACGCACAGGGCCAGGGACCATTCGCCGGAAACAGGCCGTTCCGGCGGCGCGGCAACAAGCCGATCCGCGCCGTCCCAGAAAACCGCGCCCAGAGGGGCGGCTCCCTGCTCCTGGAGGGCATGGAAAAAATCCGAAGCCCGGATGTCCTTGCGGGTGCTCCAGAGGAGCGCGATGGCTGTCATGACGGCATTCTCCGTTGGTTTCGCCCCAGCGTGTACTACGCGGCCCGGCCGCGAGGCAACGTTTCCCGCGAGCGCACGGACCGGGGCAAGGGCCCGCTTTCCTGAAAACTTGACCCCCGGCGCAAATGCGGTAATGAACACACACCTTGCGCGCGACGCCGACGCGCACCGGACCGGAGCGGAATTCGCGCCGGAACGGGCAGCGGCCGGGCGACCTGCCGCGCAGGCTCATCTTTCAAGGAGATACGACCATGAGCGACACCGCCATACTCTTTCCGGGCCAAGGCTCGCAGGAAAAGGGCATGGGCCGCGACCTCGCCGAGGACCGCACCTGGGCCCTGGATCTCTGGAGGCTCGCCGAGCGCGAGTCCGGCCTGCCCCTGCGCGAGATATACTGGGACGGCGAGGCCGAGGACATGGCCGACACCCGCGCCCTGCAACCCGCCCTGACCGTGGTCAACCTGAACCTCTGGATGCTCCTGCGCGAGCGTTTTTCCGGGGCGGACCTGCCCCTGGCCGCAGCCGGGCACAGCCTGGGCGAGTTTTCGGCCCTGGTCGCGGCGGGCGTGCTGGACGCGGAGGAAGCGGTCAAGGCCGTGACCCTGCGCGGACGCTTCATGGCCGACTGCGGCGGCGAGGACCACGGCATGGCCGCGATCCTCAAGCTGGACCGCGAGACCGTGGAGGACATCGTGGACAAGGCCCGGCAGGAAGCGGACGAGCTGCTGCTCGTGGCCAACTACAACTCCCCGGCCCAGTTCGTCATCTCCGGCCAGTCCGGCGCCCTGGCCGCCGCCGGAGCCCTGGTCAAGGAACGCAAGGGCCGCGCCGTGCCCCTGGCCGTTTCCGGCGCGTTCCACAGCCCGCTGATCCAGGAGGCCGCCGACGAGTTCGGCGCGTTCCTCAAGTCCCTGGATTGGCGCAAGCCCGAATTTCCCGTATACCTCAACGTCACGGGCGGGGCCGAGAGCGACCCGGCGGAAATCGCCCGCACGATGCAGCGCCAGATGACCTCGTCCGTGCGCTGGATCGAGACCATGCAGAACCTCTGGAACGCGGGCGCGCGCCGCTTCGTGGAGGTCGGCCCCAAGGGCGTGCTGGCCAAGCTGGCCGGGCAGAACCTCAAAGGCCGCGAGGGACTCGTCGCGGAAAACATCGCCAACATGGAACAGGCCACTGCCTGATCGCGCCGTCGCGCGCATAGAGGACGAAACGCATGAGAGCGAAACGACATCTGGAGACCCTGCTCAGGGGCATTGTGGAAGCCAAAGGCTGGGCCTGGCCGGATAAGGCCACCATCGACCCGCCCAAGGACCGTAAATTCGGCGACCTGGCCGCCAACGTGGCCATGATGCTCGCCAGCGAAGCCAAGATGCCCCCGCGCAAGGTCGCGGAGGAAATCGCGGCCGCCGTGGCCCAGGCCGGAGATCCGGCCGTGGACAAGGTCGAGATCGCGGGTCCGGGCTTTCTGAACTTCTTCTTCGCCCCGGATTTCTGGAAACAGACCCTGGCCGAGGTGCTGGAGGCCAAAGACGCCTACGGCGACATCGACCTGGGCCAGGGCAAGCGCGTGCAGGTGGAGTACGTCTCGGCCAACCCCACGGGGCCGCTGCACATCGGCCACGGACGCGGCGCGGCCCTGGGCGACGCCCTGGCGCGCATCCTGGAAAAGTCCGGCCACGACGTGGAGTGCGAATACTACATCAACGACGCGGGCCGCCAGATGCTCATTCTCGGCCAGTCCGTCCACTACCGCGTGCAGGAACTCCTGGGGCGCGGCCCGGCCGAGCCGGAGGACTACTATCGCGGCGACTACATCAAGGACATCGCGGCGGACGTGCTCCGGCTGCATCCGGAGCTGCCGGAGCTGGACACGGACGCGAGCGTGGCCATCTGCCGCAAATACGGCATGGACGTGATCCTGGAAGGCATCAAGGAAGACCTCAAGGACTTCGGCGTGCGCCACGACGTCTGGTTCCCGGAGTCCAGCCTCGTGGACGACGGCAAGGTGGACGAGACGTTCGCGGACCTGGAACGACGCGGCATGGCCTACCACAAGGACGGCGCGTTCTGGTTCCAGTCCACCAACCTGGGCGACGACAAGGACCGCGTGCTGCGCAAGTCCAACGGCGACAATACCTACTTCGCCTCGGACATCGCCTACCACGACAACAAGTACAAGCGCGGCTTCGATCTCGTGGTGGACATCTGGGGCGCGGACCATCACGGCTACGTGCCGCGCATGCAGGCCGCCGTGGAGGCCCTGGGCAGGAAAGGCTGCCTGGAGGTCATCCTCGTGCAGCTCGTGAACCTGCTGCGCGACGGCGAGCAGGTGGCCATGAGCACCCGGGCGGGCGAGTTCGAGACGCTCAAGGCCGTGGTGGACGAGGTCGGCGCGGACGCGGCGCGATACATCTTCCTCTCCCGCAAGTCCGATTCCAAGCTCGACTTCGACCTGGAACTGGTCAAGCAGAAGAGCATGGACAACCCGGTCTTCTACGTGCAGTACGCTCACGCCCGCATCCATTCCGTGCTCCGAAAGGGCGCGGAAACCGGCTTGGCTCCGGCCCCGCTGGAAGACGAATTCCTGGCCCGGCTGGACACGCAAGAGGACATGGAGCTGCTGCGCATCATGGAGCGCTTCCCGGACGCGGTCCAGGCCGCAGCCGAAAGCCTCAGCCCGCACGTGATCAGCAATTACCTCCAGGAGCTTGCCTCGTCGCTGCACAAATACTATACACTGCATCATGTGCTTTCCGCCGAAACCGCGCAGTGCCGCGCGCGGCTGCTGCTGATGTCCAGCGTGGCCGTGGTGCTCAAGGGCGGCCTGGCCCTGCTCGGCGTGAGCGCGCCCGAGAGCATGTAGCGGCCCGGCGGCATTCGTAAACGGCGAGAAGCGGAGGAAAAGGATGATGAACAAGGTGGTGCCGGGCAGGCGCAGCAGGGAACCCAAGACCTACACGATCACCCTGCGGTTTTCCGACCTGGTCTGGATGGGCGTGGGCGCGGCCCTGGCCCTGAGCATCTTTTTCCTCTTCGGCCTGCTCATCGGACGGGGCTACGTGCCCGCCGCTCCGGAGGAACTCACGCCCGGCGCGGCCATGCACGCGACCGTGGAAGGCGCGGAAGCCAACGCCAGCGTGCAGGAACAGAAAACGCCCGAACCCGTCGTGCTCAAGCCGGAAGAGCTGACCTACCCGGAAAAGCTGGGCCAGACCGAACCCCAAGCCAAACCCGGCAAGGAGACTGCGGAGCAGGAAGCTCCCAAGGCGCCGGCCGCGGAACAGGCTCCGGAAAAACCCGCGGCAAAAACCCCGGCCAAAGCCGAGGAGCAAGCCGAGGACGGCGGACCGGAAGAAGGCGCGGCCTTCGACATGGGCCAGCCCGAACCCGGCGAATCGCCCTTCCATTACGTCTACCAGTGCGCGGCCTTCAAGGACGCGGCCAAGGCCAAGGCCCTGGCCAAGCGCCTCGCCGACAAGGGCATGAAGACCCAGGTTGCGGAAGGCTCGGTCAAGGGACAGGTCTGGCACCGGGTGCAGGTGCTCTTCACGGGCACGCCCTCCCAGACCGTGCCCCTGCGCGACGGCATCGAAGCCGTCACCGGGCAAAAGCCCATCCGCGTGAGCAAGAAGCCCGCGAACTGAGCCGCGCTCCGCTGATCCGCAAAAGACGAAACAAAGGCCGCCCCCGGAACACCGGGAGCGGCCTTTTTCATGCGCGCGGGCAAAGGGGACTAGGCCGCGTCCTCGGCGCCGGGCCGCTCGTCCAGAGGGGTGATGCGGCGGGCCAGATAGATGAACGGGGTGTCCGCAATGGCCACGAAGAGCTTGAACACGTAGGTGGTGCCGAGAATTTCCAGGAACACGGACGTCTCGAACTGGCCCCAGAACGCGATCAGGCAGAAGATGGCCGAGTCCAGAAACTGGCTGACCAGGGTGCTGGCGTTGTTGCGCAGCCAGAGATGCCGCCCGCTGGTGCGCTCCTTGATGAAGTGGAAGGCCCAGACGTCGTGGAACTGGGAGACGAGATAGGCGCAGAGACTGCCCAGGGCCACGCGCGGCAGGAACCCGAAGAGCGTTTCCAGGCTGGGCTGGGCAAAGTCGCCGGGCGCGGGCACGAAGCGCAGGGCGATCTGCATGTAGACCGCGGTCATGACCAGGGTCACGAAACCGAGCAGAACGGCCTTTTGCGCGGCCTTGCGGCCGTATTTCTCGCTGAGGATGTCCGTGGAGAGAAACACGCTGGCGTAGAGCACGTTGCCCAGGGTGGCCGTGAACCCGAAAAGCTCCACGGTCTTGAGCACCTGGATGTTGCAGAGAATAAGATTGAAGACCACCAGCCCGAACAGGCCGATGCGTCCGAAAAAACGGTAAATGATCAGGACCAGGGTCAGGTCCATCAGGGCGAAGCCGATCCAGAGCAGTTCGTTCATGGTTGTCCTCCGGGGGGAGGCATGCCCGGCTTCGGTCGCCGGGTCAAGTGCGCGCTAGGGCTGATCCTCCAGCGCCAGGTCCAGCGCGGCCAGGGCGTGGAGGCGGGTGGTGTCGAAGAGCGGCAGGTTTACGTCCTGCTGCCGGACGAGCAGCGGGATCTCGGTGCAGCCGAGAACAACGCCCTGCGCGCCGCGTTGGCCGAGGCCGCGGATGATGCGCAGGAACGCCTCGCGGGATTCGTCGCGCAGCACGCCCCGGCAGAGTTCTTCGAAAATGACCCGGTGGACCAGTTCGCGGTCCTCCCCATCGGGCACGAGCACGTCCAGGCCCTGGTCCGCGAGGCGGTCGCGCAGGAATTCCAGCTCCATGGTCGGCCGGGTGCCGAGCAGGCCCACCCGCTCCAGCCCGGCGGCCTTGACCGCGCGGCCCGTGGCGTCGCCGATGTGCAGCACGGGCAGGTCCGCGGCGCAGGAAATCTCCTCGGCCACGCGGTGCATGGTGTTGGTGCAGATGAGCAGGAAGTCCGCTCCGGCCAGGCGAAGCCCCCGGCCCAGCCAGCCCAGGTGCGCGGCAATGGCCTCCCATTCCTCCATTTCCAGCAGGGAATGCATCTCCGAGAAATTCACGGAATGGATCAGCAGGGACGCGCTGGACAGACCGCCGAGCCGCCGGGCCGCCTCCTCGTTGAGAATGCGGTAGTATTCCTGCGTGGACTCCCAGCTCATTCCGCCGAGCATGCCGATGGTCTTCATGCGCTCTCCCTGTCGAATTTCTGCATCCCCATTCAAGCGATACCGGATGATGAAACGATCCCTTCAAAAAGCCTCAATTTCCTGTTGACCTGTTTTGCGCACGAACGCAAGGCATGAACGCCGTACGCATTCCCCCCGCGTTCAGAGCAGCAGCATGGACAGGCCCGCCCCGGCCAGCACGACCCAGAGCACGTCCGCCTTCATCCGCAGGGCCGCGAACGCGGCCAGGCCCACGGCGGCCTCACCCGGCCCCCACGGAACCGCGACCAGAAAACGCGCGCCCATGGCGGCCATGAGCCCCACGAGGCTGACGAGGCTGCCCGCGAAGGCCCGGCGCGCGAGCACCGAGCGGGCCAGACGCTCGCCCAGGGGCACGGCCAGCGCAAGGAACAGGAACGACGGGGCAAAGACGAACAGCGTGGCCAAGAGCGCGCCGAGGAAGCCGGACACGGCGTAGCCCACGAAGGCGGCGGTCATGACGATGGGGCCGGGCGTGACCTGCCCCAGGGCGATGCCGTCCATGAGCATGCGCTCGCTCATGATCCCCCGCGAGGTGACCTCGTGGAGCATCAGCGGCAGGGAGACGTAGCCCCCGCCAAAGGCGAAGCAGTCGATGCGGGCCATCATGGCCGCGAGATCGAAATGGGCCTTGTCGAACAGGTACAGCGCGCCCAGGCCGACGACGAGAAACAGAGCGCCCCCCAGGGCCGCGCCCCGGCCCGTCCTGTTGGTCCGAAGGGGGCTTGGCGGGGCGCTGCCGCCCGGCGCGGCGAAAACGGCTCCGGAGCCTGTTTCCCCGCGAAAAAGAACCAACGCCAGCAGACAGCAGGCAACCAGCGCCCAGATCGGGTTTCCGCCCAGGCCGAGCCAAAGCCCCGCACCCAGCGCAAGGAAAAGATGGGCGGGCCGCTCCAGGTAGCGGGCCGAAAAATTCCAGGCCGCGTCCAGGACCAGGGCCGCGACCACGATCTTGAGCCCGGCAAAGGCCGACTGGACCATGCCCAGGTCGCGGGACTGGAAATAGAGCACGGAGAGGCCGAGCATGAGCAAAAACGCGGGCAGGCCGAAGCCGAGATAGGCGGCGAGCGCGCCCAGGCCGCCGCGCGAGCGCAGCCCCACGAAGGCCGCGACCTGCATGGCCGTGGCTCCGGGCACGAGCTGGCACACGGCCATGCCCAGGCGGAACTCCTCCTCGCCGAGCCAGCCGCGCTTTTCCACGGCCAGCCGCCGAATGTGGGGGACCATGGCCGGGCCGCCGAACGCGGTGCAGCCGAGGCGCAGCAATTCCCAAAAGAGCAGCGCCAGTCCCGGACGCGGACAGGGCGGGACAGTCTGCTGAGCCTGGAGCCGATCGCTTTTGGGGGCGTTGCCTGGTGCGGGGTTCATGGCCGCATCAGACATGGAAGCCGCGCCCGCGTCAACCCGTTCTCACGGTCCCGCTGCCCGACGCGTTGCATCGCCCCGCGCAAGACGCTATGCTCGCGGCCGATCCCCACCCCCCCGCAACCGCAGACAAGAGGAAGCACCATGATCACGGACAAGCCCTTCACCTTCGACCGCGTAGTGCGACTGGCGCTGACAGCCGGCCTGATCTGGGGGGCGGTGGTTCTGCTCCGGCAGCTCAGCGGCGCGCTGGTGCCGTTTGCCGTGGCCGTGGTCCTGGCCTACCTGCTCGACCCGGCGGCCAGCGCGCTCCAGCGGCTCTTTCGGGGGCGCAGGGGACCGGCGGTGGTCGTCACCCTGCTCGTCTCGCTGGTCCTGGCCGTAACCCTGCTCTGGATCGTGGTGCCCATCGTCACCGCGGAGCTGACCCACATGGGCAAGGTGGTCGCCAATTTCGCGGGCGATTCCAAGCTCGCCCAGGCAGCGGCCAACCGCCTCCCGCCCGATCTCTGGCAGGCCGCGCGGGAGCTGATGCAGCGCGAGGAGGTCCGGCGCTTCCTGACCTCGGACGGCCTCCTGGGACTGGCCAAGCAGGCCGCCGCCCATCTCCTGCCCGGCATCTGGGACGTGGTCGCGGGGGCGTGGCAGGCCGTGCTCGCGCTTACGGGCGTGCTCATCATCGCGCTCTACGCCCTCTTCCTGCTGCTCGACTTCGACCGCCTGCGCGGCAACTGGCTGGACCTGATGCCGCCGCAATGGCGCGAACCCGTCCGCGCCACCGCCGCCGAGTTCGAGGAAGGCATGCGCCGCTATTTTCGCGGGCAGACCCTGGTGGCGGCCATCGTGGGCGTGCTCTTCGCCGTGGGCTTCGCGCTCATCGGCCTGCCTCTGGGCGTGCTGCTCGGCCTGTTCATCGGCCTGCTCAACATCGTGCCCTATCTCCAGATCCTCGGCCTGGTCCCTGCCTTCGCCCTGGCCGTGCTCCAGGCCCTGGAACAGGGGCTGGGCTTCTGGGAAGCCGCGCTGCCCGTGGCCGGGGTCTTCGTCGTGGTCCAGTCGCTCCAGGATCTCGTGCTCGTCCCCCGGATCATGGGCCGCCAGATGGGCCTTTCGCCCTGGGTCATCCTGCTGTCCCTGTCGGTCTGGGGCCAGCTTCTGGGATTTTTGGGCCTGCTCATCGCCCTGCCGCTGACCGTGCTCTGCCTGGCATGGTGGAAAAGGCTCCTCCGTCCCGCAGTATCCGCCTGAACCCGTCCAATCCCCTTGGCAGTTCTTGCGTAATGCTCTATAGAGCAGAATCGGGTATATTGGTCCGCCTGCCCGAAACAAAGCGCCACTGCACTTTGACAGGAGGGGAGCTCCCTTGATGCGGATTTCAGGATCGCCAGCCGAAACGTTTGGAGCCGGGCCGCGCCTCGCCCGAAGCGAGCGAATCCGCAGGAAACTCTTTTGCACGCTTTTCGGCGCGCTCCTGCCAGCCCTGGCCGCCGCCCTTGCACTCGGCATGACGGCCTTTCCCCAGACCGCGAAGGCAAGTGCGGCCGGAGCCGACCCCGCCGAAGCCGGGAAAACCTGGCACGTTCTGCTTGTCAGCTCCTACCATCCCGACTTTCCGACATTCTTCCAGCAGATCCAGGGACTGCGCTCCGCCCTGCCCGGCTCCAGCGTCCGCCTCGACGTGGAGTTCATGGACTCCAAGCGGTTCTTCGACCAGAAGAACTTCAAGCTCTTCCATGACCTCCTGGCCTACAAGCTCTCCAAGCTCCCCCGCTACGACGTGGTCGCCACGGCGGACGACAACGCCCTGCACTTCGTCCTGGAAGCGGGCGCCGATCTCTTCGAGGACACCCCCGTGGTCTTTTTCGGCGTCAACGACACGGAATTCGCCCTGCAAACCGTGAAGAAGGGCAACGTCACCGGCGTGGTGGAAGAGATTTCGGCCCTGGACACCCTGCTGGCCGCGCAAAAAATGCTTCCGAACCTGAGGACCGTCCACGTCATCTGCGACAATTCTCCGAGCGGGCTCGGCGACCTGCACAGCCTGGACCACCTGCGCCCCAGGCTGGCAGCCGCGGGACTCGCACTGGACGTCATTTCCCTCGCAAGGCTGTCCTGGAACGAATTCGCCGAACGGCTGCGCAACCTGGGGCCTTCGGACGCCGCGCTGCTGCTCTCCGCATACCGCGACAGCCGCTCGGAATCCAAGACCTTCGACCAAAGCCTCGACCTGATCACCGCCAACCTGAACATTCCGCTCCTGCACCTCTGGCAGCACGGCATGGGCGACGGGGTGCTCGGAGGCAAGCTCATCGACCAGGGCCGCCAGGGACACCTGGCCGGAGAGATGATCCTGCGCATCCTCAACGGCGAAAGAATTTCCTCCATCCCGGTGATCCGCGGCGGCGAAGCGAACCGATTCGTCTTCGACCAGCGCCAGCTCAACCGCTTCGACATCCCGGATTCCCGCGTGCCGGAGTCGGCCGAAATCCTTTACCGCGTGCCCAACCCGCTGCTGCGCTATCTCTGGCCGCTGCTTCTCGCTTTAACGATCATCTCGCTCCAGGCCCTGGCGCTCTGGGCGCTTTTCGTCAGCCGCCGCAAGCTGCGCCAGAAGCAGCAGAACCTCATGGAATATCAGGCCCTCGTGGAACATTCCAAGGAAATCATGGTCGTCATCGACTCCGATCAGGTCTATCGGATGGCCAACGAGGCCATGCTCGCCCAGCGGGGGGCCAGGCTCGAGGACGTGGTCGGCCACCACGTCCGGGAAGTTCTCGGCGAGAGGGCCTACGCCGACATCCTGCCCCACCTCAAAAGCTGCATCGCAGGGGAGAGCCGGCGCTTCGACCTGACGATCACCTACGAACATCTCGGCCCCCGCTTCCTGGACGTCTCCTACAGCCCGATCCCCTATGGGGACGGCTCCTGCTGCGGCGTGGCCGCCGTGCTCCGCGACGTCACCGCCGAACGCGTGGTGCACGAGGAACTCGTGCGGGCCTGCGCCCAGGCCGAGGTCGCCAACCAGGCCAAGTCCGAATTCCTGGCCAACATGAGCCACGAAATCCGCACTCCCCTGAACGGCATTCTCGGAATGCTCCAGCTGCTCTCGCTTTCCCAGCTCGATTCCTCCCAGGACGAATACGTCAAGGCGGCCACCAATTCGTGCAGCCGACTCTCGCACCTGCTGACCGACATCCTCGACATCAGCAAGCTCGAAGCGGCCAAGATGCACCTGCGGTCCGAAACGTTCTCCCTGGCGGCCATGCTGGAAGATGTGCACGCCATCTTCGAGGGCGCGGCCAGGGAAAAATCGCTCCTGCTCACCCTCCGCTGCGGCGAGAATGTTCCGGACAGGGTCGTGGGCGACCCGACGCGGCTGCGGCAGGTGCTCTTCAACCTCGTGGGCAACGCCATCAAGTTCACGCAGCAGGGCGGCGTGGACGTGGAGGTGGACCTGCTGGAAAAGACCGAAACCAGCGTCCGGCTGCTCTTCCGCGTCACGGACACGGGCGTGGGAATACCGGACGACAAGATCGACTTCATCTTCGACATGTTCACCCAGATGGACGGCAGCTACCAGCGTCCGCAACAGGGCGCAGGGCTGGGCCTGCCCCTGGTCCGGCGCATCGTCGGCCTCATGGGCGGGCACATTTCCGTGGAAAGCGAACCGGGCAGAGGCTCGTCCTTCCATGTCGGCCTGAAACTCGCACTGCCCACGGCCGCCGCGCCTTCCCGCCAAGGCGGGACCGAAGCCTTGCCCAGCGCGGGAGAGGGCAAGCGCGCCTTCATCGCCGAAGACGACGAACTCAACCGCATCGTCCTGCGCCGCATGCTCGAACGCCTCGGCATGTCCGTGAGCGAAGCTGTCAACGGCGCGGAAGCCCTGGAAAAGCTGCGGATCGAAACCTTCGACATCGCCTTCATGGACATCCGGATGCCGCTGCTGAACGGGGAGGAGGCCATCCGCATCCTGCGCACCGACCGGGACTTCAGGCACCTTGAGGACATGCCCCTGGTGGTGGTCTCGGCCCATGCCCTGCCCGGCGACGAGGAACGCTTTCTCTCGGCCGGGGCCAGCCGCTATCTGGCCAAGCCCCTGCATATGGACACCCTCAAAAAGCTGATCGAGGAATGCTTCGCGCCCGGACGCCCGGAGTGCGGCCCTCCCACGCAATGAGGCGGCCCGGAGGCCGCCTCTTGCCGCCCTTTGCGGGCGAACGCCGGACCCGCCGACAGCGCGGCGGATCGCACGTCAGATCACCGCGTTGAAGAGCCAGCCCACCAGCAGGATGCCCCCGCCGACGACGCCCACGAACACGGCGATGAGCTTTCCGGTCAAGACCTTGCGCAGAATGAGCATTTCCGGCAGCGAAAGCGCGATCACGCTCATCATGAAGGCCAGGGCCGTGCCCAGGGCCGCGCCCTTGCCGATCAGCGCCTGAAGCACGGGAACGACTCCTGCCGCGTTGGTGTACATGGGAATGCCGATGGCCACTGCCGCGGGAACCGACCACCACGCCGAGCGGCCCATGAGCCCGGCCATGAAGTTCTCGGGCACGTAGCCGTGGATCAGCGCGCCCACGCCGATGCCCAGGATCACGTACAGCCAGACCTTGCCCACGATCTCGGCCACTGCCTCGCGGCCCGCGTCGAGCCGGTCGTTCCAGGTCGGTCTGCGCTGCGGCCCGGCGCCGCCGCCCATGGCCAGCATGTTGCGCACCCAGTCCTGGAGCCAGCCTTCCAGCTTCAGCCTGCCGATGACGAACCCGGCCACCACGGCCACGAGCAGGCCCGTGCCCGCATAGAGCAGCGCCACCTTCCAGCCGAACATGCCGAAGAGCAGAGCCAGGGCCACCTCGTTGACCATGGGCGCGCTGATCAGGAACGAGAAGGTCACGCCCAGCGGCACGCCCGCCGTGACGAAGCCCACGAACAGCGGCACGGCCGAGCAGGAACAGAACGGAGTGAGCACGCCCAGGCCCGCGGCCATGACGTTGCCGACCAGCTCCGCCTTGCCCGCCAGAGCCTTGCGCGTGGCCTCCGGGGTGAAGAACGAGCGCACCACGCCCACCCCGTAGACGATGAGCAGAAGCAGCATGAAGACCTTGGGCGTGTCGTAGACGAAGAAGCGCACGGCCTCGCCCAGGTGCGTGCCCGTGTCCAGGCCCAGAAGGTCCGTGGTCAGCCACAGCGCCGCGCGTTCCAGAGAGGCGTAGACCGCCACCCAGGCCGCGAGCCCCAGCGCCAGCAGGCCCAGCCGCAACGCGACGCGGCGCGGCTTTTCCGGCGCGGGCGTCTGCGGCGCGGCGTTGCAGGCGCATCCGCCGTTCATGTCGTTGATGATGTCTTTCATGTCCCCGTACCTGTTCGCCTTGCGGGCGGTTAGATTTTGCCTTCCAGGCATTGCAGAAAGCCCGGCACGCAGGTCAGCGCCAAACGGTAGTGCATCCAGTTGCCCCGCTTCTCGCTGGCGACCACTCCGGCGTTGCGCAGCACGCTGAGGTGCTTGGACACGGTGGACATGTCCAGGTCCACCAGGTCGCGCAGCTCGCAGACGCACTTCTCGCCCTGGCCGAGCGCCCGGACCATGCGCAGCCGGGCCGGATGGCCGAGGGCCTTGAACACTGCGGATTGCGCCTCGATCAGGCTGGGATTGTCCAGCAGCAGCTCTTTGGGCATGACGATTTCTCCCGCGTCGATTGTTTGCTGTTTGGCAAAATAGCCAAATAGAATATTGCTGTCAAGGGCGGCGAGAGGCGTCGAAGAAGCCGAAGAAGCCTCCGGCGGCCAAAGGGGCAATGCCCCTTTGGAATCCCACTCTGCGCCCGCGCTTCGCGCGGCGCGGGGACAGAACTGGACACGACGCATCACAGGGCGGAATCCAGCACTCCGGGCGCGGGAATCGTACCTTGCACGCCGGAAGCCGCAGGCGTCCGGCAGGGGAACGGCTTTGGAAAGGGGGGTCCGGGGGAAGAACCTTTCGCAGAAAGGTTTTCCCCCGGTGATTTTCTAGAGCGGTTTTCCGGCCTTGAGCTTCTCGACCATGCCGCGCACGGGGGTTCCGTCGGGAGCCGTGGCGTTGGGGTTGACGCTGAGCAGGTCTTCCCAGGCCGCTATGGCTCCGGCGGTATCCTTGAGATCAAAATAGAGCACGATGCCCTTGTTGAAGCGGGCGGTCTCGTGGGACGGCTGGGCGATGATGGCCCGGTTGAAGCTGTCCACGGCCTTTTGGGGCTGGTGGTCGCGGCGATACATCACGCCCAGGTCGGTCCAGACGTCCGCGTGGTCCGGGCTGAGCGAGAGCGCGCGCTCATACGCGGTGATGGCTTCCTTGGGCTTGTCCGTGTCGAAATAGGCGTTGCCAAGGTCGATCCAGGCGTGCGCGTCGGACGGATTGGCCTCGGCCGCGGCGAGCAGCCCCTGCACGTCCGGACCCGGCCCGGCGGACGCCTGGGGCGCGATGGCGGGCTGGTTCTGCGGAGGCGCGAGCGTCACTGTCTGCCGCTCGGCGTTCATGAAGAAGCTGACGTTGAAGCCGATGAAAAGGCCGCCGCAAAAAGTGGCCGCGGCAAGCAGCACGGCAGTGCTGCGCCGCACCACGGGATCGAGCCGGACCTTGGTCTTTCGGGACATTCGTACCCCCACGAATACTCTTGATGTTGAATCGGACGGCCGCTCCCGCCGAATCCGGCGGAGAACGGTCCAGCAGGAGTCTAGCACACCCTGAAGAGAATGCCATCCTGCTCGTATCAATGCTGGAAGAATGCCGCAATGGGCGTGTGGGCGCGGCGCGGAGTCTGCCCGCGCCCGCTGATCGACTGGTAGCCGGATGTCGGAAGGGCTGTCAACAGGGCAAAAACGTCTTTTTCCCCTCCTTTCGCTTTCCGATTTCATTCCGCCGCGAAAACCGGGCTTAGGCTCGCCTCGTGCCCGGCCCCGCTCCGTGCGGAAGCCCCGAAACGGACACCCTCCCCGCACGGGGAACGGGACACCACGGGCCGCCTCATCAACCGCAACCCAAGGAGGGTTTGAACAGTGTCGACGGAAATCACCAAAGCCTTCATCACCCAATACTGCGCCGACGTGCATCAGGCGTATCAGCAGCGCGGCTCCAAGCTGCGCAACACCGTGCGGCTCAAGACCGGCATTTCCGGCTCGCGCTGCGTGTTCCAGACCAGCGGCAAGGGCGCGGCGGGCCTGAAGACCCGTCACGGAAACGTGCCCCTGATGAACGTGAGCCGAAGCAGCGTGACCTGCACCCTGGAGGACTGGTACGCGGCCGACTACGTGGACAAGCTGGACGAGGTGCGCACCAACACGGACGAGCGGCTCATCGCGGCCAACGCCGGGGCCTGGGCTCTGGGCCGCAAGATCGACGAACTGCTCATCAACAAGCTCGCGGGCGCGTCCAACGTGGTCGAGCCGGGCGGCACGGGACTGACCAAGGCCAAGATTCTCGCGGCCTTCGGCACCCTCAACGGCAACGACGTGCCGGACGACGGCCAGCGCTTCGCCGTGGTGGGCGCGCACCAGTGGAACGAGCTGCTGGACATCAGCGAGTTCAAAAGCTCGGACTACGCGGGCGAACAGTATGCCTGGCTCAAGGGCACGGAGTCGCGCCGCTGGCTGGGCATCACCTGGATGTTCCACACCGGCCTGCCCCTCGACGACGGCGTGCGCAGCTGCTTCATCTACCACAAGAACGCCGTGGGCCTGGCCGAGGCCCAGGAGGTCAAAGCCTTTGTGGACTGGGTGCCGGAAAAGGCCGCCCACCTCGTGGACCACATGCTCTGCGCGGGCTCCTGCCTCATCGACGCGGACGGCGTGGTCGAAATCCAGTGCGACGACGACGCGGTCATGGCCAACTAGCCTGACCGCCCGATACCAAACGAATCAAAGGGAGACATGGAAATGGCCTACAGCAGTGAAGACATGCGGCTCATGGGCGGCGTGCCCGGACAGCAGCCCTTTCTCTACCGCAGCGCGGACGACGCGGCCACGGTCCGGACCGAGGGCTACTTCGACCTCGCCGTGGAACACTACAACCTGAGCAGCGGCGACATCGTGCTCTGCGTCAGCGGGTACGGGACCAGCCCGGTTCCGGGCCTGCTGGTGGCGGACGTGAACGCGGGCACGGCCGCGACCATCCCGCTCAGCTAAACGACGAACACCGCCCGCCGGAACAACGACAGGGAAGCGCCGACCAGACGAAAACACGGCAGCCCCGGTTGGTCCGGCGGGCGGCATGACCTCGCCCCCCGACCTTGCAGAAGATACCGATCTACGCCTGGAACATCCCCGCCAACCGCTCCACATATTCCCGCGCCGCATCCGTGAACTCCTCCGGCGCCCAGGCAGCGAAGGCCTTGTCCGTGGCCTTGGCATAGGGTCCGGGCTTGACCTCGAAGAGCACGGTATCCGGCTCCAGAACCACGAACGAGTGGTACGCGCCCGGCTCCATGTCGATGCCCACGGCGTCCTCATCCGGTCCCAGGACGTACGTTCCGGTCACTTCCCCGGCCGCGTCGAAGGTCACGAACCCGATGCGGCCTTGCAGGACCACGAGGGATTCGGCCTTGGGCGGGTCCAGGTGGCGGTGCGGGCGGATGTAGGTTCCTGGCTGGGCCACGTTGAGCATGCGGTGCAGCGGGGAGTCCGCCGTCTTGTGCAGCGGCTGGATGATCCGCCTGCGCGGGCTGCGGCGCGAGGCCGCAAGGGCCGTGTGGATCATGTCGCCGGAGATGGCGGTCAGTTCGGTTTCCGGGGCCTCCAGGGCCAGGGGAAAGGATTTGCCTTCATCCATTCTCGACTCCCTTTCTCGGCAGCGGCTTCCGGGCGGCTGCTTCGGGGCGTCCGCGCGCTGCGCCGTGAACCCGGGCAGGCCTTTTCCCGCCGCGCGGTCCGGGCGCGGCAGGCGCGCCCCTTCACCCTCACTTGCGTTCCAGCACCCAGGCTTCCAGCGGAAAGCGCTGCTCGGCCCAGTGGCGCTTGTATTCCATCTTCTCCCCCGTGATCGGCCCCAGGTCGTAGCGCGCAGCGCCTTCCTCGCAGAGCCAGGCGATCTGTTCCATCTGGAGCAGGTTGCCCACGGAGTATTCCTTCCAGTCGTCGGCATAGCTGAACTGCTGGCCGCGATAGATGTTTCCGGCCAGGCCGCCGAACACGAAGCCGATGTCCCGGTCTTCGTGTCGGGCGAAGATGATCCGCGCGCCCTTTTCCGGCGCGAGGCGGTGCAGCATTCTCTCGTAGAACCTGCGCGAAAAGCCGCTTTCCATGCCGCAGCCGCCCATGCCCTTCCAGCTGCGCAGCTCCACGCCGAGCACCCGCGCATAGGCCTCGGCGGTTTCCTGGGCCGTGTCGGGCAGGACGCGCTCGAAACGAATGCCCTTGTCCAGCGCCTTTTTGCGTTCCCGTTTCAGATTTCGCCGATGGTTGGCGGAGCGGCGGGAAAGGTAGCCGTCCAGGCCGCCGCGCAGGGAAGCCGCGCACTGGGTGCCCGTGGGCTGGACGTGGATATCGTGCGTCGCGCCGAACTGGCTGCGCAGACGCCCGGCCAGGACGCCGCCGGGCCGCACCCCGCTGACGACGATCTTGGAAAAGGTCAGAGCCTGCGTGGTGCGGATGGCCTCGACCACGAAGCGCAGGAGGCCCACGGCCCGCTTGCCGAGCAGGGGGCAGCCGAACATCCAGAGCCGCTCCAGCGGCAGCAGCACCGCCTGGCCGAATTGATCCGACGCGGCGGCAAAGGCCATGACGCTCTGGTCCTCGGCGTGGACCAGCAGTTGCCAGGCGGGGTTCTGCACCTCGTGAAACGCCAGCTGCCACGCCGGGGCGGTGCAGAACGGGTCGGCCTGGCGCGTGGTGATCGCCGCGCGCTTCCAGCGCTCCATGAGCTCCGAAGCGGTTCCGGCTTCCCCGTCCCTGGCCGTCTTGTGCATCGCATCCTCCTGTTCGGGCTCGCCTGCCCTGGCTCAGGATTTATCCCATCGCCCCGCGCATAACAATGCGCGAAACGCCCGCGCCGCCCTGCCGCGTCCCGGAAAGGGCCAAAACCGGGCGCGGACGGACCTGATTCCAATTTCCATCCCCTTCCGAATCTGCTACCCACAAGGGGCAACCGGAAAACCACGGGGAGCCCCATGAGCGTCATCAATCTCGAACATCTCTTCAACCCCAAGTCCATCGCCGTGATCGGCGCGACGAACGACCCGACCAACGCGGGCAACATCGTCATGCGCAACATCATGGGCGGCGGCTTCATGGGTCCGGTCATGCCCGTCAGCTCCGACGCGGAGGCCATCGCGGGCGTACTCACCTATCCCGGCATCGCCCAGCTGCCCAAGGCCCCGGACCTGGCCATCGTGGCCCGTCCCGTGCGGGAGGCTCCGGACGTGGTGGCCCAGCTGCGGGCCATCGGCGCGCGCGCCGTGATGCTCCTGGGCGGCAGCTTTCAGGGCATGGACCCGGACGACCGCCTGCGGCTCAAGAACGAAATTCTGGAGGCGGCGGAAACCCCGGCCATGCGCGTGCTCGGCCCCAAATGCCTGGGCTTCATGGCGCCGGGCATCAACCTCAACGCCAGTCTGGCCCACGCCACGATCCAGCCGGGCAAGACCGCGTTCATCTCGCAGTCGGACAGCCTTTTCACCGCGGTGCTCGACTGGGCGCGGGGCCAGGGCATCGGATTTTCCCATCTGGTCGCGCTCGGCGCGCGCATCGACGTGAACATCGCGGACGTGCTCGACTACCTTTCCAGCGACCCGATGACCCGCTCGATCCTGCTCTATGTGGAGAGCGTCTGCGACGCGCGGGAGTTCATGTCCGCGGCGCGGGCCGCCTCGCGCAACAAGCCCGTGCTGGTCATCCGGCCCGGCCAGGCCTTCGAGACGGTGCTGCGCGAATGCGCGGACACGGGCCTGGAGGGCATGACCCTTTCGGACGAGATCTACGACGTGGCCTTTCGCCGCGCGGGCATGCTGCGCGTGGACACCATCGACGGACTGTTCGACGCGGCGCGCACCCTGGCCGACATCAAGCCCGTGCGCGGCGACCGGCTGGCCATCGTGACCAACGGCGTTTCCGCCGGAATCCTCGCGGCGGACGCCCTGCTCATGGGCGGCGGCAGGCTGGCGCGGCTCTCGGACGAAACCAAGACCGCCGTGGACGAGATCATCGACCGAAAATGGTCGCGCACCAATCCCGTGGACATCCCCTTCAACGCCTCCGGCAAGGAATACGCCGAGCTGGTGCGCGCGCTGCTCAAGGACAAGGGCGTGGACGCGGTGCTGACCATGCACGTGCCCTTTGCGGGCCTGCCGGAAGAGGAAGTGGCCCAGGCCCTGGCCGACTCGCTGAAACGGGTGCGGCGCATGGTCTTCGCCTGCTGGCTCGGCCTGGGCAAGGCCGAAAAGGCGCGGGAGATCTTCCGCAACGCGGGCGTGCCCACCTACGACACCCCGGACAAGGCCATCCGGGCCTATCTCTACATGGTCGAGTTCCAGCGCAACCAGGAAATGCTCATGGAAACGCCGGACTCGCTGCCCACGGACTTCTTCCCGGACACCATGGCCGCGCGCGAGGTCATCGAGACGGTCCTGGCGGACGGGCGCGACACCCTGACCGAACCGGAAGCCAAGCGGGTTCTCGCGGCCTACGGCATCCCCGTTGTGGAAACGCGGCTGGCCGTCTCCGCGCGCGACTCGGTCATCGCCGCGGACGAGCTGGGCTACCCCGTGGCCGTGAAGCTGCGCTCCCCGCAGATTCCCCAGCCCTACGACGTGGGCGGCGTGCTGCTCGACCTGGAAACCCCGGAACAGGTCTGGGAAGCCGCGGCCAACATCCTGGCTCGCGTCAGCCGCGAGCGGCCCGACGCCTACATCGAGGGCTTCACCGTGCAGAAGATGGGCCGCAGGCCCGGCGCCCACGAATTGTTCATCTCCGCCAACACGGACCCCGTGTTCGGGCCGACCATCTATTTCGGCCACGGCGGCATGTCGCGCGAGATCATCATGGACCGGGCCGTGGCCCTGCCGCCGCTGTCCATGAGCCTTGCGCGGGAGCTGATCTCCCGCACGCGCATCGTGCGGCTGCTCAAGGGCACGCCCACCACAGCGGCCACGGACCTGGACGACGTCTGCCTGACGCTGATCCAGGTCTCCCAGCTGCTCATCGACCTGCCCCAGGTGCACACCCTGGACATCAACCCCCTCTACGCCGACGACCTCGGCGTGCTCGCGCTCACGGCCCGCATCCAGGTGGCCGCGTACGAGGGCGACGGCGCGCAGCGCCTCGCCATCCGCCCCTATCCGCGCGAGCTGGAAGAGTGCGTCGTGCTCAAGGACGGGACCAAGATCACCATCCGGCCCATCCGCCCTGAGGACGAGGCCGCGCACCGGGAATTTTTGGCCAGCCTTTCGGACGACGATCTCCGCCTGCGCTTCTTCGGCGCGGTCCGGCGCGAATTCGACCACAAAGACCTCGCGGCCTTCACCCAGATCGACTACGACCGCGAAATGGCCTTCATCGCGCAGCGCACGGGCGAGGACGGCGAACCCGAAACCCTCGGCGTATCCCGGACCATCACCCGGCCCGACAACTCCGAGGCGGAATTCGCCATCGTGATCCGCTCCGCGCTCAAGGGCCAGGGCCTCGGCTCCATGCTCTTCAAGAAGTCCATCGACTACACGCGCGAACGCGGCACGGCCAAGCTCGTGGGCCAGACCATGCTCGAAAACCAGGGCATGCAGGGCCTGGCGCGCAAGTTCGGCTTCGCCATCACTTCGGACCCGGAAGACAACCAGCTCGTGGACATGGAGCTGGACCTGCACGGAGCCTAGCAGACCGAACCTCCGCAGCCCGCGCGGACATCGCCGCCGCGCGGGCTCGACCGCAATCCTTTCCCGGAGACCACATGGACATGCTTCATCCCGGCTACCTCGCCGCCCTGCTGACGTTCGCCATCGCCCTGGCCGGAGGGCTGGCCGTCCTGCTGCGCTCGCGCAGGGGGGCCTACGAGCGCGAACGGCTCTCCGAGCAGGCAGGCACCTTTCAAGCCCAGTACATCGACGTCTGCGCCGAACTGGACGCCCTCCGGGAGGAGCTGCGCTTCGTTTCCGAGGAGCGCGCCTCGGCCCTGGCCACGGCGGGCAGGATTCCCGAACTGGAGACGGAACTGCGCGCGCTGCGCGCCGAGGCCGCGCAGCTCGCCCGCGCGCGGGCCGAGCTGGAAACCCGCATGGAAGGGGAACGCAAGGCCGCCGAGGAAAAAATCGCCCTGCTTTCCGAGCTGCGCGCGAATCTGGCGAGCGACTTCAAGGCGCTTTCCGGCGAAACGCTGCAAAACAACAACAAGGCCTTTCTCCAGCTCGCGGGCGAGTCCTTCGCCCAGTTGCGGCAGTCGGCCCAGAGCGACCTGGAGCTGCGCCACCAGGGCATCCGCCAGCTCGTGCAGCCCCTTTCCGAATCCCTGAAGCAGGTGGACGGCAAGCTCTCCGCGCTGGAGAAGGAGCGCGTCGCCGCCTACTCCAGCCTCACGGAACAGGTCCGCAGCCTGGCCCTGACCCAGAACAAGCTCAAGGACGAGACCGGAAAGCTGGTCCACGCCCTGAGCAAGCCCGTGGTCCGTGGCCGCTGGGGCGAAATCCAGCTGCGCCGCGTGGTGGAGCTGGCAGGCATGACCCCGCACTGCGATTTCTACGAACAGCGCCACGCCGAAGGCGACTCCGGCAGGCTGCGGCCGGACATGGTCGTGCAGCTGCCGGGCGGCAAGAACATCGTGGTGGACGCCAAGGCCCCCCTGGAAGCCTACATGGAAGCGGCGGACGAGCCGGACGAGGAGCGCAGAAAGCAGCTCCTGCTGCGCCACGCGGGGCACGTCCGCACGCACATGAAGCAGCTCGGCCAGAAAAGCTACTGGGCGCAGTTCAGCCCCGCCCCGGAATTCGTGCTCATGTTTCTTCCGGGGGAGGCGTTTTATAGCGCGGCCCTGAGCTGCCAGCCGGGCCTCATCGAGGACGGCGTGGACAGCGGGGTCATCGTGGCCTCGCCCACCACGCTCATCGCCCTGCTCCGGGCCGTCCACTACGGCTGGCAGCAGGAAACCATCGCCCGCAGCGCCCAGGAGGTGAAAAAGCTCGGCAAGGAGCTGTACGACCGGCTGCGCGTGTTCACAGGCCACATGGACGCCATGGGCAAGCGGCTCGACTCCACGATCAAGGCGTACAATCAGGCCGTGGGCTCGCTGGAGTCGCGCGTGCTCGGCTCGGCGCGCAGGCTCCACGACCTGGGAGTGGCCGACGGCGAGGAAATCCCGGAACTTCCGCCCCAGGACACGGCTCCGAGGGAAATGCGGACGAACAAACTCCCTTCCGGATCCCAGGACGCGGACGAGTCCTAGCGGGAAGACGCGGATCCGCCTGCCCCCATTTTCGGAATTGCAGGTTCGGGACATTGCAATTCGAATGTTATTTCGACATTGCGATTATTTTATTTCACCCTCTTAGCACATGATATCGTACGTTATTGTCTGCGAATGAAGCATATTTCCCAGCCGCAAAAAATTATATCGCTTGACTTTATTCTGCAAACAGCGAAGGGTCGGCATCTCATACACCAGCGGCACCCGTGGAGGCGCGGCCCCAATGTTTGGCCGGCGCTGGTCTGAACGAAACAGGTAAATCGAGGGGCAGTGTACGCATCTTGTACCTTGCTCCTTTTTTATTGGTGCACGGGCACCATAGTTCCATCACTTTTATTACTGGAGACTATTGAATGTCTAAGAAATTGTACGTCGGAAACCTGTCCTGGTCCGCCACTGAGAGCGAAGTCCGCTCCGCCTTTGAAGCCTTTGGCGAAGTGACTTCCGTCAAGCTGGTCGAAGACCGCGAGACGGGCCGCCCGCGTGGCTTCGGCTTCGTGGAAATGGACGATTCCGGCGCTCTTGAAGCCATCAAGAACCTGGACGGCAAGGACTTCGGCGGCCGCAACATCAAGGTCAACGAAGCCAAGCCCCGCGAAGAACGCCCCCGTTGGTAGCTCTCGCGAGCCAGATTTAGTCCGGCACGGCGCCCGTCTCTTTCGGGAGACGGGCGCTTTCTTTTCCGAACCGCGCCCGCAAGGCGCGGCAAAATCAGGAGGAAGTCTTGCCCGAACGCAACTACAAGTTCGAGAAGCGCCAGAAAGACCTGGCCAAGCAGAAGAAAAAAGAAAAGAAACTCAAGCGCAAGCAGTCGAAAAACCAGACGGAACAGGACGAGAACGGTCCGGCCGGGGATTCGAGTGAACGCGTCGACGCGGACTGACCGTCCGGCACAGCGCGGAAGCGGGGTTCATCCGGTCCCGTACACGCCGACCGGATGAGCCGCGCTTTCCTTCTCCAGCCGCCCTTCCGAAGCCCTCTCCCAGCGCAGCGTCCTCCGGGGCATTCCCCGCCGCACCGCGCCAGCAGCGACCTCATTCCTCCAGCACGCAGCAAACCTTGTTCCTGCCGCTTTCCTTGGCCTGATACAGGTGCTTGTCCGCATGTTCCAGAAGGTTCTCGGCCCAGGCCCCCTTCCAGGCCGGGTCGAGCCGGGCCACGCCCACGCTGACCGTGATGCGCACGCCCTCGTGCAGGACGTTGCCGCTGTTGTCCTGAATGGTGAAATTGTAATGCTCCACGCGGGAACGGATGGTCTCGCCCATTTGGGCGGCCTCTTCCAGGGGGGTGCGGTTGAGCACGACCGCGAACTCCTCGCCGCCGTACCGCGCCGGAAAATATCTCCCCTTCCTGCCCGCGTCCGGCCTGCCGTTGACCTCCTCGCCATGCAGCAGCAGAACCTTGGCCACCACGCGCAGGGCCTGGTCGCCGATGCGGTGGCCGTAGGTATCGTTGAAGCGCTTGAAGTGGTCGATGTCGATCATGATCAGGGACAGGGGCTGCCCCGCCTGCACGCAGGCCTCGGCCGAGGCAGAGAGGTGCTCGTCAAAGGCGCGCCGGTTGTAGAGCTGGGTCAGGGCGTCGGTCATGGAGATGCGCGTCAGGTCGGCCATGTCCGTCTCCATGGCGTGGACCACCTCGTGAAAGGCCTTGCGCATGGCCGAAATCATCTCCTTGGGGCTTTTCTCGCTTTCCACCAGCCCGACCGTGAGCACCTCCAGCTCCTGCACGTCGCCCTTCTTGCGCAGCATCAGATCGCGAAAATCGCGCAGCAGTCCCTCGGACTCGTCCAGGGTCATGCGCAGCTTTTCCTTGTGCGGCCCCAGCAGAATCTCCTCCTGCCGCTTGACCACTTCCTCGTAGTGCCTGTCCGTGTAGTCCCGCGCCTTGAGGGTGTCCACGATGAGCTGCTGGATCTCGCTCTTCTGGCGTTCGGAAAGAAAATAGAACCCGCGCACGTTGCGCATGTAGAGAATCAGCGTGCGCCAGCGCACGTCCGGCGGAACCCCGGCCTTGTCCAGCCGGGCGATGAGTCGGTCCCATTCTTCGGCGCGGCTCTTCAGCGAAGTCGGCATGCTGCCTCCAGGATCGGGTCGAAAGACGCAGGATGGCCGCCTTTCGAATAGCATACCCCGTCACATGGGTACAACTGTCATCTCGCGCAAAACACAATCCGATTCGGCCCGCAGCAACATGAAACATCGCCCTTGCGAAGCGCGGCACGCCGCCTGATTCGCTTTTCCGCATTGCGGGAGCAGCAGAACAGCGGGCGCGCCTTGTCGAGCGCGGAGCAGACGAAAAAGCCCGGCTCCCTGGACGCTCTCGCCAGGAAGCCGGGCTCTTGAAGCGGAGCCAAGACCGCTCCGGCCGATTCTAATCCAGTTCGAACTGGTCGCGCCAGTCGCCCTGCTCGTTCCAGTCGGGCTGCTCGCTCTTGCTGAAGAGCAGGTTGCCCAGCACGAGATAGTCCATCTCCGTGCGCATGAAGCAGGTATAGGCGTCCTTCGGCGTGCAGACGATGGGCTCGCCGCGCACGTTGAAGCTGGTATTGACCACCACGCCGCAGCCCTGCTCCTTGCGGAACGTCTCGATCAGATCCCAGTAGCGCGGATTGGTCTCGCGGCTGACGCTCTGGATGCGGGCGGAGTTGTCCACGTGGGTGATGGCCGGGATGTCCGAGCGCTGCACGTAGAGGCGGTCGTACATGGCCATCTGGTCGTAGCCGTCCGGCAGGGGCTTGAGCTGGCCGTCCGCCACCTGGGCTACCAGGAGCATGTAGGGCGAGGGGCGGTCCAGGTCGAAGTAGTCGGGGATGGACTCCTCGAGCACGGACGGCGCAAAAGGCCGGAAGCCCTCGCGGTATTTGATCTTGAGGTTGAGCTTCTTCTGCATTTCCGGATGGCGCGGATCGCCCAGGATGGACCGGCCGCCCAGGGCGCGCGGGCCGTACTCCATGCGGCCCTGGAACCAGCCGATGGCGTTGCCCTCGGCCAGGAGCCCGGCCACGGTGGAGCAAAGCTCTCCGAAGTCCGCATATTCCCTGTAGGGCGCGCTGAACTTGATGCCCACGCGGCGGCAGGCTTCCGGTCCGAAGTTCGGACCCAGGTAGGCGCCGCGCATGGCGTCCTTGCCTTCCGGCGAGGGGCGCTCGTGTCCGCGCCAGATGTGGTGGGCCGCGTAGGCCGCGCCCAGGGCGCCGCCCGCATCGCCCGCCGCGGGCTGAATCCAGATGTCCTTGAAGGTGCCGCGCCGCAGCAGCTTGCCGTTGGCCACGCAGTTGAGCGCAACGCCGCCGGCCATGCAGAGATTTTCGCACCCGGTCAGCTCGCGGGCGGTTTCCGCCAGGCGGAAGACGATGTCCTCGGTGAGCTGCTGGATGGCCAGGGCCATGTCCATGTATTCCTGGCCGATCTCGCTCTCTGGCCGGCGCGCGGGAATGCCGAAGAGCGCGGCCCACTTCTCGTTGCGGCACATGGTCAGGCCCGTGGCGTAGTCGAAGTAGTCCATGTTCAGCAGCAGGGATCCGTCTTCGCGCAGGTCCACCAGCTCGTCCAGGATGCGGGCCTTCCATTCCTCCACGCGCGGGGCCGAGGGGTTGCCGTAGGGCGCGAGGCCCATGAGCTTGTACTCGCCGCTGTTGACCTTGAAGCCGCAAAACGCGGTGAAGGCCGAATAGAGCAGGCCCAGGGAGTGCGGGAAGTGCAGCTCGCGGTGGACGGTGATGTCCTTGCCGCGCCCGGTGCTGATGGTCGTGGTGGCCCATTCGCCCACGCCGTCCACGGTCAGGATGGCGGCCTCGTCAAAGGGCGAGGGGTAGAAGGCGCTGGCCGCGTGGGAGAGGTGGTGCTCCGGGAAGAGGATGCGCGGCCGGCTCTTGCCGAGCTTGGCCAGCTCCTCGTGGAGCATCTTGCGCATGAAGAGCTTCTCGCGGATCCAGACCGGAATGGCCGACAGGAAGCTCGTCAGCCCGCGCGGCGCGAAACCGTGGTAGGTTTCCATGAGCCGCTCGAACTTGAGGTAGGGCTTGTCGTAGAAGGCCACCGCGTCGATGTCGCCGAGGGAGAGTCCGCCCTCCTTGAGCACATAGGCCGCGGCCTTGGCCGGAAAGTCCGGGTCGTGCTTCTTGCGCGTGAAGCGCTCCTCCTGGGCGGCGGCCACGATGCGGCCATCCACCAGCAGGACCGCCGCGGAATCGTGGTAATATGCCGAGAGGCCGAGAATCGCCTCGGACATGGCGTCGCTCCCTGAAGAGGTTGCTAGAAGATGGTGTAGATGAACGGACCGATGGCCGAACCGCCCGCAAAAACGATCAGTGCGCCGAAGAGCAGCAGCGTAAGCAGGATCGGCAGCAGCCAGAACTTCTTGCGGACCTTGAGGAAGGCCCAGAGATCACGAATGAAATCCATATCGAGACTCCGTTGATTCCGATTTTAGAAAGGTTGTTCCACGTCCTGGGGGGCGTAGGTGTGGTCGCGGGCGACAAAGACCGAACCCTTGCCGTTTTTCCACTGGCGCAGCCGCAGCGTGTCCTTGCCCATGGCGCGCCGCCAGAGCCCCACGGGCGTGACCAGCACGAAAAAGAGCACGGTGAGCAGAACCCGGGAAACCACCGCGCCCATGAGCCCGGACAGGCCGAACCAGAGGTAGCCCAGCGGCTTGAAGGCCGCGGGAACGGTCATGGTGACCACGAGGGCTCCGATGGCCGCGTATGTCCAGACGGGTTGGTGCGTGGCCGCGGCCGCGATCAGGGCGATCAGGGTCATGGCCATGCCGGTGTCGCGGCATTGCGTGCGGCTGATGGAGGTGGGGAAAATGCCCCCTCCGCCGTGGGATTTGCTGTCTATCATGATTGCTTGCGCTCGCTTGGGCAGGTTCTGTAACGACCAGCCCTGCTTGCCAGAATACGCCGAAAAATACAAGGCCAATCCCCGGCGGCGCCAGCGGCGGCCCCTGGATGCGGATTTGCTCCGACATCCAGGGGCTGTGCGATGCTTTTGACGCGCTAGAGCTTGCTCTTGAGCACCATGTCCGTGATGGGCCCGCGCGAGCGCTCGCCCTTGAGCACGATGTGGGCGTAGTTCCGGAAGCCCTTGAGCTTCTTGACCACCCAGTTCAGGCCGTTGTTGGATTCGTTCAGGTAGGGGTGGTCCACCTGGCGGGTGTCGCCCAGGCAGATGCACTTGACCCCCTCGCCCATGCGCGTGAGCAGGGCGCGCGTTTCCCCGCGCGAGAGGTTCTGCATCTCGTCGATGATGACCACGGCGTTCTCGATGTTCATGCCCCGGATGAAGGCGATGGGCTGGACCTCGAAGCGCTTGGGGTTCAGGCGCAGGTTTTCCGAGGCCGGGTCCAGGAAGACGCGGTTGGCCGGGCGAAGGTCGTGGAGCTTGAGCAGCAGGTCGTGCACGTAGCGCACGTAGGGCAGCATCTTCTCTTCCACGTCGCCGGGCAGGTAGCCCAGCTTGGAGCCGATTTCCACCACGGGCTTGACCAGGTAGATCTTGCGGTAGGGATTGTCCTTCTTCTCCAGCGTCAGGAACAGGGCCGCGGCCAGGGCCAGGAAGGTCTTGCCGTAGCCCGCCTCGGACTGGATGGAGACGAGGTCGATGTCCGGGTGCAGCAGCAGCTCCAGGGCGAGGTTCTGGTAGACGCTGCGCGGCCGCACGCCCCAGACCTCGTTCTGCCAGGTCACGGGCCGGGGGCCGTCCGGGCCGTGGAACACGGGGGTGCCCGCCTCCCAGACGAAGCTGTTGGCCACGGGGTCGTCCCCTTCTTCAAGAAAGCCCGTATAGCGCTGCGATTCGGACCGGAAAGGATCGGAATCGCGGTACCCCTCGCACGCGATTCCGTAGACCTTGGCCTTGAGCTGGAGGATGCGGTCGTTGGTGATCAGGATGGGCTCGGACAGCTCGCCGCTCTTCTCGGCGTTGCCCACCTCCTTGAGGATCCTGTCGTCAAAGCACTCGTCGTGCAGATCCTTCGCGAAAACAGGATCCATGACCCGGACCAGCTCGTCGCGCAGCAGGGTCTGCACGGCCTGGCTGACAACATGCCCGATGCGGGCGTCTTTCTTGAGGCGATCGAGTTCGGAGAGGACGGTGTACGGGACGTGGATCTTGTTTTCCTGACCATTGCGCAGCGCGGCGATGCACTTGGGGTTCTCGATCAGGACGTTGGTATCGAGGACGAATCGCTTTTCAGCCATGTCTTACCGCTCCGTTGTAAAGTGTCGGCTGCTTCGAGCGAAGCATGCGCGCGGAAATCACGGGGCCGGACCTCGCCAAGAGTCTAGACAAAGTATTTCAAGCGGCCTTCCCCCTTGAAAGAAGTTCTAAAGTTGCTCTAGACGTAGCATGAAAGCGGGTTGCCGGGAAAGTTAAAAGCAGGTGACGAGAACCGGAAAAGGCTCGCTCTTCCTGGCTTCGTCCGCATCGGCGGCTGGTTGGACGGGTGTTTTTTTCCGCTGCGAACGCTGCGGATTATCGGAAAGCTATCGCAAATCGCAAGAAAGGCTTTTCAGCTCATCGGATCCATGGCTGCGGCCAGCTGCATGGCGATGTCCTTGATGTCCGCCTTGTAGGTTCCGGCGCGAATCTCTTCCTTGAGACGGCGGAGCTTGTCCTCGCGCCGGAGATTCTCCTGCCCGGATTCGCGGCCGCGCTGCCACTTGGCCGCGTCTATTTCGTCCTGCCGGGCGCGGCGGTGCGCGTCCAGGTCGATCCAATCGTGCATTCTGCCCCTCCGTAACGCGTTGCCCTGAAGGGGGGATACCCTCCCCCCAGGGGCCCCTTCCCTGGGATCCGAAGCGACATCCGTATCGCTCCGCGCAGGCGGATGGTCTCGGCCCGCCCGTGGCGATTTCCTGCAAAGGGAAACCGCCGTGGTCTTCTTATCGGCCGCGAGGGGGGGGAGATTAGGTTCGCCCCCTTTTTTTCTTTATCTTGAAAATCAGTATCTTGTCTTTGAAGCAAAGCCATGGTCCCGCTATTGTTCGCTTTCCGGCGCCGACGGGTTCCGGACAATTTCGCGATTCGCCGCCGCTCTGTTCGCCCGGCCTTTTCTTGCGCATTGCCCGCGCCCGCCGCAGCGGCTATACACGGAAGCATGTCCGAAAACCCGACCCAGGACGACCGGCGGGCCGACCCCGTTGCCGAGCCGCTGCGCATCTGCTGCGTGAGCGTTTCCCCGGCCATCCGCAGCGCCCTGGCGGATCAGGGCCACGAGGTGCTGCACCTCGCGCCGTTGCCGGGCGCGAGCCCGCACCTGCCCGCCCTGCTCGATCAGGCCGGCTTTCAGCCCGACGCCATTCTCCAGCAGGAAATCCTGCTGCCCCGCGTGCTGCTCGCGGGCCTGGGCGAACTGGACTGCATCAAGGCGTTCTGGGCCGTGGACCCGCACCTGAACGCCTTCTGGCAGTCCTGCTATTCCCGGCTCTTCGACGTGGTTTTCTCGACGCAGCGGCGCTGGCTGCCCGATCTCGCCCGCCATGGCGCCCCGAACGTCGTCCGCCTGCCCTGGTACGCGCGGGCCGGAGAATGGCACCCCTGGGCGGAACGCGAAACCCCGCTGGCCTTCGTGGGCCGCGTGACCCCGGAACGCCCGGCCCGGATGCGCTTCGTGCACATCCTGAAGGAGCGCTTCGGCCCGGACTTCGTCCACGCCCAGGATCTTGATCCCGCGGGAATGGCCCGACTCTATGCCCAGACCCGCATCGTGCCCAACGAATCCATCCTCGGCGAGGTCAATTTCCGGCTTTTCGAGGCCGCGCGGTTCGGCTGCCTCGTGGCAGGCCAGAACCTCGGCCCGGAACAGGACGAGCTTTTCGAACCCGGCAGGGAAACGCTCTGCTACGGCGACGCCCTGGAACTTCTCGAACTCCTGGATTTTTATCTTGCCCACGAGCGGCAGGCCACGGCCGTGGCCCGCGCCGGATGGGAACGGCTTCGCGCCGAGCATCAGCCCGAACACAGGGCCGCGACCCTGGTCCGCGCGCTGCGGGACGCTCCGCTCGTGGCGGCCAAAGGGAGGGAGGCCGACGCCTGGCTCGCGGCGGCCGCCGCGCAACTGCGCCGGGCAGGACGCCTGGACGCGGACCTGGAGCCGATTCTGGCCGCGCTGCGCCGCAACGAAGCCGAGCCCGCCTGCTGCGCCCTGCGCCTGCGCCTGCTGGCGGAAGAAGGAAAACAGGACGACCTGGCCGCGGAACTGCACGGCCTGCTGGCCCAGGGCGTCCACGCGGCCAGCCTGGAGGTCAACGCCGCCGCCAGCCTGGCCGCGCGCAGCGCCGGACTGCCGGACTACGCCAGGGCCTTCTGGCTGCGCCACGCGCAGGGACAGATGCGCAACGGCCGCACGCACCGCCCGGCCGAGACGGATGCAGGGGCGAACCTGGTGCGGCTTTGGGCCGGAGCGCTGCGCAAGGCCGGAGTGGCCGTGAACGCGGGCTTCGTCTTCCATGAGCAGCGGCACGTGCCCTCCTCGGCTGCGGACTGCCTGGCCCTGGCGCTGTTGGAGGCACCCGCGGACCTGGACCTCGTGCGCCAGACTGACGCCCTGTTCGCCTCCCTGCCCGGTCAGGAGCACGCCCGTCTGGGACTTCTCTCGACCCTGACGCTGCATCGCCGCGAGGATTGGCGGCTGGGCCTGGAGGCCGGACTGGTCAATCTGCGCGCCTTCCGCATCGAGGCCGGACGCGAGGAGCTGCAACTGGCGTTGAAGCTGGCGCGCGCCCAGGGAGCCGAGGCCCGGCTGCTTTCGGCCCTTGCCGGACGCGATCCTTCGGGCCGGATTCGGCGGCTGCTGGAATCGTAAGCCCTCCCCGGAACGCAGGACCATGAAAAAGCGCGCCCAGGATCGAATCCGGAGCGCGCTTTTCGTTGAATGCGTCTTATAGCTGCGGCTGCGGGCTACTGCTCCACGAACCACCCCGTCACGAATACCGTGACGCGCCGATTGCGCTGGCGGCCCGTTTCCGAGGAGTTGTCGCCCAGGGGGAAGTTCTCGCCGTAGCCCACGGACTGCAAACGGCTCGGCGCGATGCCGAACTGCTGCGAGAGATACTCGCGCACGGCTGCGGCGCGGTCGCCGGAGAGGTGGATGTTGGAGACGTAGGAACCCACCGCGTCCGCATAGCCCACGATCATGGCCGTGGTTTCGGGATAGCGGTTCATCAGGTCGCCCAGCTTGGCGATTTCGTCGTGGAATTCCGGACGGATCTCCGACTTGTTCGTGTCGAACTCGAGATAGAGGTCCATGCGCACGGTATGGAACTCGCGCTTGGGCGCGGGCGCGGGTGCGGGCAGTGCGGGCGCGGGCTTCATCTCCCAGAGGGCGTCGCGCACAAAGGCTTCCAGCTTGGCCGGGTCGTTGAGCAGATCCTCGCCGGAGGCCATCACCGTGCAGTGGTTCAGCGCGGCCAGACGGTCCACCTGGGCCTGCTCCGAAGGCGTGTTCGCGAAGCTGACGATATGCAGGCAGATGTCGTAATTGGCGTAGAGCTGCTCGGCAATGGGCTGGGGCAGCGGGCCTTCGTTCTGGCCGCCGTCCGTGAAGAGGATCACGGCGGAGGGACCGGGCACGGCCGAAATGGGCCAGGCCAGGTCGAACAATCCGTCGCCCAGGGGCGTGCGGTTGCCGAAGACCGGAACATCGTACGGCAGCTTCGCGGAGGCCTCCATGAACGCGGCCTGGTCGTGCAGGGCCAGGGGCCGCAGTTCCTGATACGGCGCGAAGCGGTACAGCGCGGTCTTGTAGCCCAGGTCCGGCATGACGCCGGTCATGCGCTGGAGCAGCTCGCGGGCGCTCGAAAGGTCGGTCTTCTTTGTTCCGTGGTAGTCGGACATCATGGAGCCGGACGTATCCACGCAGAAAAACACGTTGTCGGCCTTTCGGACCATCATGTCCTCCGCCTGGGACAAGGCAGGGAACAGCAACAGGGCGGCCAGGACGAGCAGGGCCGCGCCGGGAACCGGATATTTCATTTTCATGGCAACCTCCCTGGATTTGCCGATTTTTCATTATGTACGGGCACGGTCCCAAGGTCAACCACGAGGATGAACGCGGAATGATTCTTTCCGCATCTGGACAAGGCTGCCCGCATTCTTTAGGCTGACTGGCCTTCAACCAGAGGAGGTTTCATGCATCGCAACGGAAGCAGCCGACGCGATTTCCTCAAGGCCGGGGCCGCTCTGGCCCTCTTCGCCGCCACCAAAGCAGCGCCGCGCCCAGCGTTTGCCGCCGAGCAGGTCAACGGCACCCCCTGCGTGAGCAGCACGCGTGCGCTCATGGGAACCTTCGTGACCGTGACCGTGGCGCACTCCTCGCGCGGCTTTGCCGAGGACGCCGTTGGACGCGCCTTTGAACGCATGGGCGACCTGATTCCGTTGTTCGACCGTTTCGACGCGGCCTCTCCGCTTTCCGTGCTCAACGCCGAAGGCTCGCTGCAAGGCGGCCCCCCGGAGCTGGGCGGACTGCTGGAACACGCCCGCGACTTCCATTCCCTGACCGGCGGCGCCTTCGACCCCACGGTCAAGCCCGTGCTGGATCTCTTCGCGGCCACGGCGGCGCGCGACCCCAAGGTGCACGTTGCGCAGGAGGAAATCCGCGAACTGCTGCCCCTGGTGGACATGGCCGCCCTGCACATCGAGCCGCGCAGCCTGAGCCTGGGCAAACGCGGCATGGGCCTGACTCTGGACGGCATCGCCAAGGGCCGCATCGTGGATCTGGCCTCGGAAGCGCTGCTCGCCCTGGGCGCGGTCAACCACCTGGTGGACGCGGGCGGGGACATCCGCACCTCGGGCGAACGCGCCCTGGGGCGGCCCTGGGCCGTGGCCGTGCAAAACCCCGAGGGGGGAGAATTCCCGGACGTGTTCCGCATGCGCAACGGCGCAGTGGCCACCTCCGGAGCCTACGAGGTCTGGTTCGGCGAGAACCGCCTCTGCAATCACATAGTCGACCCGCGCTCCGGCCATTCGCCGGCGCTGCTTTCCAGCGCGACGGTCCGCGCGCGCCGCGTCGCCGACGCCGACGCTCTTTCCACGGCGCTGTTCGTTGCCCCGCCGCGCCAGGGTCTCGAATTGATCGATTCCCTGCCCGGCACCGAGGCCCTGCTGCTCACGGCGCGAGGCTCCCGTCTCGCTTCGCGCGGCTGGGACAACTCTCTTACCTGAACCTGAACAAAACGGAGAAATCAATGCTTCGCAAAGTGCTTGTCGTCGCGCTTCTCATCCTGCCCCTGCTGGCGGGCTGCAATCAGGAATCCGCCAAAAGCGGCGGCATCGCCGTGGTGGACATGACCCGCGTCCAGAAGGAAAGCGATCTGGTCAAACGCATCCAGACCCACCTCAGCGAAATGAACAACAGCCTGATGACCGAGGCCCTGGCCGCGGACAAGGCCCGCAAGGAATCTCCCAGCGAGGAGAACGACAAGGCCTTCAACGAGACCATGAGCCGCCTCCAGGGCTCCATGCAGGCCGAGCAGGAACGCCTGGGCGGCTACCTGGGCCAGGAACTGAAGCGGATCATGGAGGAGTATCGCACCGAGAAGAAGCTCGACGCGCTCCTGCTCAAGGAAACCGTGGCCGCCGTCGATCCTTCCCTGGACGTCACGGACGAGATCCTCAAGCGCCTGGACACGCTTGATCCCGGCCTGGAAGCCCCGGCCGCAGCGGAACAGCCCGCCGTGGAAGAAGCTCCCGCCGCCGGCGACCAGCCTGCCGTTGAAAGCGCTCCCGCTCCGGAAGCCGAACAGCCCGCCGCGGAAGGCGCCGCTCCCGAAGCGCCCGCCAAGCCCGCTGAATAGGCGAGCCCGGACACTGCAAGAACAAAGAAACCCGCCTTTCGGCGGGTTTCTTTGTTTCGGACAAGCGCCGGAGACAAGGCTCAGGTCGGAGACGCGCTCCCCGCGACATCGGCCATGTGGGCCATGTCGGCCAAGAATTCCCGCAGGACCGCGCCCATCTCCTCCCTTCGCCGCAAAACGACCAGCTCCACCTCGGGCAGCGGCGAATCCGCAATGTCCAGATAGTCCACCCCCACGCGAGCGGAGCGGCGCATGCCCGCCGGAACGAGCGCCACGCCCAGCCCCGCCGCCACCAGTCCCACGGCGGCCTGCTTGCTGGCGGTCTCCTGCGCGACGCGCATGGTCATGCCCCGCGACTCGAATGCCGCGGCCATGCTGTCGTAGAGGCCCGGATTTCCCTCCCGGGGATACAGCACCAGCGGCAGGTCGCGCAGCGATTCGAAAGGAACGCCTCCGTCCCCGGCCTTGATCCGTCCGGCCGCGACGGCCAGCACGTAGGGCTCGCGCAGGAACGCCGCGGCGCGAAACCCCTCCGGGCTCCCGAAGCCGCGCACCAGGGCGGCGTCCAGCTCCCGGCGGGCCAGCTTTTCCCGCAGGGACTTGGAATCGCCCTCGACCATCGCCAGCTCCACGTGCGGCCTGCGCGCGCGAAAGCGCGCCACGGCTTCCGGGAACGGCGTGCTCGCCGCCATGGGAATGAAGCCCACGCGCAGCCGCCCGGCCGCGCCCCGGACCATGGCCGACACGTCCGCCACCCCGCGCTCCACGGCCCGGAAGATCTCCCTGGCCATCGCCGCGACGCGCTCGCCCTCGGCAGTCAATGCGACCCGGCGGCTGCTGCGCAGCAGGAGACGCGCGCCGAGTTCCTCCTCCAGGGCGGCCACCTGCCGGGACAACGGCGGCTGGGACACGTGCTCCCGCTCGGCCGCGCGGGAAAAATGCAGCTCCTCGGCAACGGCCAGGAAGTATCTAAGTTGTCTCAATTCCATAATCATACTTTTTTTGCATCAACATGAAACAAACAAGACATTGGACGCATGGATGATCTTGCCGTCAGATGAGCCATCACGTCAACCAAGGAGGCCTGAATGCATTCGAAGCGGTATGAAAAAGGATTGGAACAACTGATCGCCCTGGACGGCGAAGCGGGCGAGGCCGTGGTCCAGCGCCTGGAAAAGCTCTTCCCGGACATGGGCCGCCTGATGGTGGAGTTCGGCTTCGGCGACGTGTTTTCCCGGCCGGGGCTGGACATGCGCTCCAGGGAGATCGCCACCCTCGGCGGGCTCATCGCCCTGGGCCACGCCCAGCCGCAGCTCGCAGTCCATACGCACGCGGCGCTGAACGTGGGCGTCACCCAGGAGGAGATCCTGGAAATCGTCCTGCACATGGCGGTCTACACGGGATTTCCAGCGGCCCTGAACGCCCTCTTCACCGTGTCGTCGGTCTTTGCCGAGCGCGACGGCAAAGCGGCGTACGCCGCATCCTGACGTCCTGAACGCGACAGGCGCCGGAAACGTTTTCACGTCTCCGGCGCCTGTCGCCTTTCCGGTTCAAGCGGGGCCGACCTAGCGAAGATACTCCCCGGCCTGGCTCAGGACGCGTTCGAGATCGTCCCGGAAAGCCGGAAAAATCTCCCGGATTTTCGCGATGTTTCCGCTTCTCCCGGCCATCTCCAGTTCCAGGGCCTTCTGTTCCAGGGCCGCGATGCGGATGACTCCGGTCATGCCCTTCAGGGAATGGGCCGCCGTGACCACCGCTGCCGCGTCTCCTTCCTCGACGCCGCGCGTCAGCGCCGCGAGGCGCAGGGGAGCGTCCTCGACATAGGCCCTGAGCAGTTCCTCCAGGAGTTCCTCGTCGTTGTCCAGGCTTTCCATGAGACGTTCGGCGTCGAATGCTATTCTTTCGGACATCATTACACGTATCCTTTCCGGCTTGGTCTGCCTTTCCTTACATTTCGGAAGGCTGGGCCAGCTTCTGGTCTGGTCCGATCCCCTTGCCGCGCCAACCTGCGGCACCGCAACGGCACGTTCCGTTTCCGCGGTCCCCGGAAGGCACGTGCCTATGCCTTCACGCGATCCTGACTTTTCTGTACCATCCGGGGAGGAAAGTGCAACATTTTTCAAGCATTCGTCTCCCTGGCGCAAACAGCAGCCCCGCCCCTGCCCGCTTCGAAGCGGTGCGCAGGGGCGGGGTCCGGCGGCTGCGGGCGAGCTAACGCTTGATTCCGATCAGGGTGTTCAGGATCGCGTCCGAGGTGGTGATGACCTTGGTGTTGCTCTGGAAGCCCCGCTGGGTCACGATCAGGTCCGCGAATTGTTCGGCCATGTCCACGTTGGACATCTCCAGGGAGTTGCCATAGACCGCACCGCGGCCCTCCTCCCCGGCAAATCCTTCCAGGGCGGCTCCCGAATCCGGGCTCTCGGAGAAGAGATTGCCGCCTTCGCGGCGCAAGCCGTACTCGCTGTTGAAGCGGTAGAGTCCCACCTGGTAGAGCTTCTCCTCCTGGCCGTTGGTGAACTGCCCGGTGATGAAGCCCTTTTCGTCCACGATCAGCCCGCGCAGATACCCTTCGGCATATCCGTCCTGGCGCGCGGCCAGCGTGGTGGAGCCCCACTCGTAGTTGGTGGTGGAGTAGGCGTCCTTGGCGGGCGTGGCCATGTTGCCCAGGGCGGCCACGTCCTTGCCCACCGCGCCCGCCGACCCGGCGACGTTCGTGTTCCAGGACGCCGAAGAGGTGGTCAGGCCGAAATTGAGGGACAGATCCTGCGACGCGGTTCCGCTGAAGGTGGCGCTGAACACGGGCGCGCCCTCGGCGCTGAAGGAGGCCGGGGTCCAGTTGCTGAGCACGGACGGGTCCGAGCCCGTCAGGCTGAAGGCGGTCTGCCCGGTCAGCTCGCCGTACTTGTTGAAGGTCAGCACGCCCATGCCCAGCAGCCCCGCGCCCGAGGTGCCCGCTGCGGCGGAGCCGTCCTCCGAGGGAGGCATGGTCACGAGATATTCCCAGTAGCTGCTGCCCGCGGCGGTGTTGCTCAGGGTCGAGGTGTCCACGGGGTCGAAGTGCACCGTGAGGTTATGGGCCGTGCCGTTTTCGTCGTAGACCTTGAGCGCGGTGTCGTAGCCCGTGGCAAAGCCGAGCGGGTCGTCGTTGAGCCCGTTCCAGGCCTTGGCCATGGCGAAGAAGGGATCGGCCGCGTCCGTGTAGCTGTCCCCGGTGGCGTAGTCCAGGTTGGTTTGCAGGGTGATGGCCGTGGTGGCCTTGGGCTCGGAAACGATGGCCGGAACGGTTTGCCCGTTGACCACGATCTCCTGGTACGGAAGGCGGATGTCCTCCATGGAGCCCACGGCGCCCGTGGCGCGGTCCACGGCGCCGCCCTGGACGCGGTAGCCCTGGGGCGTGAGCAGGTAGCCCTGCTGGTCGAAGCGAAACACGCCCGCACGGGTGTAATATTGGTTCCCGTCCTCCGGGTTGACCACGCCGAAAAATCCGTTGCCGGAAACGGCCATGTCCGTGGCCGTGGTCGAATTCTCGAACGAGCCTTGCAGAAAGCTGGTCCGTATGGACGCCACGCCCACGCCGAGCCCCTTCTGGCTGGTCTGGACCACGGAGTCCCCGCTGCGGGTCGTCCCGCAGGCCAGCTGCTCGCTGATGAGGTTCTGGAACAGCGCGTCCGCACGCTTGTATCCGGAGGTGCTCACGTTGGCGAGATTGTTGCCGATCACGCCCATGCGCTGCCCGTGGCTGACAAGCCCGGTCGCGCCGATGTACAATGATGAAAATGCCATGACGACTCCTTGGGATGTCCGCGAACATGCGGACGCTCTCCTTGCTCCGGTTTCCTCCCCTGCTCCGAAGGAGCGGGCCCGGAAAAAACTTCCCCGCTCAAGGAAGAGCAACCCTTGTGCCAAAGGTTGAGTTTTATTTTTCTGGATTTCGAAACCTTTTTTTTCGCAAAGAGGATATGCTCCGGCCAGAGGGCCGGGCATCGGGCCTGTTCCCGGAAGACCGATCCGGGAACAGGCCGCCAACGGGAATGCCTGCACCCGGAGGAGGCGAACATGCGTGTTTTTCCGCACAAAGGACCATGGAGCGTTTCGGCCCGCTTTCGGGCGCTGCTCGGCGGGCTGCTGGCGGCGCTGATTATGCTGGCGACGTCGCATCCCGGCCTGGCCCAGCCGGCCCCGCCCACGGACCAAGAGACTCCAGTCGTCGTAAGCGGCGCGGACGCCGGGGGCACGGGCTCGGAGCCGGGAGCGGCCCTGGACGCCGGAAACGGCGACGAGGCGGCGCAGGCCATGCACGACCCCGTGGCCGCAGCGGAAGCGGCGGCGGCCAGGGCAGGAGCGGACACGCTCGAGGCCGAGCAGAACCTGGCCGAGGCCATCCAGTTCGGCGATCCCGCCGCCATAGAGGACGCCAACATGGCTCTGGACAGATCGCGGGCAGGCTTGCGGGACGCGGAAGAAACCCTGAACCGGGCCAGGGAGCGCAGGGAGCGCGCCGTCGACGTCGCGCCCGGGCAGACCGGCCTGGACGCCGCCCAAGGTGCCGCCGCACAGGACCAGAAAGCCTACGCGCCCCAGGTCCGGCCGCGCACGACCACGAACCGGAACGAGCAGCAGAGCGGACTCGGCGTGACGCCCCGCGCCACGCGCCAAGGTCCGGACGACATTCCCGAAGACGCGGCCACCCGCAGCTGGAACAGCCGCGAGCAGGTCCAGCCCGACGGCCAGGGACGATCCCAGGAAAGGGAACGCGCCCAAAAGAGACACCGGCTCGGCGTCCAGACCGGCAAAAAGAACTGAACGCCGCTCCCGGAAAAGAAAAGGCCCGGCATAGCCGGGCCTTTTGTCGCGCTCACTCGCCGGGATCCTTCATTTCCCGGCCTGTTCGGGCCAGGGAATCGTATAGCCGCGCATACCGCGCAGCCATGGCTTCCAGGGAATAATCGCGGATCATGCGCATTCTGCCTTCGCAGCCCAGGCGGGAGCGCTCCGCAGCGGGCAGGTCCAGAAGGCGCAGCATGGCCCTTGCCAGCGCATCCGGGTCGCCGGGCCGGACGATCTCGCCGGAGCGGCCCACGATGGCGGCGGAGTCGCCCACGTCCGTGGCCACGCAGGGCACCCCGCAGCAAAGCGCCTCGCCGAGCACGTTGGGGAAGCTCTCCCCCATGGACGAGGACGCGCAGAGGTCCAGCCCGGCAAGGAAGCGTTCCACGTCCCTGCGCTGCCCCAGCAGATGCAGCCTGCCGTTCAGCCGGGCCTGCTTGGCCCAGCGGTCCAGCTGCTCGTTTTCCGGATCCACCCCCTGCCCGCAGCAGACGAAGTGGACGTCCGGACGCTGGGCGGCCGCGATTCCTGCGGCGCGCACAAAAGTGCGATGGTCCTTCATGGGATCGAAACGGGCGGCCATGCCCACGAGGAGAGATTCGGGAGGAACGCCCAGCTCGCGGCGCAGCAGCGCCGCCGCTGCGGGCTGGGACCGAAACAGTCCCGCGTCGAAGCCGTTGGGGATGACCTCGAACCGACGCGGGCTGTAGCCCAGGGAGATATGCCGGTCCACGGCGGCGCGGGAGTTGGCCGCCACGGCGTCGGGAAGGCCGGACAGCCGGGCGCAGAGCCGCACGGTCCAGGCCGTGGAGCGCCGATACTGCGAAAAATCCATGAACGAACAGCGCAGGTTCCAGGCCACTGCGGGGCGGCGGCCCAGGGGAAACGCCGTTCGCGCCGCAACCAGTCCGAGCAGGTCCGCATGGTAGAGCCAGGTCTGGACCACGTCGGGGTGGTGCTCGTGCAGCAGGGAAACGAGCCGGACCAGAGCCAGCGGGGAGGGAAGCCCCCGGCTCATGCCCAGGTCCAGCAGCTCGGCGCCGGACGCGACGATGCGCTCGCCCATCAGCCCAGGCTTGATCATGCTCACGACCACGGGCTGGTAGAGGCCGGCGTCCATGCTCTCGAGCAGCTTGGCCAGCATGGTTTCCGCCCCTCCGGTCTCCAGGGCGGTGATCAGATGCAGAATCTTCATCGCCGATTCCCTCGCCGAAAGCCGCGGCGGTTGACACCCTTTCGACTCATGCCGTACCTAATTTCCAACGTGCAGCAAAGCGAGGTGCGCATGTACAAACCGTTCAACCAGTTCGATGCCCTTGCCCTGGCCGCGATCGTCGCCCTGGCGCTGTTCTGCCGACATTACGCCCAGGTGGACGCCCAGGTGGAAGGCAGCGCCCTGGCGCACATCTTCGGCTCCCTCGCGGACATCGCCGGAAAGACGTTCTGAAACCGGGCTACTGGGCCGCGCCCTGGGCAGCGCCCTGCCCGGCGACAGCCGCCGCGTCCGCTTCCGGCGCGGCACCGTCCTTGATCTTCTGGTTCATCTCATATTCCATCTTGTCCAGCAGCAGCCGCGACATATTCAAAATTTCCTCCAGCCCCTGGCGCACGACCTTTTCCTTGAACTGCTCGTCGTTTCCGAGGTCCACCAGAGGCTTCGTCGCGGCGGAGGCGGCTTCCCCAGCCTTGGCCTCCAGGGCGGCGAGACGTTCGTCCACGGCGGCGACGCGCTCGTCCATCTGCCGTTCCAGTTCGTCCAGGCGGGCCTGAAGCCGCGCGTTCTCGGTTTCCAGGGCGTCCAGCCGATTCTGCAGGGCCGGGTCCGGAGCGGGCTGCGCCGTCTGCCCGGAAGCGGGCTCGCCGGGCTGCTCCAGCCCCTGCACGGTCGTGAATCCCGCCGGATCCTCGGTTCCCCCCTTCTCCATGGTGCAGCCCGCGAAAAGGGCCAGGGCCGCCATACAGGCGGCGGTCAGAATGATCTTGCGCATGTGGCCTCCATTGTCCGGCACGGCTGGCCGGGGATTGTCGTTGATGCATGAATAGCAGAACCGGGCGCATCTTGTCGAATCCAACCAAGAGGGAAGCGGCCTGGACTCCTGCGCCTCCGGAGGGTATTCTGGCATTTATTTTTCTCAAAAGCGGCAGCGCCCCGCCCAAGGAGGCTCCATGAACCGACCCCGCCGCCGGATTCGTTTCCGGGCGACCATGTTTTCCCTCGCGCTTCTGCTCGGGCTGCTTTGCGCGGCGGCCGTGCTCCCCCTGCCTGTCCATGCCCAGGACGGGAACCCCGCAGTGCGGCTCTTCCGCGACTACGCCCTGGACATGGCCCGCCGGGAGGTGCTCGCCCGTGCCGGAGCCTACGACTGCTCGGACCTGCTCGGCCCGGACGCGGTCTGCATGGACCAGGTGCGTTTCCTGGATCAGGAATGGGACATGGACTTCAGCTTTTCCAGCAATGGCCTGCGCACTGTTTCCCTGCGCGCGCCCTTCAGCCGGGAGCTCTACGCCCGTGCGTTCGCGGCCCTGGACGAACGCTTCGAGCTGGTCGCCTTGCAGTCGGACGCACCCCAGCTCGACCTTGTGGCGCTCTGGCGCGGGGCGGCTGATTCCGGCGAAGCCTCGCGCCGCATGGCCGAATACGAGGCCGAGGGCATGGCCCGAAGCAATCTGGTCTATGTTTTTCTGGAGCGCGGCGGCGTGCACGAGGCCTTGCAGCAGGCCCGCGACCTGCGCGAACTGCTCGCGGACACCCGGCCCGGCACGCGTTCCGCCGGACTGGCCCTGCGCAAGGACGGCGCGGGCTCGGACTGGATCGTGCTGCAATTCGACGCGGTGCGCCGGGACGCGGCGAGCGGAATGGAGCGCTGACGACAGCGAAAGGCACGGGAGGGGAATCGCCCGAAAACGCTCCGGAGGATCGGAAACTGCTTTTCGGCAAAAAGCACGGCCCGATCAGACGGCAGGGGGGCACGGGGTCGTGATTGCTGTCTGTCCGGGCCGTGTGGTCCCCGAATCGGGAGTCGCATTGCGACCTTGCGCGCATATTGCCGCAAAACTGGAAGGGGTGTCGATAGGGGGGATTCCCGATCTTCTGGGCGAAAGGCCCTAATTCATCCGGGGTTCAGCTTGCCCAGGTGTCGAGGTCGATGAGTCCGAGCTTGGCCGCGTAGCGCACCAGTTCCACGGTGCTTTGCAGGCCGAGCTTTTTCATGATGTTCGCGCGGTGGTTTTCCACGGTCTTGGGGCTGATGTAGAGCCGCTCGGCGACCTCGCGGGTCACGAGTCCCTCGGCCAGCAGGCGCATGACCTCCTGCTCCCTGGGGGTCAGCAGCTTGTAGGGATCGTCCGCCGCGCCCTGTCTGCCGTTGCGCGACTTGAGCAGCTTCTCCACGACCTCGCCGGAAAGGGCGCTGTCCAGGAAGATCTGCCCGCGCGCCACGGTGTCCAGCCCGCGCAGCAGGCCCTCGCTGGCCGAGTCCTTGACCATGTAGCCCGTGGCCCCGGCCTGGAAGGCTTCCACGATGTAGTCCGCGTTGGCGTGCATGCTCACGATGATGAACTGGATGTCCGGCATGATCTGGCGCAGCTCACGGATGAAGGCGATGCCGTTCTTGCCGGGCATGGTGATGTCCACGAGCATGATGTCCGGGCGCACATCCTTGACCTTGCTGAGGGCTTCCTGGGCGCTGCCCGCCTCCCCGCTGACGCGGAAACGGTCGCTCCTGCCGATGAGCGCCTTGAGGCCCTCCCGGAAAAGCGGATGGTCGTCCACAATCATCACGCGCTTGAACTGGTCTTTCATAGTCATGCCACCTTGATTCCAGCCTTTTGGCTTATGTCGCGCCACATGCCGTTGTCGATAGGGAAAACCCCCAAATCCCCAGAATCATGGGCAGCGCAGGACTTCCAGCCGATTCGGCCCCGCCGCCTTCGCTTTATCCAGCCCGGAGCGCAGCCGCTCCACCAGGCTTTCCTGGGTGTCCGCGGCGGCCACTTCGGCCACGCTGAGAGAGATCGTAATGCGCTGGCCGTCCGCAAAAGCGAGACGCTCCGCGAGACGCCGCAGCTTTTCCGCTAGGTGCGCGGCCAGGTCCACCCGCACGTGCGGAACAAGCACCATAAACCGCCCGCCCTGCCAGCGGAAGAGAGAATCCGTCGAACGCAGATTCGCGGCAAGGGCTTCGCCCAGCGTCCGCAGAACCTGGTCCCCCGCGCGAAAGCCGCGCTCACGGTTGATCCGGCCCAGGCCGTCCACGTCCAGCATGATGCAGGAGGTGACCACGCCGTAGCGCCGGACGGATTCCAGCTCCCGCGCCAGGACGCTCTCCAGCATGGTCCTGGTGAACGCTCCGGTCAGCTCGTCCCGTCCGGACAGTTCGGCCAGCCTGCGCCGCAGCTCTTCGGTTTCTTGCTGCCTTGCCGCGGCCGCGCGCCGGATGCCGCTGTAGACCACGACGGCCTGGCCCAGGAGCAGCGCCCCGCCGAGCAGCGCCAGCAGCAGGGGAAGCGAAGACTCCCCGCCGACGGCGTCGGTCGGCACCAGGGCGAAAGGCCCGGCCAGCAAAAGAATTCCGATGGCCGCCAGACTGGCGGCATAGAGCGTGATTGCCCGGTTTTCCATTCCTCCCTCCCCCGATTTCCGTGGCCGTCGAAGGCCGATCCTCCCTCTTTCTCTTCCGGTGTATCCGCTGCGCCCGGAAAAATCCAGACGGCACGCTTTTTCCCGTCGCTTTCTCAGGCTTGATTGTGCCCCCGGTTGAACATATAGAGATGGAAGAAAAAAAAGGAAATCCAGGACAGATGCTGCTTTCGCGCTACCAGCTCACCCTCTATTCGAATTGGGGAAAACCGCTCCTGACATTGAGCGCGAACGGCTTGGCCCTTCTTTTCCTGCCTCTTCTGCTCCTGGTCCTCGCCTTCGGCAACGGCTTTCTCGCCGTACACTGGCACCAATGGCGCGAACTCAAGTCCTACGAATCCGCCCTGCTGGAGCAGCGCCGCCGGCTCTCCCACGACATCCTGCTCCAGACATCCGCGCTGAACGAGATGGAAAACCAGGTGGTGCGCATCGTGGATTTCAACACCAAGCTGCGCATCATGCTCAACATCGCGGATTCGGGCGACGACGCGGCCTCGCTCGCGCTCAGCCCGCGCGACCGCCTCGGCCTGGAACGGCTGCCCGCGCTCTATGGGCGCAACCATTTCCGGGCCATGCGCATGCGGCTCGACCGCGTTGACGGCGAGACGATCTCCGAGGAAGTGCGCCAGCAGCGCATCGGCCACGCCATTGCCGAACAGCTCGAAACCCTGGCCACCATCCCCGTGATCATGCCCACGCGCGGGCGCTTCTCCTCTCCCTTCGGCTGGCGCAACGACCCCTTCAACGGCGGCCGCCGCTTCCACAAGGGCATCGACCTGACCGCGCCCACGGGCACCCCGGTCCGCGCGGCGGCCAACGGAATCATCAGCCACCTGGACCGCTCCCCCTCCTACGGGCTGGTCATCGTCATCACCCACAGCAGCGAGCTTTCCACGCGCTACGCGCACCTGAGCAAGGTGGCCGTTGTGGAAGGCCAGCGCGTGCTGCGCGGCCAGATCGTCGGCTTCGTCGGCAACACAGGGCGCAGCAAGGCGCCCCACCTGCACTACGAGGTGCACCAGCACGACAAGCCCGTGAATCCCCGCAACTACATCCTGCAATGAACGCGAACCCCCCCGGAACATTCCGTTCCGGGGGGCCTGCCATGCTCGGAGCGAGGCGAAAGACGCGCCTATTCCGACTCCGGGTCGCGCTCCAGCGTGTACGTCAGGGCGTGCATGCCCGAATCGTCCAGCGGTCCCAGGCTCACGGAAAAATCCTCCCAGGTCCAGCCGTAGAGCGGGCCGAGCTGGCGGCCGGGGCCGAACTTGGAGATAAGCATGTCCTTGACCAGAAAGGCGTTCACGTCGCCCTGCATGGTCAGGATCACGGAGCGCAGGCGATCCTTGCGGAAATAATAGGCCACGGAAACGATGCTGGCCTCGCCCAGGGTCGGGGGCTCCCCTTCCCGGTAATAGACGTCCTTGAAGCGTTCGCCCGCGCGGGGCATGCGCTCGGAAACGGGGTGCAGGCCGGGAATCTCCTCCAGCGTCGCGCCGAAGCGCGCGCCCCGAAAGTCCTCCGGACGACGGGCGTCCGGGTAGCCGGGTCCGGCCGCCAGAGCCGAGCCCGCCAGCAGCGCGCCCAGCAGGGCGAGAACCAGGAGCGTCGGTTTTCCAATCGTCCGCATTGCACGCTCTCCTTGCTTTCTTTGAGGCTCAGATCAGAGACGAACCGCTGAGCATCTCGATGAACCGCTTGTATACGCTCATGTCGAAGGCCCCGGCCATCTCGTGCCGCATGAGGATCAGGGCGTCGTAGGCCCGCATGGCCGGCGCGTAGGGCCGGTTCGAGGTCAGCGCGTCAAAGACGTCCGCGATGGTGATGCACTTCACGGCCAGGGGGATGTCCATGCCTCCGATGCCCGAGGGGTAGCCCGTTCCGTCCATGCGCTCATGGTGGAACAGAATGCAGTTGAAGGTGCGCTGGCTGATGTCCAGCCCGGCGCAGAGGGCCACGCCCTGGACCGAATGCGTCTCCACCAGGCTGCGCTCCTCCTGGGTCAGAGCGCCGCGCTTGTTGAGCACCTTCAGCGGGATGCGCGTCTTTCCGATGTCGTGGAGCATGGCTCCCAGGCCGTATTCGAAATGTTCCTCCTCCGGAACGTCGAAACAGGCCAGCAGCGACAGGGCGTAGACGAAGACGTGCAGGCTGTGGGTGTAGGTCTTGTAGTCGTGGCTGATGAACGGCCCGATGGCCTTGAGCGCCCGCTCGTCCTTGAGGAAATCCATGCTCTGCCGGACCATGCTTTCGATGCGGACGAACTTCTCCTCCATGAGCCTGGGGGGGAGCTTGTCGTTGAAGGCATCCCGGACCACGTTGGCCGTGGCCTCGTAAAACAGCCGCGAACGCTCCTGCATGGGCAGGGATTCGTCCGTGAGGATGCCGCCGAGATTGTCCTCCACGTATTTGTCGAATCCGGGCTTCTCCACGGTCTGGACAAAGACCTCCCCGACCCCGCTCTCAAAGAGCTTGACCCGCTGCTCCGCGGTGAACTTCTCGCCGGAGCGCGCATAGAGCACGAATTCCTTGTTCTGCCGCAAATAGACAGAAAACTCGCCCAATGCCTCGGGGACGAGGATCAGGGGAGAGACGGGAAAAAAGGAGGCCGGAATCCAGTTGCGTTCTTTTTTTTCCATGGAGGTCATGTTCTGCGTTCGCCTTCTCGCCGGTCCTAGTGGGGGTAGAACAGGAAGAAGAGCAGGGAAATGGCCGAAAGCACCCACATGCCCGCGGGAACCTCCTCGGGCTTGCCCACGAGAATCTTCATCACGGGATAGGCCACGAAGCCCGCGGTCATGCCGATGCCGATGTTGTAGGTGAAGCTCATCAGGACCAGGGTCAGAAAGGCGGGCAGCAGCTCGTCCATGCTCTTGAAGTTCATGTCGCCCGCGCCGGACATCATGAGCATGCCCACCACCACCAGACTGGGGCCATACGCGCAGGCCGGAACCGCCGTCAACAGCGGCGCCATGAACAGGGCCAGAAGAAAGAGCAGCGCCGTGACCACGGCCGTCAGGCCCGTGCGCCCGCCGGACTCGATGCCCGTGGCGGACTCGATGTAGACTCCGGCGCTGGTCGTGCCCAGGCAGGCCGCCACCACCGTGGTCATGGCGTCCACGAGCAGCGGCTTCCTGATGTCGGGCACGTCGCCGTTCTCGTCGAGCATGCCTCCCGCCTGATGCACGGCGTGCAGCGTGCCCATGGTGTCCACGAAATCCATGACCAGCACGGTCAGGATCACGGAAAAGAAGCCCCAGGCCAGCGCCCCGCCAACATCCATCGCCAGGAAGGTCTCGCCCAGGGAGGGCGGCAGGCCGAACCAATGCTCGGGAATCGGGGCCGCGCTGATGCCGAAGGCCATGGCCGAGATCACCAGGATGCCGATGATGATCGCGCCGGGAGTGCGCCAGGCCATCAGCGCGGACATGAGCACGAAGCCGCACACGGCCAGGAAGACGTTCATGTCCCCGAAATTGCCGAGACTGACGGGAACGCCGGGGGCCGCGCTCTGGGTGATGACCCCGGTGGTCATCAGTCCGATGAAGGTCAGAAACAGGCCGATGCCGATGGTGAAGCCCTGCTTCAGGCTCTTGGGAATGGAGCGCACCAGCCATTGCCGGACGCCGAAGAGGGTGATGAGCATGAACAGCACGCCGCTGATGAAAATGGCGCCGAGGGCCGTCTGCCAGGAATAGCCGAGCACCCCGCAGACCGTGTAGGCGATGAAGGCGTTCTCGCCCATGTAGGGGGCCACGGCCAGGGGACGGTTGGCATAGAGCCCCATGGCCAGCGTGCCGAAAAATGCGGAAAGGATGGTGGCCACCATGCTCGCGCCCACGGGAATGCCCGCGTCCCGGAGGATCAGCGGATTGACCACGATGATGTAGGACATGGTCACGAACGTGGTCAGCCCGGCCACAAGCTCGCGCGGGACGGTGCTCCCGGAGTTTCTTACTTTGAACCAACGGTCAAGGGCCGCAAGCATGCTTTTTCCTCCTCGGCGAACCATGATCTGCAACGCGGACGCGCCCCTCGCCCATGCTTGCGGCGGGGGCCTGTATTTCATGCGGAATCGGAACGCTTCAGGGGTCGAGGTTCCGCTCCTGCCCGGAAAACAGCTCGTTCAAGAGTTCGGCGAATATCTTGAAGTCGAGCGGTTTGGCAAGGTATCCGTCCATGCCCAGCTCCAGGAAGCGCTCCATGTCGCCTTCCATGGCGTGGGCCGTGAGCGCCACCACGGGCAGCCCGCGCGGGATTCCGTCCACCCCGGCGCGGATGCGGCGCACGGTTTCCACGCCGTCCAGCACGGGCATCTGGATGTCCATGAAGACCACGTCGAAAGGTCGCCCCTCGGCTGCGGCTTTCTCCAGCGCGTCCAGGGCCAGCTGGCCGTTTTCGACGCCCACGGGGTCATGCCCGAGCTTGCGCAGAAAGCGCTCCGCCAGGATCATGTTCACGTTGTTGTCCTCGGCCACGAGCACCCGCAGGGAACGCTCCGGAGTGACCGGAAGCGGTGCGCTCTCCCTGGGCTCTTCCTCGTCCACGGCTTCGCCGGGGAGCGCGCTCTGGGCAAAGACCGTGAAGACGATGTCGGTCCCCTTGCCCAGCTCGCTGCCGACGCAGAGCGAGCCATGCATCATGTCCACCAGTCTCCGCACGATGCCGAGGCCGAGGCCCGTGCCCTGATAGCGCCGGGAAGGGGCCTCGTCCGCCTGGACGAACGGTTCGAAAATCCGCTCCAGATTGTCATCGGCTATGCCGATGCCCGTGTCCTCGATCTCGAAGTAGAGCTGGAGGTCGCCGCGCGGGTCCGAGCGATGGAAGGCATGCACCCGGACGCGCACGCTGCCCCTGTCCGTAAACTTGACCGCGTTGCCCACGAGATTGAAGAGCACCTGCCGCAGCCGGGACTCGACACCGTTGAGAACCCTGGGCACCGCGTCGCTGACCTCGAACTCCAGGTCGACGCCCTTGCTGCGGGCCTGCTCGGCCAGGGCGCGCTCCACGGTGCGCAGCATGGCCGCCATGGAAAAACGCTCTCGCGGGGAGTGCATGCGCCCGGATTCGATCTTGGAATAATCGAGGATGTCGTTGATCACGGCCAGCAGCCCCAGGGCCGAGCCCAGGGCCGTGCCCACATATTCGGCCTGCTCCCCGGAAAGCTCCGTCAGGTTCAGGAGCTGGAGCATCCCGATGACGCCGTTCAGGGGCGTGCGGATCTCGTGGCTCATGTTCGCCAGGAAACGGCTCTTGGACTCGGCCAGGAACTCGGCCTCGTCCTTGGCGCGGCGCAGCTCCTCCTGAAGACGCCGGGCCTCGGTGATGTCGCGGACCACGCCCACGAGCAGCCGCCCGCCGTCGCGCCCCTGGAAAACCGCCTTGCTCGTGGCCAGCAGCCGCCAGACCCCGGAGGCGTCCCAGAAATCTTCCTCGTGCATGACCTTGCCGCCGCTCCGCAGGGCGCGGTCGTCCATGGCTGCGAATCCCTCGGCCTGCTCGGAATCGAAGAGTTCCCAGGTGGTCCGTCCCACCACGTCTTCGCGCCCGCGTCCGAGCAGCACGCACATGGCCCTGTTGGCCATGACGTAGCGATGCGCGCCGTCCTTGACGTAGACGGGATCGGGCACGGCGTCGATGATGCTCTCGACGAAATCCTTGGCCTGCTGGGCTTCGAGCTGGGCCGCGCGCCGCACGGTCACATCGTGCAGGGAGCCGACCACCTTGCGGCTGCTTTCCGAGTCCGAGACGAGGCGGGCCGTGACCGAAAAATAGCGCACGGTCCCGTCCTTGTCGCGGAAGCGTATCTCCTGGTCCGACACGTGGCCGAACCGCTCCAGCTCCAGGAGCATCCGTTCGCCGTCCTCCGGGCCGTCCAGCAGCGGAAGAACCCCGGTTTCGAGTATCTCCTGCCGGGTGTAGAAACTGATGCGCTCCACTGCGGGGCTGATCTCCAGGATGTTGCCCTCGAAATCGCACTCGAAGTAGACGTCCTGAATATTTTCAAAAATGTCACGATACTTGCGCTCGCTGCGGGCCAGGGCCTCCTCGGTCTGCTTGCGCAGGGAGATGTTCGTCAGCCGCCCGGCAGCGCCGAGGTATTCTCCGTTTTCCACCAGGGCGCGCGCGGCCATGCGCACCCAGACCGGAGTGCCGTCCTGCGCCAGGATGCGGCATTCCGCGCTGGCCTCGCCCGTCTCCAGGATGGCACCGAGCGAGGAAACGAGCGCCTGCCTGTCCTGGGCATGCACCAATTCCTCGAGGCGGCGGCCATGCAGCCCCTCCGGCTCCAGCCCCGCGAGACGGATCATGGCCGGGCTGACGTATGTCAGCTCGCGGTCCGGGCCCAGGGTCATGATCACGTCGCTGATGCTCTCGACCACCTGCCGGAACCGCGCGTCCGCCCGGCGGCCCGCCTCCTCGGCGAGCTTGCGGCGCGTCAGGTCGCGGGATACCACCACCACGTGGGTCACGCCCGCGCCGTCCTCGCGGTAGGGCGTGTAGGTGACTTCGTAATAGCCCTCGGGCTGGCCGGGAAAACCGAACCAGGCCTCGTAGACCACTTCCCGGCCGGAAAGGCATTCGTCCAGGGCCTGCTTGATCACCCCGCTGAAGACGCGCTCGCTCCAGACCTCGGAAACGTGCCGTCCCAGAGGGTTGCGGCAGATGGCCTTGACCGATTCCAGAAAGGCCCGGTTCGCGGCCTTGTACTGGTAGTCCCTGCCGATCAGGCTCATGGGGTCGCGGGTGGCGTCGGTCATGAAAAGATGACGCCGAAGCATGCTCTCGGTCTGGCGCGTGGCGGTCACGTCCCGGGCCACGCCTTCCACGTGGGTCGGCCGGCCGTCCTTGCGCACCAGGATGGTGCGCAGCAGGATGCGGCGCTCCTGGCCTCCCCGCGTGACGACGGCGATCTCGTATTCGCCCTCGTTGCGGCCCGCGTCCATCTGGCGCAGCGCCTCTTCCACGTAGTCGAGCCAGCGGGGGTGGATCACTTCCCGGAAGATGCCGGGAGTTCCGCAGAATTCACTCCGGACGTAGCCGGTGAGCGCTTCCATGGCGGGATTGATGTATTCGAAGGTGCGGTCGCGCAGGCGCAGGCGGAAAAGCCCGTCCGGAACGCCGTCCGCGAGTCGCCGGAAAAAGCGGCGCTCCCCGCCGCTTTCCCGCGCCTCGAGGAGCAGGCCCTCCAGCTCCCGGCCCATGACGAGTCCCTGTTCTCCGGCTTCTCCGGCTGCCAGGCGCTCAACGCACGCGGCCAGCTTTTCGAGCAACTCGTCGAGTCGGGGATGCATGCAGTCTCCGGGATTGAATGTTCAATACCCTCATTCAATAGCCCAAAGCAGCCCGGCTATCAATGTCCCCCCTGCCCCCGGCGGCGAATTGCGCCCGCTTCCGCGCGTGCGCTGTTCCGGGGGCTGGGCAGGGGCCGCGACCGGGCGTATGCTCCGGCCATGCGCTTTTGCAACCGCTCCGCAACCGGCTCCGCAAGCCGCTTATGCCTTGTGCCCGCATCGCGGGGAACGCGCCGGGCCTGCCTGCTCGCCTTCTGGATCGCGCCGCTGCTCCTCGGCGTCCTGGCCGCGAGCGGCCGCGCCCAGGAAAATCTTCCGGCCCCGCGCGACAGGGTCCGCTGCATCACCGCGCTGGACGGGGACTCGCTCCTGGCGGAACGGGAAAACGGGCCGCCGGGCCGGTTCCAGATCCGCCTGCTCGGCCTGGATTGCCCGGAAAAGGGTCAGGAATATGCGCAGCGCGCCAGGGAACTGAGCCGAAAATTCTGCAAGGGGCAGGTGCTGGAGCTGGAATACGGCCCGCGCCGCACGGACCGCTACGGACGGATCCTGGCCTATGTCTGGAAGGACGGGCGCATGCTCAACGAGGAACTCGTGTCGCGGGGACTGGCCCTGGCCGTGGCCTACGACGAGGCGGAGCGGCACGCGGGACGGCTGGCCCGGGCCGAAAAGGACGCCAGGGCCGCACGGGCGGGATTCTGGGCGCAGGGCGGACTGAAGATGACCCCGCGCCGCTTCCGCGAACTCCAGCGGCGGCGCTGAGGACGTCGCGACCGGTCTAGTCGGCCACAAGCAGGCGCTGGCCCGGATGAATCACGCTGTCCGGCTTGAGGCCGTTGGGCCGCAGCAGCGCGTTCAGGGGCACGCCGAGCCTGCGGGCGATGGCATGGACGTTGTCCCCCGGCCTGACCACGTAGGTGCGCAGTTCCTTTTTGGAGGGGTCCACCCCCCGCGCCGGGGCAGAGGCGGATTGCGGCGCGGCTTCCACGCCCTTGAGCCGGGCCACGAAGCCCTTGGCCGAGCCCTTGGGCAGCAGCAGCACGTGCGTTCCGCGCACTAGGTCGTCGCCCAGGATCTGCGTGTTCAAGTCCTTGATGACCTTGTAATAGGTTCCGGCCGCTGCGGCGATGTCCGCCAGGGGCGTGTCCTTGGCCACGGTCAGGGTGATGCGGTCGAAGTCCGGCGCGTCGTAGAAGTCCTGCTCCTGAAAATGAAAGCCGTACCGGGCCGGGTCCGAGAGGATCATCTTGGCCGCCATGGCGCGAAAGACATAGGCCTGGGTTTCCAGCGGGAGATACAGCCGGTAGTAGTCCTGCACGCCCTGGATGCGGATGCGCTTGCGCATGCCGTTGTCGCCCATGTTGTACGCGGCGCAGGCCACGGCCCAGGAGCCGAATTCGTCGTGCAGCTCCTGGAGGAAGTCCAGGGCCGCCTCGGTGGAGGTGAAGATGTTGCGGCGTTCGTCGATGTTCCCGTCCACGCGCAACCCGTATTTCTGGGCCGTGGGGCGGATGAACTGCCAGTAGCCCACAGCCCCCCTGTGGGATCCGGCGTGGGGCCGCAGCGCGCTTTCGATGACCGCGATGTACTTGAGGTCGTCGGGCATGCCGCGCTTGGCGAGCCGCTGTTCGATGTAGGGGAAATACCGGCCCGCGCGCTTGGCGTTGAGGATGACCTGGGCGCGGTCCCAGAGCAGCACGAGCATTTCCTTTTCCAGCCGTTCGCGCACGTCGTCCAGTTCCAGGGGCACGGGCTCGCCGCAGAAGTCCAGCGGTCCCTCCACCCGGATGCAGGAAAGCAGCGACGGAAACGCCGCGGCTTCGGCAACGGCCTCGGCCGTCCTGTCCGCGCCGGAAACGGCCTGCCGTTCGAACGCGCCCGCAGGCAGGGACGCGCCCAGAACGAGCGCGGCGAGCAGGGCCGGACAAAGGAAAACAAAAGTGCGCTTGGCTTTTCTCATTTCTTCAGCATACCGCATCCGGAGCACGACCCGCAAGGGGCGCACGGACAACGCAGAGCGCCGGAGAGCGGGCCGCCTCCCGCGAGGCCGGGGAAGCATCCGTCTCCCCGGCCATGCGCATTCAGACTCGCTCCCGGACCTCGACCGCCCTGCGCGTCAGAGGTCGAGCGTGGCCAGCTCCGTACGCAACGTCCTTGCCCGCGCCTCGATCTCGGCGAGCCGCGCCGTGTCCGCCGCGTCCGGCGCCACCCCGGCCAATTGGGCCGCGAGCACGGCCCGCGCCGGGCGGACGGCCGCGGCATCCAGGGAGGCCAGCTCGATTTTGATCGCCTCCTGCCGCGCCGCGTCCCTGGCCGAGGCGTCCACGACATATGCTCCGGCAGCTTTGTCCCACGTTTCAAACGTCTCCGGCTTGTCCGGGGGGACAATGTCGCCGTCCCCGTCCACGATCCATCCGGCGAGAACCGCCCCGCCCACCTCGGCGATCTCGATGCCGGGATGCAGAACAGGCCGCTGGTCCCAAACCTCGCGGACCACGCCGCCGAATATTCGCGCGTATTTCATTTCCTTCCTCCCTATGCGTTGTATTCGATCACGATCAGGCCTGCGCCGCCGTTGCCGCCGTACTTTGTCCCGGTGGTGTTGCTCGACGCGCCGCCGCCGCCACCGCCATATTGCCCAGCGTATCCGTTGCCGACAGACGCTCGCTGGTTTCCCCCGGTTCCGCCCCAAGGACCGCCTGCCCGTCCGCCGTGGCCCGATGCCAGCGTGGCATCATCGCGTGGCCCACCACCGCCGCCTCGGTAGTTGATGTCTCCACCAATGCCTGTGCCGCCGGCACTGGTTGCGTAGTACGGGCTTCCTCCCGTCGCGGAGCAGTGCGCCCCGAAGCTCGACGTGCCGCCGTCCGTGGCGTAATTCCCACTACCAGATGACCCAGCAGACCCTGCGCCGATGGTGCAGGAGATGACTTCTCCGGGGGCGAGCGAAGAGACGACCTTGTAGGCGCAGCCTCCACCGCCGCCGCCCTCGCTTCTGGAAGACCCGGCGTTGTAAATCCCTTCTCCGCCGGCGCCGCCGCCGACGACCCAGACGCGGACCTCCGTGACGCCGGAGGGAACCGTCCAGTCCTGCGAGGACGTGATGAATTCGCGGACGACCCCGGCACCGCCGGGGAGCACCCCCGCAGGCAGCTTCCCGTCCTCGCCCAGCACGGGAACCGCTCCGGCAACCGTTCCCGCGTCCAGAGCGGCGGCGGTCCCGGCGTCGGCCACGTCCGCGAGGACGTGCGCATGGCTGAGGCCCGCCTTGCCCGCCAGGGCCGCGTCCAGCCCGTTGATGGCGCTCAGAGGGTGGCAGTCTTCCGCATCGCGTCCGGCGGTGCTGTTGTGTTCGCCCCCGGCCAGCGCCTGGGCCGCGTCCCGTGCCGCCTCGGCCGCAAGCCGCGCGGACTCTGCTCCCTCCCTGGAACCGTCGGCCTCCTGGGCGGCCTGGGCCGCACTCTGCGCGCAGGCCGCCGCGCCTGCGATGGCCGCCGTGCCGGGACCGTTGACGAGATTGCCGTCCTCGCCCCAGGCCAGGACCGAGCCAGTGGCCGGAGCCGGAACCACGGGAGCGGTTCCGGCGCTGGCAACCGGGAGCAGGAGCGCCCGCTCGATGCGCTCGCGGTTGGACTGCGCCAGCATGGTCAGCAGGTCCAGGGCGTTTTCCCGGGCCTTGGCCGAGAGCGGAACCCCCTCCTCGTAGACGGTTTCCTGAAGCAGCGGCGGATCCCTGCGGATGGCCAGCCTTTCCCCGGACGCCGGAGCCTGGGACAGGATGCAGGTCCCGCCGCTGCTCGACTCGCTGCGCGCCAGGACATATTCTCCGCCGGGCGCGAGCGTGCGCTCCCCGCCGTCCGCCCCGCGCAGCACGACCTCCAGGTCCGCGTCCCGCATGTAATGGAACGGCACGGTGAACTCCCTGGTGGATCCGTTGCCTTCGTAGATGACCTTGGACTGCTCCGATGAGATGGTCATTGTTTCTCCTTTTGCTTCGACCGGATGCGCGGTCTAGTAGTCAAAAACCCTGCCGCCGCGCGCGAGCAGCGAGCCGGTCCGCCGGAAAGCCTCCGCCCCGTCCGCGCCGGACGACCCGCTGCGCAAGGACTCGGCCCGGTTGCGGTAGCGCGCCGCGGCCGAAGCGCCGGACCCCAATTCCGCCGAGGCCGCGCTCTCGCCCCGCTCCAGCAGGTCGAGCTGCTCCTGCTCGTCCTCGGCCGCGCGCCCCTCCAGCACTGCCAGGGGCGAGCCGGACGCGAGCGACACTCCGGAACGGCCCCAGCCCGCCCGGCCCCGCGCCTGCGATTCGCGTTGCCGCTGGCGCAGGGCGTCCCGTTCCTTTCCGGCCTGTTCGCGCGTTTTCCTGGCCCGCTCCCGCGCCTCCTGCTCGCTGAGCGCGGCCAGCCGCTCGTAGTCCCCCGCCTTGTCCGCTGCGCCCCGATCCGCACCGGCCCTGGTCAGGACGCCCAGCGTCCCGCCCACGTCCCTGATGACCTTGCCGCCCTCGGCACTCACTCCCATGATTCCTCCTTTCGGCCTCCGCGGCAGCACCGCAAGCCGTGTTTCCTTGCTGCATTTTCAGTTGCTTCAAAATCTCAATTAGTTAAAAATATAACATGATAACAGCTAATTAATATGTGCATCAATCGTTGACGATCACCTCCGGGACAACCATGAGCACGGTCATGGGCAGGGGCTGGGCCTGGACGATGGAAAGCAGGCCGTCCTCGCTCCAGCCCTTGGGGAACTTGACCTTCTTGTCCCCGGTCCAGAGCGGAAGAGCCCGGCCCAGGGGCGCGGAAGGAGTCAGGTAGTGGATCGGCTCCAGATGGTCCTCATCCGGCCCCACCCCGCCGCCGAGGGTGTTGTGGAAGCGCACGGAAACCTGGGTCACGCGCTTGTTCTTGGTCTGGGCCGTGCCCCGCTGCGACCCGCCCTCGCTGCGCATGGGCCGCAGCACGGAAACATAGGGCAGACCGGCATGCACGCGGCTCGCGGGTCGCGGCAGGGCCACGCTGCCGTCCGCCTCCACGGGCACGTCCGAATAGATCAGCCCGTCCGCCAGCACGCTGACGCTCTCCCCGGCGAGATGGGCCAGCCCTTCCAGCCGTTCCAGGGGCTCGCCCTCGTAGGAGAGGCCCGCGTCCAGGAAATAGGCGTCCGCGGTTTCCCCGCTCTCGAAGATCGGCTCCAGGTATTCCACGAACCGTTTCCAGACCCCGGCCACCTGCCGCCGGACCACGACCCAGAGCTCGTCCGTGAGGCTCTGTCCGTTGTAGACCGTGCAGATGCGCTCGACCCGGCCGCGCGTCTCGTGCCTGGCCCAGGCCAGCACGTCCTGGTCCGGCTGGTAGGTCAGGGACAGCAGCACCCCGTCCTCGCGCAGGCACCAGACCAGCGAATCCGGTTCCTGGGCGTAGGCCAGCTGCTTCAATCCCGGCGCGGTGACGTGCTCGGAGAGGATGGTCAGGTCGCGGGAAACGTAGGCGTCCGAGTCGAAGCGGTAGCGCATTTCCCGGACCTTGCGCCCTGCGCGCTGGATGAACAGGCTGGCCGAGGCCACGGATTCGGGCCGGGCCGGGGACGCGCCGCAGGTGCCCTCCTGCCCGGCCTTGATGCTCGACGGCGTCAGAGCCTCCCCGGACGACGCCCCGCCCACGGTCCATTCCCCTCCGCTGGTGCCGATCCAGAGCCGCGACTTGGGCGCGAGAAACTCGATGGCGTTGGCCTGGGCCGCGGAAAGAGTGATCTCGATGCCGTCGTCGGCCAGCGGCTCGCCCGCGTCGGGATTCTCGATGCGGTCCCCCACGGCCAGGGCTTCCCACTTGTCTCCGTCCAGCTCGCCCGTGGCCGAATGCACGCACTCCACCTGGCTGCCTGCGGGCGCGGCCGCAAAGCTCACGGTCTGGTCCGCGCCGTCCGGCAGGAATTCGCGCCCGCCCTTGTAGCGGAAGAAGCGCTTTTCCTTGTCCGGACTCTGCCCGCGCACCACGGAGCCGTTTTCGAAGCGTCCGCCGTCGAGCACCACGAAGCTCTGCCCGGCCCGGCCGTCGCGCGGGGTTCCGCCCGCCTCGCCCACCTCCATCTCGTCCCAGTCCTCCAGGGGCACTTCGCGCGTATTGATGCGGAAATCGTAATGGTCGCCCGTGCGCGAGAACCAGAGCGAGTTCGGCTCCCGCGGGGTGGCCGCGAGCACGAGACGCTGCTCGTAGAAGCAGGCGGTGGAAGGCCAGTTGCCCTCGTCCCATTTTTCCGGCCGACCCGTGAACTGGATTTCCTCCAGGGTCCAGACATGGTGGTCCGAACGCGTCAGCTTGTGCGGCGGGATGTTCGGATGGGTCAGGATCAGGGTGTCGTTGGACTGCACATGCTTGAGGCGCTCCAGATCGGCGGCGGCATACGGCGTGGCAATGGCGGCCTGGAGCCCGGTGTCCGGGTCGAGCACCCTGCCCCTGTCCATGAACACCCGCATCAGGCCCTGGCCTTCGGCGTCCGCGCCGAATTCCAGAACGTAGGACTGCTCGGCGTTGTATTCGAAAGGGACGAGCAGCGAGGGCGCGTCCTGGCTGGCGGCCTCGCAGACGAAGCGCAGCCCGCTGCGGCGCGTGGCCCCGCCGTGGGGGTGGACCACGAAATTCAGCAGGGTCTGGCAGCCGTTGTAGTATTTGGAGAGATCCACCCGCCCTGCCAGGCGGGGGCTGATCTCTCCGGCGGTGAAGTTGGTCAATGCCGGTGTGGCGATGCTCACGACGATTCCTCCTTGGTTTGGACGCGAGCCTAGCCCCGGTTTTTCGGGCCGGATGAAAAGGGAAGCAAAGGGGAAGGCAAAAGGATGTTTTTCCCCTGTTGACAGGGTTTGCGGCCCGGAGCATTCCTTGCGGGCTTCCCCAGGCGGGCGCGCTTTGCTATCGTGCCTGTCTGCGCAGCGCAGGAAGAGCGGGCAGCTTGCGTTCCACGGCCCGCCGGGACTGCACCCCGGCGTCGTCAATCCAGCCGCGCCCTCTTCGGAAACGACCACGACCGGGAGACGATCCGCCATGACCGCACAGGAAATCATCGAACTGCTCCAGCTGACGCCCCACCCGGAGGAAGGCGGCTTTTTCGCCGAGACGTACCGCGCGGACGAGGGCGCGCCGCTTTCCGCGCTGCCCGCGCGCTACTCCGGCCCGCGCAGCTTCGGCACGGCCATCTACTACCTGCTCACGCCGGGCACGTTCTCGGCCCTGCATCGACTGAAAAGCGACGAAATCTTTCATTTCTACGCGGGCGGACCAGTGCGGATGCTCCAGCTCGGCCCGGAGCGGAACCAGGAGCCGGGCGCGCGCGAACTCGTCATCGGCCCGGACCTGCGCGCTGGCCAGCGGCCCCAGGTGGTGGTGCCGCGCGGGGTCTGGCAGGGCGCGCTGCTGGAGCCGGGCGCGGAATTCGCCCTGCTCGGCTGCACCGTTGCCCCGGGCTTCGAATACGCGGACTATGAGCACGGCCGGCGCGAAGCGCTCCTGCGGGAATGGCCCGAACACGCCGCGCTCATCACGCGGCTGACCACGAAGTGAGGACCATGGCTTTGCTGAGACAGTTTTCCCGCTTCCTGCGCTCCGCTGCGCGCCGCATTCCGGCCCTGGCCGCCGCGGCCCTGGCCTGCTGCTCCCTGACCCTGGGACCGGCGGCCCCGGCCAAGGCCGCGAGCTTTCTCTGGCGCGTGGAACGCAACGGCCGCATCGCCTACCTCGCGGGCTCCATGCATTTCGCGGACGAGAGCATGTATCCGCTGGCCCCGGCCTTTGACGAAGCCTTCGGCAAGAGCGCGATCCTGGCCGTGGAGGCCGACGTCACCCGGATCACCCCCGAGCAGGGCCGCATGATGCGCGAGCTGGCCGCCTGCCCGCCGGGCAAGACCCTCGGCGACGAGCTTTCGGACGAGGCCAAGGCCGCCTTCGAGCGCGCGGGCCAGGACTGGACGCGCTATGAGGGCTTCCGGCCCTGGTACGCGCTCACGGCCATGCAGTCCGAGCAGATGGTCCGGCTCGGTTTTCGCTCCGAGCTGGGCATCGACATGCATTTTCTGGAACGCGCGCACGAACGCGGCATGCCCGTGCGCGAGCTGGAAGGCGTGGAGGAGCAGTTCCGGATGCTCGCGGGGCTGGAGGAAATGAACCAGGACGCCTACCTGCGCTTCTCCCTGCTCCAGATGCGGACCATGGACAAGCTGGCCCGCAGGCTGGCCGAGGCCTGGAAGCGCGGCGACGTCCCGGAGCTGGAGCAGATTCTTTTCGGCAGCCCGCTCTTCAACGCCGTCTTCCGTCCGCTGAACGAAAAGCTCTATTTCGAGCGCAACCGGAACATGGCCTCGAAAATCCTGGACTATCTCGAATCCGGGGAAATCCACTTCGTCATCGTGGGCGCCGGCCACGTGGTCGGCGACCAGGGCCTGCTCCAACTGCTTCGGGACCGGGGCTGCGCCCTGGCCCAACTCTAAAGGAGGACGCTCTTGCTCGTCATCGACCTCAGCCACCCGCTTGTTCCGGGGATGCCCGTCTTTCCGGGCACGCCCGAGCCCGCCTTCGACAACGCCGCCACGCTGGAGACCAAAGGCTTCCTGGAGGCCCGCTTCACGCTGACCTCGCACATGGGCACGCACTGCGACGCACCCGCGCACCTTGTGCCCGGCGGCGCGACCCTGGACAGCCTGCCCGCGGGCACCTGGATCGGCCAGGGACGCAGGCTCGACCTGCGCGCGGCCTGCCGCGAGTCCGGCGGGCGCATCGGCCCGGAGCACCTGCGGCCCCACCTGCCCGCGCGCTGCGACTGGCTGCTGCTCCAGACAGGATGGGAGGAACACTGGGGAGCGCCGGATTATTTCACGGAGCATCCGGAACTGACCCCAGCCGCCGCGGAACTCCTGGCCGGGACAGGCGTGACGGGCCTGGGCCTGGACACGCCCTCCCCGGAACGCTGCACCGACACGGACCTACCCGTGCACCGGACCCTGTTCCGCGCGGGCGCGCTGATCGTGGAGAACCTGCGCAACCTGGAGGCCCTGCCCGATTCGGGCTTCACCTTCATCTGCGCGCCCCTGCCCCTGGCCGACGCGGACGGCGCGCCCTGCCGCTGTCTGGCCGAGGTTTTGCGGAGAATCGCGTGACGAACAAGGAGAGCGGGATGGAAAGCAGATTGGTGCGGTTGGAAGAGCTTCAGGCGCTGCGCGACCGCGAGGTCGAGGAACTGAACCGCGTCGTCGCGCAGCAGCAGATGGAAATCACCGAACTGCGCAGGCAGATGGAAATTCTGGCCGGACGCTATCGCGCCCTGCGCACGGCCCTGCCCGAGGGGGAGGAGGGCGAGGATCCGCTCCCGCCCCACTACCTCCCTCGCTAGGCCGCAGCCGCCGCGCCCGGCCCCGGAATCAGCCCCTGCCGAGCTTGGCCGTGAGCCAGGCGTTGGGGGCCACGGACTCGGCCACGCCCTCGCGCGCGTCCACGCCCCGCGCCTCCAGCACCTTTTCGTTGTAGACGTCCCAGTATTCCCTGGCCAGGCTCGTGGACCCCGTGAGCGGATAGGCCAGGACAGCGGCCAGCCGCGCGGAAAAGGCCTCGGAGAGCAGCGCGTCGAAGCGTTGCGGATCGGTCTCGCGCCGCACGTAGGCGATGTAGATGGGCGCGTCCTCGTCGCAGAGGATGTGACGGCCCTGTATTTCCCAGCGGGCGACCTCGTTCTGGCGGCTGTCCACCACGCCCACGATGCGCAGAAAGTCTGCGGGCAGCTCGTAGCGGCAGCGCCATTTCCAGAGCGGCGCGCCCAGGTTCGCGGCCAATTCCGCCTGGGACATGGCGCAGTTCCACGGGTGCGCCCGGAGCACCGCGTCCCGCACGGAGGGCCAGCGCTGGTTGCAGAGCCGGGCGGCCTTGTTCCCTTCCACCAGCGAGGAAATAGGATCCTCGCCCAGATCCTGGAGGGCGTTGTTGCAGATTTCAATAACGCTCGTTGCCATTTGATTCCCCCTTTCGTAAGGTTTGCGCATTGTTCGCGCCGGTTCGCCGACTTCGGCAGGACGCCCCGCGCGCACTCCGCCCGCAGGTAGGCCCATGAACGACTCTGAAAAAGCCCTGGTCCGGGACGTGCTCGGCTGGTACCGCAAGGATCTCGGCCTGCCCTCCCTGGGCCTGAAGCGGGACATGCTCCGCTTCGCGCCCCCGCTCTCCGAGGAGCTGCTGGAAGCGGACCCGGATCCGGGAATCCGCCTCGGCGGATCCAAGCTGCGCCGCGCCGCGCTCTATTCCGCGGTCGGCGCTCTGGCGCTGGCCCTGGTCCTGTTTCTCTGGGCGGGATGGTTCAACCCCGGCGTGGCCCTGTTCACGGCCCTTTGCATCGGCCTGCTCTATTTCTTTCCGCTCCTGCCGAGCATCCTGCCCGACCGCGAAATCGTGATCCGCTACGGTCCGCGCGCCGAGCAGGAACTGGCCCGCGCCCTCGCCCTGGCCTACCTGAACAGGCCCGCCCCGCGCGAAGCGATCCATGCCCTGCTGGACGCCCTGCTCTTCCCGCTCCTGCTCTCCTATCAGGAAGGTCTGGCCTACTGGTTCACGCGGGAGTATTTCCGCGCGCGAGGCCGGGACGGCTTCGACCCTTCCGCCGCGCCCCTGCGCGGGCGCATCGCCTGCGACCTCGTGAGCCTGGCCGCCCGGCTGAGCAAGGGCAGGCTGCCCCGCCTGCTGCTTCTGTACGGCTGAAAGACGCCTCGCCCCGACCTCGCGCTCCGGCGGCCTCCTGCCGCGCTGCGGCGCTTTTTTGGCCGCGTCTGCGACGGATTCCATTCCAAGGCACGTTATAGAAATATCCGAGGCAAACATGTCCCGATCCCGTGTCCCTGAACCGGGAATCGCTGTCTGCGACCCGGCATTCGTGGACATTGCTGTTCTCATTAATTTGTGCTTAAGTTGCATTATTCCATTTTAATTCAGTATAATGATCATATCATTTTTACTGCGATTGGAACCGAATGCATGGCTGCCCGCCAACGCGGGTTTTGTGCAGATTTCACTCCCGAAATCCGCATTCCAGCCCCTGAAAAGATGCATTCCTGCAACCGGATTCAGGCACCTAGGACATTTTGCCTTGCGCTTTACCCATGATTCTTTTACCGAGAGACACCCGTGAAAGCGGAGCCGCTGCATTTCGCACCTGTTTCCTTCTCTCCGCCGCTCGCGGGAACCGAGGTTCCCATGCACAAGACGATCATATATATGGCCCTGGCCATGGTTTTCACCGTTCTCGCCGCCCTGGTTTCCAACGACTTCAACAACCGGACCCCGATGGTGGCCGATGCCGGGCACAGACTGACCATTGCTCCCTTGCCGCCTTCGACCGAACTGGAGACGATTCGGCCCGACCAGCCCCAGCCCGAATCCGAAGGCAACATCACCCTGCCGCAGAAACGCGCCGCCGCCCTGCTCTTCATGGGCGTCCTGCGCGACAACTGACGCGCCCGCGCCTTCGGGCGGCCCGGCCGATGCCGGAACCGCCCTTCCTTGCCCGCCCGGTCAGTTCCGCGAGCCCGGCTCGTATTTGCCGGGGTAGAGCGCCTCAAAGCCCTTGGCCACCTGTTCCACGAACGCGGGGTCGCGCTGCAACGGATCGTGATAGCGCGGATCGCGCATCATTTCCTTGAGCTTGGCCAGGGTCAGGCCCTGGGTCGCGCCCGCGTCGCGGAAGCGAAACCGGCCTTCCAGCATGACCGGGGCAAGCCGCGATAGCGCGTTCACGACCACGGCCCGGTCCGCGGCTCCGGTTTCCTCAAAGACGCGGAGCAGCTCCTCGCCGCCCAGGGCCAGCGCCGCCTGGCGCGCCGCCTCCAGCACGGCCTGGGTCTCGCCGCGATGCACGCTGCGCAGGCTTTCCAGCTCTCCGCCCCGCCGCTTCTCCTGGTCCAGGCTCAGCTCCTGCGCCGCCGAGACGTTCAGCGGCACGAACCACTCGAACAGCCCGCTGACCTGCGTCGGGGTCAGGCCCAGCTCATGCGCCTTGGCCAGGTAGGCGCTGCGCAGCTCCTCGCGCAGCTCGAACCCGTCGGGCAGCTCCACATCGGGCAGGCCGTACCCGTCCGGAGCCTCGGGCAGCCCCAGGGCCGCGCGGAATTCGGCCTGCTCCTCGGGAGCGGCGGCCTCGCCCGGCACGCGCACGTACCCCTCGGGCCGGCGGCCCAGCATGCGCTGCGCATGGACCAAGACCTTCACGGCCTCGTCCTTGCTGGCGTACTTGCGCAGGGCAGGATGCTCCCGCAGGGGCACCTGCCGCTCCACGCCGTCCTCCCCGCGCAAAGGCGCGCTCCATTCCGCAGGCAGTTCAACCCACCAGCCTTGCTCCTGATTCACCTGATCCATGATTTCCTCCATTTTCTCTAGAGTTTTTCTAACATGTCCAATGTTTCCGCTGGCATAGCCCTTGCTCACCCTTTCGGACCGGAAACACGTTCCGGGAACCGGAAACAGGAGAGACCGCCATGCGCCGCCTTCGGTCCTTTTTTCGCGTCACCCTGCTCGGCGTGGCCGCGTACGCCGCCAGCCTGGCCCTGAGCACCTGGGTCACGCACCTCAACTCCCTGCACGCCCTGCAATAGCGCCGCCCGCACGGCCCCGCTCGGCCATGCGCCGGACGTGCAGGGCCAGGCTCCGGCGCCCTTCGGCGTGGGCCAGTTCCAGCGCGTCCGGCGAGAAGATGGGTGCTTCCAGCCGCCCCTGCCGCATCAGATCCGCGAACACGGCTTCGCCTTCCGGACCGTCAAAAACCCGCGCATAGGCCCGCTCCAGCTCGGCCTGCGCCACCGGTCCGGAACCGAACCGGGGAGAACCGCCGCCGTTTTGTCCGGCTCCGCTCATGGCCTTGCCCCTTGTTCCCGCGGCTCGTCGCTCTCCTGGCCGCTGCCCGCGCTGCGCCGCGCGCGGACCTCGACTTCCGGACGCAGGTAGTCGCCGGGCGTGCCGAACATTTCCGCGGCATGCCGCGCGATGCGGTCCGTCTCGAAGTTGTCCATGACTCCGTAGGGGTCGCCCTCCCGCAGGAACGGGCCGAGATATTCGACCACCTGAAGCAGGGACTGGGCCTCGTATTGCTTTTGGGCGCGGGCCACGGGCGAGAGGTATTCCACGTCCAGGTCGCGGGGCCGCAGGCCCGGCGGCAGGGGCGGCAGCTCCCCGGCGCGAAGCAGGATGTTGAAGACCCTGCGGATCAACGGGCTGAGGAATTCGGTCTGCATCCGGCCCAGCACGGGGCCGAGCAGGCGCATCTTTTCGCTCTGGCGGATGACCGCCTCGGTGGCGGTCAGGCCCGGCCCTTCCGGGGAGAGCTGGTCCGTGAGGAAAATCCGACGCACCGACTCCCTGCGCGTGCGCATCATTTCCTCGGCGGCCTTCAGATCCACGGCCACGGGCAGGGCCTCGATGCGGTCGCGGCTTCCGGCGCGGTAGTAGGACAGCCCGCCCGGCCCGGTGTGCACCGGACCGAGAAATCCGTCGTCCGGCACCATCAGCGGCGGATCGCTCATTTTCTCGGCGGCCATGAGCGCTGTGCGCGACATGGCGCTGAGCACGCGCACGTCCGACAGGGAGGTCAGCCCCGGCCCGCGGCCGTACGTCTCCCCGGCGGCCTTGGACCAGCGGGGCACCATGTAGGGCATTTCCAGGTAGCCGCTTTCCTCCAGAACCCGGCCCGTCGCGGTTTCCAGCTGCACGCTGGCCCAGGGAAAGTCCGCGCAGGTGAAGCCCGCGGGGTCGCGGTCGGCGCGGGGAAAGACCGCGTGCAGAATCTCCACCTTGTTTTCGGGCCTGTCCGCCGCCAGGACGCGCACCGCCTCCGAGCAGTCCTCGCCCCATTCCTGCACCGCCTGCCGCGCGGTCAGCTCGTATTGCCGGAAAACCGTATCCACCACGCCGCGCACGTTCTCCGCGACGAAGACCTCGCCCAGGGGCCGGGTGGAAAAGCGCACCACGGTGTCCGGGTCCGCCTCCACGTACATGACGGCCGTGCCCAGGAGCACGATGTCCAGATACAGCTCGTGCACATGGGCCTGAAAGCCGGTGGATTCCGTGTTGAAAAGCCGGACCATGCGCTCGCGCGTCTCCTGCAGGAATTCGCGCACCTCCCTGCGGTCCGCCGTGCGCCTGTCGCGCACGCGGATGCCGAACCAGGGCAGGGCCGGATTGGTCAGAAGCCCCCCCAGGCCCGAAGCGAGCTGCTCCAGGGCATGGGTCGGGGTCGAGTCGAAAATCAGCTCGTCCCCGGCGGAGCCCCGGCCCGCGCCGCTGCCGAAGGAATTCTTGCGCGGCAGTATGTAGTCGCTGAGATCGCGCCAGACCGGTTCCCACTGGGAGCGGCCAGCGCGCATGGCTTCCAGCCGGGCGCGGACCCGCTCCGCAAGTTCCAGTTCGATGCGTGCGTCGCGCGGCCTCATTCGCCCAACTTCCCTTTGAGCCCGGTGCGGCTCACGTCCGGCTCTCCAAGCAGGACCGCGCCTCCGGAGAGCAGCGAGCCCACGCTCGCGCGCTTTTGCCGCGCGTCGGCAAGCTCCCTGGCCTCGTCCTTGCGCTCCCTCGCCTTGCGCCTTTCCTCGGCCTTTCGCTTGCGCTGCTCCTCCAGCTGCTGCGCGCGCAGGTCCGCCGCGCTCGGACCGCTCGTCCCGCCCCCGGAACGCGCCGACCCGGCCCCGGAAACCAACCCCGCCACCGTGGCCACCACGGATGCCGCTCCTCCCATGATCTTCCTCCTTGAGGTCTTTCGCGCCGGGTCATTCCGGCACGAGGCCCATGCTAGGCCCGGTTTTGCGGGGCGGATGAAAATGGCTGGAAGAAGGAAAGGAAAAGGACGGATTTTCCCTGTTGACAGGGTTTGGAGCGCAGCGCTTTCCGGGCGGGCCACGCCCGGCTCGCTTGACAGGTCTTGGCAAACGTGGTTTCGTCGTTATCTGGGATAGACTAGGGGAAGGTTGCGCACGCGCGCCAACACGAATCGGGAGCCCTGCTCATGAACGGCGTCACCGACTTCATCGTGGCCGGACCTCCGGGCCACACCACAGCCGGACCTCCGGGCCACGTCACCGCGGGCCCGGCAGGAGAAGTTCGGCCCGCGCCCGCAGCCTCGGTTCCCGTGTCCCCCGCCGGATTCGTGCCCATCGACACGTCCATGGCCCGCGTGCCCATCGACACCACGCCGGGCTGGGTGCCCATCGACGGCTCAGGCTTCGGCCACGGCGGCGGAGGCGGCGGAGGCGGCCTGGCCACCAGCGGCATGATGGTCTCGGTCGCCCAGAACGCGCCCGCCACGGGCGGTGCGAACCATTTCACGCCCTCCGGCAGCACCCCGGTGCACTCCACCACGGGCGGCGTGTTCACTCCGTCCGGGCATGTGCCCGTGGGCAGCAATTCCGGCGGACACTTCACTCCCGGCGGGGACGTGCGCCCCACTCCCGGCTACTTCCACTTCACGCCCGGCGGAAACGTGCAGCCCACTCCCGGCTTCAGCCATTTCACGCCCGGCGGCAGCGTGCCCATCGGCCTGGGCGGCAGCCATTTCATGCCAGGCGGCTACGTGCCCATCGCGCCCAAGCTCGGCGTCTCCCCGAACACGCCCCCCGGCAGGGTCAACCCGCCGAGTCCCGGACGCGTCTTTCCGCACCAGATGTCCGAGTTTCACGGGCCGCGCTTCCAGCACAACCAGAACTGGCCCAGCGACGAATACAAGCACGTGCTCGACATCAAGGGCTGGGAGCCCAAGGAAACGCATTCCACCTGGAAGCCCATCGAAAAGATGGACTTCATCCTCAGCACCGACGTGGTGGACACCGGCGCCCTGCTCGACCTGCTCGACAACAAGGTTCCGCCGGACCAGACCCGGCCGCAGTCGGTGACGAACTTCAACGATTTCAGCCAGAACACGAGCAACCAAACCGTGAACAACTTCACGGACGTGGACGCCTCCAGCGTGTCCTACAACGATCAGCACCTGCCGACCTTCCTCTTCGAGGACAACCGCGCCAACACCTACGTGCTCGCCGCTCCCGAACGCACCGGCGGAGCGCTCGTCGCCCAGAACGGATAGCCTTCCGCACGCGCGCGTTTCGCACCGGAGCGCCTCGGCTTGCGATCGAGGGGCTTTTGCTCGGCTTTCGCCCGGAAGAAGGCATTGCCTGCTCAAACGCGGACGAGGCCCCGCCTAGGAACCGTTTGCCCTTGGGCTGCTTCTTTTTTTTGGGGGGCGGCGCTAGTGCTGAATGCCGCGTTTTCGCATCTCGATGGCGGTGTCCACGCGCCGCTGGCGCAGCGGGTCGCTTTTGCAGCCCTTGCTCACCGGCTGCCCAACGCTGACCCCGACTCCGGACCAGCCGCCCGTGCCCACTCCGCCGCCCACCGAAACAGTGGCGTCGCCCTGCCCGGAGCGTTCGCAGGCGTCGATGGCCTCGCCGAGATCGTAGTAGTAGCGCACCAGCCCTTCATCGGTCATTTTCGCCGGCTCGTACTGCAAGAGCGGGTGGCTCTGCTTGGCGACGCAGGCGCAGAGCAGCAGCACCGGCAGCAGTACGGCCAGGGTCGCGGCGAAACGGGTCCAGCCCGGTCTGCGGCGAAGATCATGTCCAACGGCGAATCCCATGCGGCCTCCGTGATTGTCGTGCAGAATCAGCCCAGATACTCGCGCGAATCGATTCTGGGCATCAGGGGATCGTCCTCGTAGCTCTCGATGGCCGAGTCGATGCGCGGCGCGTCCAAGCCCATCTGCTCGGCCAGGGCGGCCAGATCCAGATCATGGGGACGCGTGCGCACGCGGTTGCGGTCGAGCACGACGCGCACCGTGGGCAGCAGCGGGGTCGGCGGCGCGCCCTGGACCACCACGCCCGTCTCCCCCGTGGTCAGCCGCACCACCGTGCCCACGGGGTAGATGCCCAGGCAGCGGATGAACCGCTCCACATAACCGGGATGAAAATCGCTTTCGCGCATGCCGTAAATGATCCGCAGGGCGTTGCTCGGCGTCATGCCCCGCTTGTAGACCCGCTCGCTGGTGAGCGCATCGTAGACGTCGGCCACGGCGATGATCCTTCCGAACTCGCCGATCTCGTCCCCGGCCAAGCCGTCCGGATACCCGCCGCCGTTGAATTTCTCATGGTGTTCGAGCGCGCCTCGCAACACGTCCTGGCTCGGACCGCGCGCGCCGTGCAGCAGCTCGAATCCGTTGACGGGGTGGTCGCGAACCACGGCGAATTCCGCCGGGGTCAGCCGTCCGGGCTTGTTCAGGATCTCGTCCGGCACCAGGGCCTTGCCCAGATCGTGCAGAACCGCGGCCTGGCAAAGCTCGCGCAGGCGATCTTCGGAATACCCCAGCGACTTGGCGAAGACCGTGGCCACCACGGCCACGTTGATGCTGTGGTTGTAGGTATATTCGTCGAAGGATTTGAGATACTTGAGCGCGAGAAGCGCGTCCTCGTTGCGCATCACGGAATCCACCAGCGCCCCGGCCAGGGGTTTGGAGGATTCATAATCCACGGGCTTGCCGAGCCTGGCGTCCTTCATGACGCCGCGCGTGTACTCCACAAGCTGGGAATGGACCTGGCGCGCCGTTTCTATCTCCTTGCGGATCGGCACCTTGCGCAGGCGTTCGCGGACGCGGGCCTCGGCTTCCTGCTCCTTCGGCAGGGGGGCCAGCTCTTTCCCGGCCATGCGCCGGGAGAGGTTCGGGCCGCTCCGACCGCGCTCGTCGCCCTCGCGGACAAAAGCGGAAAGATACCCTTCGCCCTGAATGCGCCGCACGTCGTCGGGACCGAAAATGCGCCCCTCGGTCGAGTAGACGAACGGGCGGTCCATCCAGGACAGGCCGGTATCCACCACATACATGCCCGGACGCAGCTCAGAGATCGGAACTTCCTTGACCATCAGGCTCCTCCCATTCCAGGATACAGGATCATGCCCTCCTTGTCTGCCGCAAATCGCGTCCCCGCGCATCGCGCGCAGGTTACGCCTTGACGCGAACCGGCCCCTGGGGGAGAAAAGCGTATGGATCAATGCCTGCTGGATCGCCTGCTCGCGCGCACGGGGGTCGCCGACCTCGTGGAGCGGCTCGGACCTGTCCGCGTGTTCGCGCCGGACGGCGGGGTGCTGCTCGACGGCACAAGCCCGCAGGACATGTGCGGCCCGGCGCACGAAGTCCGGCTGCACGGCAGGCTGCTCGGCTCGGTCGCCGGGGGCGAGGACGAACGCGCCGAAACCGTGGCCGCCCTGCTGCGGCACCTGGCCCTGGCCAGCGAATCCTCCCTGGAGGCGCGCCAGGAGGAAGACCAGTTCCGCGAGGTCATCCTGGCCCTTTCCTCGGAGCTGAACCTGGACCGCCTGCTTGCGAAAATCATGGATTCGGTGACGCGCCTGCTCGGCGCGGAACGCTCGACCCTGTTCCTGCACGACGAAGAACGCCACGAACTCTGGTCCCCCGTGGCCCAGGGCCTGGACGTGGGGGAAATCCGCATTCCCCAGGCAGCGGGCATCGCGGGCCGGGTCTTCAGCACGGGCGACCCCATCAACATCCCGGACGCCTACGCGGACGAACGCTTCGACCCGGAAACGGACCGCCGCACGGGCTACCGCACCCGGACCATCCTCTGCTGCCCGGTCGTGAACAAGGAAGGGCGCATCATCGGCGTGACCCAGGCCCTGAACAAACGGGGCGGACCGTTCAGCCCGCGCGACGAAACGCGGCTCCTGGCCTTTTCGGCCCAGGCTTCCATCGCCATTGAAAACGCAAAGCTCTACAACCACATGGAAGAGCTCGTCAGCGAGCGGACCCGCGAGCTGAACCAGACCCTGGACCTGCTCTCCGCGGAGCTGGAAGCCGCCGCCGAATATGTGCGCCGCCTGCTGCCCCCGCCCCAGGCCGCCGGCCCGCTCCGCTGCGACTGGCGCTACGTGCCGTCCAGCTCCCTGGGCGGCGACGCCTTCGGCTATCACTGGCTCGACGACGAACACTTCGCCATCTACCTCAACGACGTCAGCGGCCACGGCGTGGGCGCGGCCCTGCTTTCCGTCTCGGTGATGAACGTGCTGCACTCGCGGATGCTCCAGGACGTGGACTATCGCGATCCCGGCCAGGTGCTGGCCGCGCTCAACGACGCCTTTCCCATGGAGCGGCACAACAACATGTTCCTGACCATGTGGTACGGGGTTTGGAACCGGCGCGAACGCACGCTGACCTATGCGGGCGGGGGCCACCCTCCGGCCCTGCTCTTCGGGCCGGACGGAGCGCGCAGGCTCTTCACCCACAACATGCTGCTCGGCTGCGTTCCGGGGCAGGCCTACGTCACGGACGCAGCGGACATCGCTCCGGGCGAACGGCTCCTGGTCTTTTCGGACGGGGTCTACGAAATCGAATGCACGGACGGGCGCATCTGGACCTTCGAGGAATTCGAGGGATTCATGGCGGGCGGGAACGGCTCCGGAAAAGGCGGGCCTGCCGGGACGAAAAGCCCCTGTCTCGACGAACTCATGCGCCACACCCAGAGCCTTGCCGGGCGCGAGGGCTGGGAGGACGATTTCTCCATTCTGGAAATCCGCTTCGACTGAATCGGCCCGCAGCTTTCATCCTTCCGGCGCAGAACCTTGCGCGGCGGCAGAGAAGACCGCGCCGACTCCTGCTCCGCCTTTCTCTAGCGAAGCGAGGGGCGCTTGTCTCCGGCGTCCCGACAGAGGGAGTCGAGCGTGCCCGCGAGCTTCTCCATCTTCACGTACTCCTCGGCGGCGCGGCAGTAGAGCCAGTAATTGTTGCGCGCCAGCAGCCAGTCCATGCGCTTGAAGAAGATGGCGTAGGCCGCGCCGGAATCGGTCAGCTCCGAGAGCCAGGTTTCTTCCGGGTCCAGGGTCGCGGGGTCCACGAGCCTGCCGGGCAGGGCTTTCTGCTCCTCCGCGTCCAGGGAGGTCCGGGGATCCGGCTCGGAAGTGCGGCGAATGCGCATGACCACGCCGTTTCCGGAAGGCCTCGCATCCACGTACCAATAGTCCCCGGCTTCGGCGGAAAACAGGCTCGCCTCGCGCTCGCGGTGGGCCACGACGCCCCCCTTGCCGATCAGCACGGCGTATCCGCCGTCGGCCAGCTCGAAAACCCGCGCGGCAGCGGCCAGGGCCTTGTCCACGCCGACATCCGGATATTCATGCGTGCGCTGCTCGTCGTAGGCCCGGCGCAGGGCAAGGGCCTCCTCCCGGGAGATTTCGTCCTCGGCCAGGGCGGGGCGGGCAGGCGCCGCTGCGATCAGGCAAAGGCAAGCCAGCAACAGGGCGGCGATCAAGGGACTGCGGAACATGGGCATGAAGTTCTCCTCGGCAAAAGTGGGCACACCCTAGGCAGGGCCGGGCCGCCTCGTCAAGCGCTCCGCGTGCGCGCGCCCGTTCATGGCAGCGCCGTCCTCCAGAGGATTACCGCTCTCCGTCCAGCTCCAGGAACGCGGCCTGAAGCACGCACTGGCCGGTGAAGCCGTACAGCCGCGTGAACTTGGCCCAGCGCGGGTCCGGCCTGTTGTCCGGCTCCTGGCGAATCCCCGTGATGCGGACCTTGCCCAGGGAACGGGCCTGCGCCTTGAGCCATTCCAGGTCGCGCAGCAGTCCGAGCCTGGCCCGCGCGCCCCAGCGCGTCACCTCCAGGTGCAATTCCAGGCAGTCCTCCCGTTCGGCAACCGCGGCGTATCCGTAGGTTCCGGCATCGTCGAAAAGCCGCAAGTGCCGATATTCCCCAACCGGATAGTGCGCGTGGCAGGGCGGCGGCACCAGCAATCCCGAGCGGCTCATGCGCGCCTCCGAAACGGATCGTAGGCGTTCTCTGCCCTGGCGGGTCGCGGCCCGGATTCGCAGCCGAGCACGGCCCGGCCCTCGCCCGCCCCGATCATCAGGTATTGCGCCGCGTCGCAGACGTGGGAATAGCGGTTCTTTTCCGGCTCGTCCTTGTAGCGTTCCTCCCCGGCCAGCTCCACGCGCCGATAGCGGTAGGCCCCGGCCATGCCCTTGATGAGCACCCGGCACTGCGGATCCACGAGCAGGCCCGGCCTGCCGTCCACCATGCGCGTCAGGGGCAGGGCCACGGCCTCGCGCCGCAGCAGCGGATCGTTGCTCGGAGCCGGACGCGCCGCAATGCCGGAGGCCCGCAGAATGTCGAAGGGGGTGCGCTCGTCCACCTGGGAGCGCTGGGTTCCGGCGGGGTCGCCGTGCACGAGCACCTCCAGGCCGGGCCAGCGCTCGGCGAGAACCCGGCGCAATTCCTCGGCGAAGCGGGTCATGGCCATGTCCTCGGCCACCAGTTCGCCCAGCCAGAGCCAGGCTCCGGAAGCAAGGCGCTGGCCGAACACCGCCGCCGGGGTCAGGCCGAAGTCGAGCCCCACCTGCAACGGAGCGCCTTCCACGGCGCGCAGCTCCTCGCGGGCCACGTGCACCGAGGTGCGAAACTCCGGGAACACGGGCTTGCCGTCCTGCACGCTGCCGTACTTGGAACAATAGTAGACGCGGACGTGGTCGGCGGGCTTCCCGGCCATGCGCCGGGCATAGTAGTGCGGCGGCAGGTTGTCGAGGTTCTCGGCCTGCGGGTTCGGGGCGAAGCGCGGCCCGTCCCCGTCCGGGGAAAGCTCCACCACGCCGCCGGGCTGGCTGAAGAACTCCCATCCGCCGGGCCGCTCCTCCTCGGCGAGCCGATACCACCAATGGTCCGTGTCCGGCGGGTTGGTGTCCATGATCACCCCGGCCCAGGCGCAGCCGCCGTCCCGCTTCGCGGGATACCGCTCCACGCGGTCGCCCATGGCGTCCACGATGGTCTTGGGCATTTCGCGGGCCTCGTTGAACCAGGCCCCGGTCAGCTCCAGGGAAAGCAGCTTCTTGAGGTCGCCGGGCCGCTCCAGCGACCGGAAGAGCACCTCCATGCGCACGTCCGCAAAACGCAGCACGTGGGTCATGGACGAATGTCCGAAGCGCCCGAAGAGATCTTCCGGAAACCAGTCCAGCCAGGTCTTCAGCGTGGTGTCCGCGAGTTCCCGATACGTGTTTCTGACCACGGCGAAGCGGCTCCGGCGAATGCCGTCCGGGCCGGGCCGCTGCCGCTGGGCGCGCTGCACCAGCTCCATGCACATGGCCGTGGACTTGCCGGAGCCGACAGGCCCCATGACGCCGCGATAGAAGGCGTTCGAGGCGTGGAAGCGGGCCAGGGTCGGCGAGGCCACGTACCGTATCCGTCTTGTGAGTTCTGCTGTCGTGTTCATGGCCGGAGCCTAGCCCCGGTTTTTCGGGCCGGATGAAACGGGCGGGAAAGAGGAAAGGAAAAGGACGTTTTTTCCCTGTTGACAGGGGGCCGAGGGAGCGGCCCGCAAACGTTCCGGCAGAATGCGGCGGATGCGCGCCGGAGGTGCGTGACGGACGTGCGCGGCAAACGTGCGCGGCAAACGTGCGCGGTGAATGTGCGCACGGCATGAAAACGGGCGGGCGCTAACGCGGTATCCGCCCGGACAGGTTGCTCCCGTGCGCGGCCAACGGCCCGACCGGAAGACCGCGGCTGCCGGGAGCCGCCCCGGCTGCAAAATCAGCAGGGAAGCTCTTCGCTTTCGTCCGTTGCGGGCGGCTCCCCCGCAAGGTGCAGCTCGAAGACCACCGAGCCGGAACCGGTCTGCCCGGAACCGTCCTCCTCCCCGGCCGCTCCTGTCCCGAAGCGATCGGGTCGGCGCGACTTGAGCAGAAACATGAGCAGCTGATCCGAATACTTCCGCGAAGCGCCGCGCTGCTCGCCCTGGTAGAAATACGGCTCCTCCACTCCGTCCACGGCCCGGCGCACGGCCTCGGCCTCCAGCCGGTCCTCGCTCTCGCGCAGGGCTTCTTCCCATTCGCGGGCGAACTCCGCATCCTGCTTGCGAAGCTCGTAGACCTTCCAGCGGCCCAGCCCCGCATGCTGCGCGGCCTGGGTCACGTTGCCGTGCTGGGCCAGCGATTCCAGAAACGCGCTCCGCTGTTTCCGGGAAAACGTCCTGGCGGCCATCACGTCCTCCTGCGCAGTTCCGTGCGGATGTCCACGAGCATTTCCTGAATGCCGCGCACGCGCTCCTCGATGCGCTCGACCTTGATGGCGGCCTCGCGCGCTTCGTCCACGCGCCGCTCCAGGGTGCAGAGCTTCTCCTCCAGCACCTGAAGCCGCGCGCCCAGTCCGGCCCCGGCGGTCACGGCCATGAGCAGGCAGGAACCGAGAGTCAGCAGCGTGGCCAGATTGATGCGCCGATCCACCCGCCAGCCCTGTGCGTCAACGCTCATGGATCGATCCTCCCACCAGGCCCGGCGCGGACGGGCCGCTTCCCGGCGTGGGCGCTGCGCCCTGGTCCGCTCCGGCGTTTTCCGCGGCCGCTTCCCGCCCCAGGGCCGAGCGCACCCCGCGCAGGGTTCCGGGCAGGTAGTCGCCGATCTTCTTCACGCCGAGCACGGCCGCCACGATCCAGAACGTGACCTGAAGAAACCAGTCGGGCAGGGCCTCCCAGGCCCGCAGCACCTCGCCTGCGCCCGCCGGGTCGAACCCGGACCAGACGAAGAACGCGAGCCAGGCGTAAAAGAGCACGTCGTCCTTCCAGCCCGCGTTTTCCAGTTGCTTCATTTCCCAGGCCTGGTTGAACTCCTGGCTGGACTGGGCCAGCCTGACCTTGTTTTCCACCACGGCGCGCCGGATTTCCTGATTGCCTCTGAGATGCTCGCGCACCCCGTCCACCACGAGGGAAAGCAACCCTGCCAACGCGCCCACGATCGGTATCGCCATGCAAACCTCCTTTGATTTGCCCGCAGCCTAGCCCCGGTTTTCCGGGTCGGACAAAACAGGAAGCCGAAAGCGGCGCAAAAGGACGCGATTGCCCCCTTGACGACGGCTCGGCGGGCGATTCCGCAGGGGACGGCCCCAAAAAAAAACAGCCCCGCAAGGGGCTGCTTTTCAGCAAAGGGCAACGGTCCGGACAACCAAGGCCCGCGCCGGATGCGTCATTCGCAGACGACCCAGCGGCCGTCCTCGGCCTTGAGGGTGAAGAGCTGGTTTTCCTGCTGCTCCTCGCCGCCCAGGGTCGGATGCTCGCGCCTGTAGGTGCCGGTGAGCCGGACCTCGGCCATGCCGCCTTCCTGGCGGACCAGCTCGTAGCGCAGGCCCGAAAAATCGTGCTTCACGTCGGCCCACTTCACGTCCATGCCCTCGAACTCGCGCAGGGCTCCCTCGGCCATGTCCACGAGGCCGGAATCGCGCATGGCCTTGCACATGTTGGCCTGCATGGCCTGGGCGTCGATGCGGTAGACCGCCTCGCAAAAGGCGCGGGCCACCTCCACGGGCGAGGGACCGGACTCCGGCGCCTCCCCGGCCAAAGCCGAGGGGTTCTCAAGCCAGACCCGGTAATCCGAAAGGGGCAGGTTGGAACGGGTCTGGTCGCCGCACATCTTCCATTCCCCGCCGATGCGCTGAACGATGACCACGTCCGGATCCTCGTCCCACTGCGGGCCTGTGGGCGAGAGGATCGCATACGGGCCGCTGATGCGCACGCGGGCGAGATCCTGGTCCTGTTCCAGGAGCGTATATTCCACCTTGCTGAAATCGTAGCCGATCTTGTCGAAATCAACTCCGGCGGCGCGCAGCTCGGCGATCTGGGATTCGAAAAAGGCCTTCAGCTCGGCGCGGTCCTGTTCGCTCATGCAGGCGTGCCGGGCCATCATCTCGTAGTTCAGGCTGTGCCCGCCCTCGTAGACCATGCGCGCGGCATATTCCGGGGAATCGGGAGCGGGACCGGCAACGAGACCGGAATCGTTCGCGGACGATGTTCCGGCCTGGACCGCGACGGCCAGAAGGAACTGAAGAAGGACGATGGAAATGGATGCGAGGCGGGGCATGGGCTTCTCCGTTTGCAGGTTGCTCTGCCCAGGCTATACGCGGCGCTCCTGCCGGGGGTCAACGGGGAAGTGGAACTCCGAAAGGAATGGAAGCCGATATGGCCGGGCGCGGCCGAGCCGGGCGGGCCGCACGGCGGCGACCCCGCAGCCGGGGAGCGAAGCCCCCGGAATCAGGACTGGAGCTCGCTGCAGACGAGCCATTCGTTGTCTTCCTTGCGCAGCTCGATGTCCTGGTTCTGTTCCTGGGACTCTTCCGGCAGGCCCGGAACCTTGACCTTGAGCACGCCGCCCATGTGCACCTTGGCCGTCAGCTCACCCTGGCTGACCACCTCGAAGGTCACGCCGCTCATGTCGTAGCGCACCTGGCTGAGATCGACGCCCATGCCCTTGAGGATGTTCATGGTCTCCTCGAAGTCGCCGCGCTGTTCCTCGATTTCCTTGCGCATCTGCGCGCAGGAAAGGGCGCTCAGCCCGTCCATGTCGTAGGCCAGGGAAACCTCCACGGCCTTCTTGGCCACGGACAGGGGATCGCCGGGCTGCTCGCCGGTCTGGGCGCAGGCCCCCAGCAGCAGCAAAAGACAGAGCGGCGCCGCCAGGGAAGCGATCGCCGGGATTCGTTTGCTCATTCCGATTCTCCTTGCATGCGCGAAACCGCGTCCTTCTGGGTAGCCCGAAAGCCGGAGAGGGTCAACGCGATCCCGGCGAAGAAAGCGTCACATCAGCCCGCCGCAGATCTTCCAGCGGCCGTCCTCCAGACGCAATTGCACGGTTTCGTCCAGCCGCTCCCGGCTGGGGCCCTGGCTGGGATGGTCCGCCTTGAGCAGTCCGGTCATGCGCACGCGGGCCTCGTCCCCGTCCTGCTCCAGCAGCTCGTAGCGCATCTCGGCCAGCTCCATGCGCGCTCCCTGCGCCCTGGCCTCGGCCATGCTTTGCCGCAGCTCGTCCACGGGCGGAGCCGTTTCCGCGCAGAGATAATGAACCAGGCCCACGGCGTCGAGCCGTGCCAGGGCCTGCATGGCGCACTCCACGCTCCGCTCCGGCCCTGCCGAGGGTCCGCAGCAGCAAAGAGAGAACGCCAGCGCGGCGCAAAGCGCGGCCCGCCCTATGTCCCGGCCAATGTCCCGGCCAATGTCCCGGCCAATGCCTCGGCCAATGCCTCGGCGCACCATGCCATTCATTTTGCAAACCTCAATACGCAGGCATATCGAAACATACTGAGACGATATAAGAAAATTTGCATTTTGAAAAGTTGAGAAGATGCGATCCGGGAAAGCCCATTTTCAGCGTCCCGCCCTTTGGAGCGGAGTTCGCAACGCTCTTTCCGCAAGGGCGCTCCCTTTCGCCTCCCCGGACGATGCGGAGCCACCTGCCCGGCGCTCTTTCGTGCCCGGCGCTCTTCCCTACCCGGCGCTCTTCCCTACCCGGCGCTCTTTCGTGGCAGGCGCTCTTTCATGGCCGACGCTCTTTCATGGCCGGGCAAAGCCGCGACACCTGGGCCAAGGCTGCGGTCGTCTTTCCGCAGGTGTGGATTTTCCTTCATGAATGCGCTATCGGTGCGGAGAAAATATCCCTGTGGCCCGAACCCTCGGCAGCAGGCAACGAGGAGTAATCCGATGAAGAAATTCTTTTCCTTCCTGATCTTCGCGGCGGTGGTCGCGGGCGCGGTCGCCTTTGCCCCGGTCATCGGCCAGAAGCTGGACATGCCCTACGAGACGGGCAAGCTCCACGCCCCGGACATCGAGCGCCACCACGGCGCCGCCGCCGGGACGGGTCACGAAGCCCCGGCCCACGAAGAGGCTCCGGCCGAAAGCCACGGCTGATCAGGCTTTGCCCGATCCCCTGGTGCATGACGCGCGCGGGGCTCAGATGTTCAGGACGGAGAACGCGTTCCAGGTCTGGCTGCGTTCCCAGACGCGCATGTAGTCCTCGTGTATGCGCGCGCTGAGCGGATCGGCCGCGGCCGCCTCGTCGATGACCTCGCGGCTGAGCACCCAGATCCGGTTCAGGAACTCATCCGGCAGGGAAGCCACCCGCACCCCGGCCAGCCCGCGCAGCTTGCCCAGGGAGAGCGCGTTGGCCGCGTCGAACCGCGCCTGCATCCAGAGGTCCGTCTCGGCGGCGGCGGCCCGCAGTGCCGCGCGCTGCGGCGCGTCCAGCTGCTCCAGGGCGGCGCGGGAAACCAGCCCTTCCATGCGTCCGGACGGCTCCTGCCAGCCCGGCCCATAGTACCACGCCCCGGCCCCGGCCAGCCCCAGCGCGAGATCATGATGCGGGCCGATCCAGTTGACCCCGTCCAGCGCGCCCGAAGCAAAGGCGTCGCGCAGCTCCTGCCCGGGCAGCATGACCACCCTGGCCCCGGCCCGCTCCAACACCTTGCCCGCCAGGCCGGGAAAGCGCAGGTTCAGGCCCACGAGGTCCGAAACGCTGCGCAGCTCCTTGCGAAACCAGCCGAACATCTGCGCGCCCGTGTCCCCCATGGGCAGCGGCACGACCCCGTAAGGCTCGTAGGCCTGCTCCCAGAAGCGCAGCCCCTCGCCGTCGTAGAGCCAGGAGTTCAGGCAGTTCTTGTCCATGCCGAAGGGCACGGAGGAAAACCACTGGGCCGCCGGGATCCTGTCCGCCCAATAGTAGGCCGAGGCGTGGCCCATTTCGGCGCGGCCCTCGGCCACGGCCTGAAAGACATCCAGCGGACCGGCCAGCTCCCCGGCCGGAAGCGGGGTGATGCGCAGGCCCCCCCCGGTCAGCTCGAAGACGCGGGCCGAAAAACGCTCCAGCCCGTCCCAGAACACGTCCATGTCCCGGCTCCATGCCGTTGCCATACGCCATTCCCGGCGCTTGGCCGCAAAGGCCGCGGGCGCTCCCGTTCCCGCGACCGCCACGGCGGCCGCAGCCAGTCCCACACCCTTGAGCAAATCCCTTCGACGCATGTTCCTCCCGAGGGCCGCGCAGGGCGGCCTTCAGCGTTTGCGGTAGTAGATCACGCTGTCCCCTCCCTGGCCCTTGCCAAGATTGGGATAGTGTCGCACATAGTCGCGGGTGCAGCGCAGAAAGCAGGCGTTGTAGCGGTCCTCCTGGGCGATGCGCTCGCGCTGTTTCGCGGCGGTCTCCCCGGCCTGGTACCGCAGCGAGGGCTTCGGGCAGGCCGCGATGCAGGCGCGCTCCCGGCGCTTCCAGTCCTCGGTACCCTGGGCGCGGGCCAAGCCTGCGCAGAGGCAGAGCTGGCCCAGCAGCAGCGCCGAGACAAGCAGCAGGGGCACCCCCTTCCGCGCGGCGGCGCAGCTTCGTTCGTGCCCGGAATCAGTGGTTCGCCTTGCTTTGCGCATGCTTTCACCATGCCGCCGCGCGCACCGGGAGTCAACAGGGCGGCGGGGCTGCGCTTCGCACTGAAAACTGGTATGAGACCTGCACCGCAGCGGTATGGAAACGACCCAATCCTCGGTTTGAACGGATGATCCCCTTTCGGAGGTAGCATGACCCGCCTGCTCGCCCTGTTCGCGTTCTTCGCCGCCGTCGCCCTGGCGGGGCTTCTTGTGGTCAATAATTTGACCACGGGCATGTCCCAGAACGCGGACGCCTTTTTCCAGACCGTACGGGACGGACGTTTCGACACAGCCTATAATTATCTTTCCAAGGGCTTTCGCAACACGGTCAGCCCGGAAGAGCTGCGCGCGTTTTTGCGGCGCGGCTCCCTGGACCGCTACATGACCTCGGTCTGGACCTCGCGCAGCTACGTCGGCGACAGCGGCGAGCTGGAAGGCACCGTCTACGCGGACGACGGTTCCGTGACCCCCCTGGTCCTGACCTTTGTCCGCGAGGAAGGCGAATGGCGCATCCATTTCATCGACGCGCGCCTTCCCGGCCTGGCCCGCCGGGAGATCACCAAGGATCTCCCCGACCAGGAAGTGCTCGAACGCATGGCCTCGGACACGGCCAAGCTCTTTGCCGAGGCCGTGGAGCAAAAGGACTTTCATCAGTTCCATGCTTCCATATCGGCGCTTTGGGCCAGCCGCATCAGTCCTGAAGAGCTGCTCGAGGCCTTCGAGCCCTTCATTTCCAAGCAGGTGGATCTGACCGGGTTCGACCAGATTTCCCCGGTCTTCAGCGAACCTCCCACGGTCAACGCGGACGGCGTTCTCGTGCTCAAGGGATATTTCCCGCATGAACGCGGCACGCTGCGCTTCCGCATGGAATTCGTGTTCGAATACCCGGAATGGAAGCTCCGGGGCATCGACATGCGCATCTAACACCATGAGCCGCATCGCCAGCACCGCCCTTCTGCTTTTCCTGATCTGCATCGCGCTGCCCTGCGCGGCATCCCCGGCGGACGTGCGCAAGATTCCTGCGGAAAATCTCGTGCGCCAGCTCGACGACAAAAACGACGAGGTGCGCGCAGCCGCACTGGACGAGCTGCTGCGCCGCGGCAGCGAGGCCGTGCCCGCGCTGGTGGACGCCCTGCGGGGCAACAGCCCCGCGCTGCGCGGAGCCGCCACCCAGGCCCTCTCGCGCATCGGCGCTCCGGCCGTGCCGGAACTGGCGCGCGCCCTGGAAGACCAGTCCCGCTTCGCCCGCATCCAGTCCGCCATCGCTCTGGGGCTGATGGGCTCGAACGCCTCGGACGCGGTCCGTCCGCTTTCGCGCGCCCTGGACGACCACGTCGAGGACGTGCGCGGCAACGCCGCCGCAGCCCTGGCCGAGATCGGCGCGGACGCCGCGCCCGCAGCGCCGGAGCTGGAGCGGCTGCTGGAAGACCCCAGCCCCTGGGTGCGGCGCAACGCGGCCATGGCTCTGGGCCGCATCGGCCCCGGCGCGCGCGAATCCGCCGACGCGCTGATGCGGGCCATGCGCGAGGACAAGAGCCCCAAGGTCCGGGCCGAGGCGGTGCGCTCCCTCGGAAAGATCGATCCCGACCCGGCCAGCGCGCGCGATGCCCTGGACGGGGTCATTTCCGGCGACACCACGCAATCGGTCCGTGACGTGGCTTCGGAAACCATTAAAGTATTCAAAAACAGCGGCAAAGAAGATCGGCACCCTTCGGAAGGTGACGATTACGGTTCGGAAGAAGACTCGGAAAACGCTACGAGGCAACACTCCGGCGCTTCCGAAAGCACCCCCGTGGCCGACCTCGTCCGTGACCTCGGCAAGGACGAACACACCGCGAACGCCGCCGCCGACCTCATCGTCAAACGCGGAGCGGACGCGGCTCCGGCCCTGGCCTGGGCCCTGGACAGCGAGGACGCGACGCTGCGCAGGCGGGCCGCCCGGACCCTGGAACGTCTTGGTCCGGACAGCGCTCCGGCCCGCGCCGCCCTGGCCCGGTCCCTGAGCGATACGGATGCGCGCGTGCGCGAAAACGTCGCCCGGGCCCTGGGGAGCATGGGCGAGGCCGGGCTGCACGCCCTGGACGAACTCGGACGGGCCTTGAACGACACCGACCCGTTGGTGCGCACGGCCGCTGCCCAGACCCTGGCCTCGTTCGGAGCCGCTGCCGCGCCTGCCGCGTCTTTCCTGGCCGCGCTGCTCCAGCGCGGACCGGACCAGGCGGCCGTGGCCGCGGCCAAGGCACTGGGCAACATCGGTCCCAAGGCCGCGCAGGCCGTGCCCGAACTGCGGGACGCCCTGACCAGCTCCGACCCGGAACTCCGGCAGGTCGCAGCCGAAGCCCTGGGCAAGATCGGCCCCATATCCCTGCCTGCCGCGCCCAAGCTGCGCGCCCTCAAGAGCGACTCGGATCCCGCCGTGCGCACAGCTGCGGAAAAGGCCCTGCGCGAAATCGACCCCACCGGAGCGCCGCTGGAAGCGGACGCAGGCTCGCCCGCCGAGACCAACGCCTCCGCTGAAACGGCAAATGCGGCCGAAGGAACCGGCAACGATCCCTGGCCCACTTCGCTGGAAGATCTTGCGCCGGATCCGCGCTATCCGGATTTCGCCCGCCAGGAAGCCGCGCAGCCTCCCGCCGCTCCCGCGCCCGAAGCGGAAAAGCCTGCCGATGCTCCCCCGCCGCCGTCCGCTGCGGCCCCGGCCGCGCCCGAAGCGCCCGGAAGCCCGCTGGCCAGGGAATACGCGCAGGGAAGAACGCTCTACGAATCCGGAAAATACGAAGACGCCGCCCAGGTGCTGCTCCGGGCCGCGCGGCAGAACCATTCGCCTTCCCAGGTGCTGCTCGGCCAGATGCGCCGCGACGGCCTGGGCTCGCCCCCGGACAACGAGAAGGCCCTGCGCTGGTTCCGGAGCGCCTCGGCCCTGGGCGACGCGGCGGGATATTTCAACATGGGCTGGATGTACGAGCACGGGCTCGGAGTGGAAAAGGACATACCCACGGCCCTGCGCTGGTATGACCGCGCGGCCAAGCGCGGACACCGGGGCGCCCTGGAGCGCGCCCGGACGCTGCGCCGCTGAAGCCGGGAGGAATCGATGCGCCTGATCCGCATGATTGGACTGACGTGCTGCGCGGGCCTGCTTTTCGCGGGCACGGCCCAGGCCCAGGGGGGCGGATTTCCCAATGCGCGCTGGAAGGCCGAAGAACAGAAGTGCATTGCGGCCTGCCCGCCGTTCCCCCGCTTTTCCGGAACGGAAACGGACGCCCAGTACCAGCGGCGCATCAAGGCCGAAAACGCCTACAACCGCTGTTACGCCGCCTGCACCAAGCAGTACGAGGACCGGGTCAACCTGCCCTACAAGCCCTATGACGACGGAAGTCAGGGCTACATGAAGAGAAATCAGTAAGCGCGAAAACGCTTGAAAGAGCGCCTCCGGCAGCCGGGGATTGCCTCGCCCGACCGCCGGAGGCGGTTTTCCGTTCTAGAACGCCTTGACCTTCTCCATGGCGGGAATCATGGCCTGCACGGCCTGGACCGTGATGTCCTGGAGTCCCTCGGCCATGATCTGGGATGTGGCGTCGCGTTCGAGCACGATGGGCTTTTCCACGACGCCGGTATGCGTGGCGGCGTAGAGCTGCTCGCCGTCGCGGGTCAGGGTGTAGCGCACCTTCATCTGGGTCTTCCAGGTGCTCAGCCCGACCTTGTCGAGCTGGACCTGCTGGACCTCGCCCGTGATGACGAAGCCGGATCCGGCGTTGTCCGCCGTGGCCACGTAGCGGCAGGAGCAGCCCCGGCCCTTCATTTCCTCAAACATGGCGCGGGTGGCCCACTCGGCCACGTCCGATCCCGCGACGTAGCTGGTCTGCTCGTCGAGGGTGCCGAGCAGCTTCGGGGCGGGACGCTGGTCCTGGAAGGCGACCACGGTGATGTCCCAGCGGCACCAGGGCGCGTTGTCCACGGTGGCGGGGTAGGTCAGCGGCACGACGTTCTGCGCGGCGCAGCCCGCAAGGGTCAGCGCCAGAACCGCCAGGCCGAAAATACGAACAGGGAATCGTGAGCGTTTCATACGCGTTTCTCCTCTCTAGTGGTTGGCATGTGCCCGAAAGGGCAATACCCCGCCGCAGGGAAAATGTGAACCGCCTGGAAGATCGAGGCGGGCGGGCCTTTCCGGGCATTGGCTGTCGGGCTGATTTTGTGTATGCACTAGGTCATCGGCGAATCGGCCCTTTTCAAACCGTGAGGTTCGCGTGCTGCTACGACAGGTTCTCGCCCCCGTGCTGCTCGTATTGCTGCTCTGCTCCCCGGCCCTGGGACGCGGCGCGGTTTCCGGCGTTGTCGTGGGGCAGAGCGGACCGCTTTCCGGGGTGCGGGTCGAGGCGCTGGAAACGGGCGAACATACCGTCACCGGCCCGGACGGCCGCTTCACTCTTTCCATTTCCACGGACGGGCCAACCACGCTGCGTTTTTCGCGCAGCGGCTACAAGCCCCTGACCCGGCACATGGACGAAGCGGCCACGGACGTGATCGTTTCCATGAAGATCATGCCCTGACAGCCTCGTCCTCTTGCGTCAAACCTCGTTTTCCCTCATTATGCCACTATCCAATCCTTTGCATCGCCGAAAAAGGCAGGGGGCATGAGCAAGAAAATTCGCGTACTCGTGGTGGACGATCAAGCCCTGGTCCGCCAGACAATGACGGAAATATTGGAATCGGATCCGGACATCGAGGTCATGGCCACGGCTCCGGATCCTTACGTCGCCGCCGAACGCCTGCGCCATGAAATTCCTGACGTGATCACCCTGGACATTGAAATGCCGCGCATGGACGGATTGACTTTTCTGCGCAAGATCATGTCCCAGCATCCCATCCCCGTGATCATCTGTTCCTCCATGGCCCAGGACGGCAGCGACAACGCGCTCAAGGCCCTGGAATACGGGGCGGTGGAGATCGTGACCAAGCCCAGGGTGGGCACCAAGAAATTTCTCGAGGAGTCGCGCATCCGGCTCTGCGACGTGGTCAAGGCCGTGGCCAGGGTCCAGCCCCGCAAGCGCGAGATCTTCTCGGCCCGCGACGCCAAGGTCCAGCCCAAGCTGGACGCGGACGTGGTCATCGCCAAGGGCAAGGGCTACACCATCTCGACCACGGAAAAAATGATGGTGGTGGGCGCGAGCACGGGCGGCACCGAGGCGCTCTCGCAGTTCCTTCAGGCCCTGCCCCTGGACTGCCCGGCCGTGGCCATCGTCCAGCACATGCCCGAAGGATTCACCGCGCGCTTTTCCGAGCGGCTGAACCAGATCTGCCGGATCACGGTCAAGGAAGCCCAGGACAACGACACCATGCTGCGCGGCCAGGCGCTCATCGCGCCCGGCAACAAGCACATGCTGCTCAATCGCGCGGGAGCGCGGTATTACGTCCAGATCAAGGACGGCCCCCTGGTCTCGCGGCACCGCCCTTCGGTGGACGTGCTCTTCCGCTCGGCAGCGCAGTATGCGGGCAAGAACGCGGTGGCCGCGATCATGACGGGCATGGGCGACGACGGCGCCAAGGGCATGCGCGAGCTTTTCGACGCGGGCGGCTGGACCATCGCCCAGGACGAGGCCACTTCCGTGGTTTTCGGCATGCCCAAGGAGGCCATCAAGCTCGGCGGCGTCCGCGAGGTGCTTCCGCTCGGCTCCATCGCTCCGGAGATGGTCCGCCGGGCCTTGACCAACTGGAGCTGAGCAGGCACGCCCCTGCACGAAAACGGACCGGAAGCGCGCCTCGTTTCCGGTCCGTTCTGGTCTCCTTCTCCCATCCGCGCGGCTCAAAGCCGAAGATCATCGCAGCAGCCCGGATCAATGTGGCGGTTGCGCTGGTCGCGCATCCACCGGCTGAGATCCTCGGGCAGCGCCCGCCAGGAACCCCGGTTTTCGCGTTTCCAGGCGGGCAGTCCCTTTTCCCGCACGAGCCGCACTATCTCCTTTGGATTTTCGCCCACCGCCGAGCAGATCGCCTTGGCCCCCTTGATGCAGATGCTGTCGCCCATGCTCGTCCTACCCTGCGTTTCGGATGCGCAGCTCGACCTGGTCGCGGCCTTCCAGAAGCCGCAGAAATCCCGAAAGGGCATTGCGGGAATCCATGATCCCCCGGACCCCGCCGAGCATGCCCACGCCCTGGCCGAGCAGAATGCAGCCGCGCGTGTCGCCTTGCGTGTTGCCGGCGTGGAAGAGGATGTGGTCCCGGCCCGGAACGGCGCAGACCTCGAACGTCTCCCCGAAACGGCTGGAATGTGTCCGACGACAAACATACTCCCCTTCAGGGATGCAGGAGACATTTTGTCGATTGTCCAAATCCTGCGGTTCCAGCGTGCAGCAGACGACACGACCTCCGCAGCGCAAAACCCCGAAGACCCCGTCCTCGGAACGCTCCAGCCGAACCAGATCCATATCCATTCCATTCCCCTTTTGTTTATGAATTTTTTACGCAATTAAACGATAAATTATAGACTGGCGCTTGCAAAGGTCGGGAGAAAACCCACGTCGCCGACCACGCCGCAGCCATGTTTTGAATAGCCATATGACTAATTAATTGTCAACAGCTTTTGTCAAATAACATTAGACAAAAGTCCAAAAATGAGTATATCCAATGTTGAAGACAACATCGCCACCCGGCGGGCAAAGGAGGGTGCATGGGCTTTACGGATGATCTGCGCAACCGGCTGAACAACCTCGTGGGCCGGGGGAGCTGCTTCCCGAACAAGAAGCGCATGGCCGACTCCCTGGAAGTGGACCCCTCCCAGCTGAATCGGTTTCTCTCCGGGGAACGCGGGCTCACGGTGGATTCCCTGGGCCGCATCCTGGACAAGCTCGGCGCGCGCATCGCCTTTCCCGATGATCCGGCGGACGCCGCGCGCGAGGTCTGCTTCGTCACCCCGGAGCGCTCGCAGGTCGGCCGGGATTCTCCGCCGCCCGCGTCCGAAGACTATATCGCCGTCCCCCTGGCCTCCTCTCCCGTGGCGGCCGGGCCGGGCATCATTCCCGAAGACCGCATCGACGGCTGGGTGCTCGTCTGGCGGCACCACGAGGCCGTGCGCTTCCGCTCGAACATGGTCGCCGTGCAGATCGGCAAGTACGAGCAGTCCATGATCCCGACCCTGCACCCCGGCGACATCGTGCTCGTGGACCGCAACGAGCGCGACCCCGTGCCCGCCGGAAAGATCATGCTCGTGACCGAACCCGGCGGCGACGACGCGGGGGCCATGGTCAAGCGCGTGTCCACGCACAAGACCGCCGACGACATGGAGCTGATCTTCTACTCGGACAACAGCAAGGAATTTCCCCCCATGGTCTACCGCCTCGGACGCGACTACGAGGGCGACATCAGCCGCGCCATCGTGGGCAAGGTGGTCTGGGCCTGGAGCGACATGACCCGCAAGTAGCGCGAAAGGCTGGCGCTTCGCCGCGAGTTTGGGTAAACAGGTCTGGTGACCACCCGGTCATCCACCCTTCACAAGGAGCCGTGCCATGAACACCGGAAAAGCTCTCAGGCTGGATCGCATCTTCAACCGCAACACCCGGCGGACCATCATCGTGCCCATGGACCACGGCGTCACGGTAGGCCCCATCAAGGGACTGGAAGACATCCGCGACATCGTGACCAAGCTCGTGAACGGCGGGGCCAACGCCGGGCTCGTGCACAAGGGCTGCGTGGCCTGCGGACACCGCTCCGAAGGCAAGGACTTCGGGCTCATCGTGCACCTCTCCGCCAGCACGACCCTTTCCCCCTACCCCAACCGCAAGGCTCTGGTGACCACCGTGGAGGAGGCCATGCGCCTCGGCGCGGACGGCGTGAGCGTGCACGTGAACATCGGCGACGATAACGAGTCCCTGATGCTCGAACAGCTCGGCCGCACCGCGGAACGCGCCGACTACTGGGGCATGCCGCTGCTGGCCATGGTCTACGCGCGCGGACCCAAGATCAAGAACGAGTACGCCCCGGACGTGGTCGCGCACTGCGCCCGCGTGGGCATGGAACTCGGCGCGGACGTGGTCAAGGTCAACTACACCGGCGACCCCGACTCCTTTCTGCGCGTGACGGAAAGCTGCTGCGTTCCGGTGGTCATCGCGGGCGGCGAAAAGCTCGACTCCACGCGCGACCTGCTCGAAATGGTCAAGAACTCGCTCATGGCGGGCGGCGCAGGCCTTTCCATCGGCCGCAACGTCTTCCAGCACGAAAACCCGACCAGGCTCGTGCAGGCGCTCAACGCCGTGGTCCACGAGAGCGCCTCCGTGGACGAAGCCCTGCATATTTTGGACAACTGACAATAGAGGAGGACCATGCTTCCGAAAATCGTTTACGCGCTGCTTTGCAGCGACGTGATCATCGACCGCGAATCCGGCTCCGCTTCGTTCATCCGCGCCTTCGAGCACGGCACCGTGCGCAGCCTCCCGGCCTCGGTGCCGCCCTGCTACATCGCCACCCTCTGGGAAACCGTGCCCCCGCTGACCGAACCCTTCACCCTGGGGCTGAGCCTTGTGGGCCCGGACGGCGAAGCGCACAACCTGGGCGCGAACACGGTCCAGCCCAACGGCGCGTCCCTGCACAAGGTCAATTTCCGGCTGCCCGGACTGAACGTTTCCCAGCAAGGCCGCCACAACATCGTCCTGGCCGTGCAGATGGGCGAGCAGCGCGAAATCGCCAAGGAATTGCCGCTGTACGTGTTCGTCCAGCCCCAGGAAGAGGGCACGCCCACGGCCTAGCCCCCTGCCCTGCGGGCACACGGGCGGACCTTGCCAAACCACTGGCCGTGCTTATCTCCAGTGGAACAAGGAGGACGCCCATGAGCGAACCCATCCATCTGGTCTGCCCCGGTTGCGGCGCCGTGAACCGAGTGGACCTCTCCCGCGCGGCTCAGGCCGCCTGCGGCAAGTGCGCCCGCCCCGTATTCGAGCCCGCGCCCGCCGAAGCCGACGAACGGCTCTTCCTCAAGCAGACCGCCCGCTCCGATGTTCCCGTGCTCGTGGATTTCTGGGCGCCCTGGTGCGGACCCTGCCGGGGAATGGCCCCGCAGTTCGCCGAGGCCGCACGGCTGCTGCACCCGCACGTCCGGCTGATCAAGGTCAACACCGAAACCGAACAGGCCCTCGCGGCCCGGCTGGGCATCCAGTCCATCCCCACCCTGGCGCTCTACCGGAACGGCAGGGAGATCGCCCGCCAGCCCGGAGCCATGTCCGCCCACGACATCGAGCGCTGGGCAAGGGCAAGACTGGCCTGATGCCGACCGCTCGGAGGGGGGGACTACGGCGCGGCCTTCCGCCCTCCTTCCCTCCTTCGCATCATTGACGCCGTGTCGCGCGGCCCGGTAGAGTTCCCCCATGCGCACCCAGCTTCTTCTTTGCCTGCTCGGCCTGCTCGGCCTGATCGTCCCTGCCGCTGCCTCGGCCGGAAGGCTGGACGTGCTGCGCGTGGCCGCGCCCGAACGCCAGCCCTTTTTCTTCCGCGTGCAGGACGAGCCTGCCGGCCTGGAGGCGGACGTGCTTTCCGAGCTGGCCGAGTCCCTGCGGCTCGACCTTGAATTCGTGCCCTGCGCGGGCGAGCAGTGCCGGGCCATGCTCGCGGACGGCAGGGCCGACCTGGGCTCCGGCGTGCAGGACGAACCCGGCCTTTCCGCAAAACTGCTGTTCGTGCGCCCCGCTTATGCCGTCCGGCCCGATGCGGTCTTCTACCGCCTGCGCGAGGCTCCGCCCGTGACCGGCCAACTGCGCCTGCGCGGCAAGAAGCTGGGCGTGCGCAGCGGCTCCCCCCTGCCCAAGGACATCGCAACGGACCGCCTCATCCCGCTCGTCCGGCAGGACAGCGCGGCCCGGCTGATGAAGCTGCTCCTGGCGGGCACGGTGGATCTGGTCATGCTCGACGAGAACGAGGGCGACGCCGTTCTGCACGCGCTGCATCTGGATCGAAACATCGTCAAATGCGAGTATCGGCTGAAAGGCGGCGAACCGCTCTTCTTCGCCTTTTCCCTGCGCTCGAAACAGCTGGCCAGGGCCGGCGCCTTTGAAAACCGCTTGCGCGACATGGTGGAATCAGGCCGCCTGCGCGAGTTGCAGGATCGCCATCTGAAAGGCGGGGAGTCGAAATGATGCAGGAGTTGATCGAACAGGCCGCGGACCTGCTCCGCGCCTCGCGCTACACCCTGGCCTTCACGGGCGCGGGCATTTCCGTCGAATCCGGCATCGCCCCGTTTCGCGGGCCGGGAGGACTCTGGGAAAAGCAGGATCCGAAATATTTCGAGAAGCGCTACTTCATGCAGCATCCGGGCGAGGTCTGGCCCCTGCTCAAGGAACTCTTCTACGACACCCTGCCCCTGGCCCAGCCCAACGCCGCGCACCTGGCCCTGGCCGAGCTGGAGCGGGCCGGAAGGCTGCACGCCGTGATCACCCAGAACATCGACAATCTGCACCAGCGCGCGGGCAGCCGGGAGGTGCACGAATTCCACGGCAGCATGGCCGCCATGGACTGCCTGCAATGCCGCCGCAAGACGCCGGCAAGCGAGGTCAGCCTGAATCTGCTGCCGCCGCCCTGCCCCATCTGCGGCGGGCTGCTCAAGCCGGACATCGTCTTTTTCGGGGAGCCCATTCCCGAGGGCGCGTACCAGTTCTCCACCCTCGCCGCCCAGAAATGCGAAGCCGTGCTCATCGTGGGCACGTCGGGCAACGTGCATCCGGCGGCGCGCATCCCGCACATGGCCAAACACGCGGGCGCACGGATCATCGAGGTCAACGTCCAGCCTTCTTCCTATACGGAGAGCATCACGGACGTTTTTCTCCAGGGTCCGGCCGGGGCCACGCTCGCGGCCCTGCGGGACGCGCTCTTGGGGTAGGTCAGCCCAGGACCATGAACTGGGCGCTGGCCACGGCCACGCGCGTTTCCCCGGACACGGCCTCGGCTTCGACGAAGAGCACCCGTTTCCCGCCCCGGATCACGCGGGCGAACGCCTCCAGGTCCGCTTCCGGCCTTGCCGGGGCGAAAAACCGCGTTTCCATGGAAATGGTCGCGACCCTGCCCCGGCCCTCGGCCGCGTTCAGGGCCAGCGCCGCGTGGGCCATGGCCTCGTCGAGCAGGGTGGCGAGAACGCCTCCGGCAATCACGCCTCCGCCCTGGACCAGTCCCGGCTTGAAGGGCAGCCGCAGCGTGCATCGGCCTGGGGAAAGCGCGGCCAGCTCCAGGCCGAGAAAGGTGAACAGCGGGTTGACGGTCTGGCCGGGCCGGGCAACGGCCTCCAGATATTCCTTGGGCATGGCCTTCTCCGTTGGGCTTGGCGTTCTTTGCTTTTCGGCCTCGGACGCGAAACGCGCCCTGCCTGCGCCGTGCTTCTGCGTGCATCCTAGCGCGGGAAAGCGCGAAACGCGAGGTTCGCGTTCCTGCGCATCGCAGGCTTCATCTGCCATTATTTCTACATAATTTCAGATCAATGCGCATATTGTAAAGTTTGCGATAGCTTTTCGGTTTGGCAGACGTTTTCCACCCAGTCCGGGCCTCTTTGTGTTGTCGGTGCAACCGGGGTGTGCTAGTTTGCTGAAAATATCGGCAGGATGCGTCGCCTTTCATGCGGCGCACGGCCCTTGTCGGGATTCCCCGGCCACGCGCCGCAACAGCCTGCATCAAGTGACACATCGCGCGGAGCGGCGGAAAGCCGCACCGATCGTCAATTCAAGGAGAAAGACAATGCACGGCATGATTTGGAAACGGCTCGGAGCCCTGTGCGCGATTTTCTGCCTGCTGGCTCTTGCCGCCTGTTCCGGCGGCCTGCCGGACGGCTATTCCGAATACAAGGACGAAAAGGCCGGCTTTGCCCTGGCGCATCCCTCGGACTGGGAAGAGCTGCACGGCATGGGCACGCTCGTCTCCTTCGCCGCCCCCGGCGAATCCACCAAGGGCCGCCCCAATTTCGGCGTCACCAGCGAGCGCCTGGGCCAGGACATGACCCCGGAGCAGTACATCGAGCAGGCCAAGAAGATCATGACACAGGTCATGCCCGGCTTCACGTTCCTGGAGCAGGCTTCCGAAACCATCAACGACCGCAAGGGCGTCCGCTTCAAGTACAGCATCGAGGTGGACGACCAGAAACTGACCCTGGTGGGCTTCGCGGTCATTGAAAAGCAGATGGCCTACGTGGTCACGGGCGGCTGCAAGGACGACCAGTTCAAGGAATTCGAAAGCGTCTTCGACACGGCGGGGCGCTCTCTTCGGGTTCTGTAGCCCGGAACGACGCCCCTGCGCGAGCGCGCACGAGAAGAGCGGATCCCCGGCGGATCCGCTCTTTTTCATTTGTAGGATGGCGATTTTTCGATCAGATCAAGCAGAATCAGCGCGGTCTTCATGTGCTTGACGTTTTCCTCGTCCATGTAGTCGAGGATGTATTCCTTGAGCGGGGCCACTGTCTTGCCGAGATGCGCCTGGCCCAGTTCGTCCACGCGGTAGGCCGCTTCGAGCGCGTCCAGCAGGAGCCTGTCCAGGCCCTCGTCGTACGGCGTGTAGTATCTCAGGGCGTCGCGCACCTTGAGCATTCCGAACAGGATGGCCTCCTCGTCGGTGTAATCGCGGCCCCAGACATCCCCGGCCGTGAACACGGGCCGCCTCGCCTCGACCGGCTCCGGGTCGGGCAGGCGGCGCTCACGCCAGCGGTCCAGGGCGATGACCTGTCCCATCACGCCTCCTTGTCGCCGTTGCAGTCCGTTTTCGGGCGCTTCCCCGCCCGCGTTCTCTTTTCGGACAAAGGGAAAGAATACTTCACCCCTGGCGAGGTTCGCACGCCGAAATCGGACGCGGCCGCACGCGCCCAGGTCGAGCGGTTTCGGCAAAGGCACTCAGGACGTAGCGCTGCGTCCGGATTTGCGTTACCCAAAGAACCAGGAGGTCTGCCCGACGTGCTGCTGGACGTGCCATTTCTGCCCCATGCGGGCTATCTCGATTTCCTGGCGGAAAACGCCCAGGAGCTGGAGTCCGTGCATTTCAGCCTTTACAGCGACCTGCTCGCGGACGCCCGTCCGGCCCTGGAGCGGCGCGACGCGCTGGAAATCGCCGAGATGCTCGGCAGGATCGTGGGGCCGGACAAATACCTGCTGCTCAACGCGGCCTTTCACGGCGAAGCGCATTACCACGACCGGGAGCGGATGCGCTCCGTGGCCAATCTGTTGCGCCTGCTCCTGGAAGGGGCCGAGGTGCGCGGGCTGATCTGGGTGGACGCCTACCTCCTGCGCGCCCTGCACGACGTCGCCCCCGCGCTCTGCGCCCATCTGGAAGCCGTGCCCGGCGTGAACCGCCTCCTGGACCACGAGGACAAGGTCACGGCTCTGCTGGGCTTTGTGCGCGAATGCGGGTTCAAGCAGCCGTCCCGCGTGATCCTGGACCGCAGCCTGAACCGGCGGCCGACCGAACTGCGCCGCGTGCGCGAGGCCCTGCGCCGCAGGCATCCCGACCTGCGCGTCGGCCTGCTCGCCAACGAGGGCTGCCTGCCCCACTGCCCGCACAAGCCTTCCCACGACGCGCTCATAGCCCTGGGACACCTGTCCGGCCATGCCGAACGCACCTTTGCGCTCAACCGCGACTTCGGCTGCATCCGCAGCGTGCTGGAAAAGCCGGAACGCCTGTTTTCCTCGCCCTTTCTGCGGCCCGAAGACCTCGACAAGGTGGAGGATTGCGCGGACCTGATCAAGATATGCGGGCGCAACAACGGCGGGCCCGCTTTCCTGCGGCGGGCCGTGACCGCCTATCTGGACCGGAGCTACGACGGCAATCTGCTCGACCTGCTGGACACCCTCGGCGAATTCGCGGACCGCTACGACGTGCCCAATGCGTCCCTGCCCGCAAACTTCTACGACCAGCTCACCCTCTGCCACGGCATGTGCGGGCTGTCGGAGTCCGGGTGCGAACGCTGCGCCGCCCTCTTTCGCGCGCACGCGCGGCTGCGTCCGAACCCGACATTGCGGCCCATGCCCCGCGAAGACGCATGAACACCCTCGCTTCGATCATGAAATGGGGCCTCGGCGGTGCATTCGCCCTGGCCGCCGCGCTCTGGATCGGGCTGGCTGCTTTTTTGGCGGTCTTTCAATCCCGGCTGATCTACCAACCCATGCGGGGAGTGCAGTCCACGCCTTCGGACGTGGGCCTCGCCTATGAACGGCTCCGGCTTTCTTCCGATTCCGGCGCGCGCATCGAAGCCTGGTTCATCCCTGCCGAGCCGGACCGCATGCCCACGACGGACCTGGGGCCGGGCGGACGCGGCACCGCGCTCTTCTGCCACGGCAACGCGGGAAACCTCGGCCATCGCCTGGAAACCGCGCTGATCCTGCACCGCCTGGGCATGAACGTGCTGCTCTTCGACTACCAGGGCTACGGCGAGAGCGAAGGCCGCCCCTCCGAGGCCGGAACCTATGCGGACGCGCGCGCCTGCTGGGACTGGCTTCTGAACGAACGCGGAGAGAAGCCCGGCCGCGTGGTGGTCATGGGCCGTTCCCTGGGAGGAGCCGTAGCCGCGCAGCTTGCGGAAACGGTCCGCCCGGTCGGGCTCGTGCTCGAATCCACCTTCACCTCCGTCCCGGACATGGGCGCACGCCTCTATCCTTTTCTGCCCGTGCGGGCGCTCTCCCGCTTCCGGTACGACACGCTCTCCCGCCTGGACGCGCTGGCGCGCATGGGCCTGCCCATCCTCTTCATCCACAGCCCGGAAGACGAGATCGTGCCCTTTGCCCTGGGCCGGGAACTCTATGAAAGCTACCAGGGGCCCAAGGTCTTCCAGGAACTCCAGGGCGGGCACAATGAGGGGTTTCTGCTCTCCGGACCTGTGTACGACGACGCGCTCCAGCGCTTCTTCGCGGACGTGCTCGCAGGGGCGTCCGGCACTGCCGCGCGCTGACCTTGCACCAGTCCGCACCAGTCTTGCACGCGACACGCCGCTCCGCCGGGCGACATCCCAGGCCGAGATCACATGCCGACACCATACGCCAACCGACAAGCGACGATTTCGCATGCAACTGAAATACAAATAATAATGACAGACGATTTTGAATGGACTTCATTTATGCATGCCGCGGACCGTGCGCTCCATGCGGGCAACGCAGCCCTTGCCCGGTCCCAAAAATAGCTTGCGCGACACGCCGCGAAGGGGCCGCTTGCGCACGCAGGCGCCATGCGTTTCGGACCCGAAGTCGGGACAGCCCCCTGATACGTGCTTGATTTCGTCCCTGTGTTGCCGGGCGCGCGGCCCGAATCTGCGGCGCGCAGGCGCGAACCCGGCAGGAGTTGCCGTCTTCTGAATATCAACCATATGAAATAATTGCATTCATTCCCTACAGCACGTTCCTTGCTTCATTCCGGGCAACGCAAAGGAGGAACGCTCATGCAGATCAGCAACATCGACCGTCTTTCCCTGGAAAACCTGGCCCCGCAGAAGATGCAGGAAGCCCGCGCCGCGCGCGTGGCCGTCCCCGAAGAAGCCCAGCAAAGCGCCGCTCCCTCGGACAGCCTGGGCATGGATCTCGAAGGACTCGGCGAAATGCACAGCCTGAACGCGGACAGGGTCGCCAGCCTGATCGCGGATCCCTTCGGCGACGAATAGACCGCTCGCGTCGCCCGACGAACAATGGGAAGCAGGCGGCCGGCCACGGGCCGACGGCTCTGAAGCGGGCCGCCGGAGTCTTGGCCGTGCCCTGTCTATTGCGCCTGCGGACCAGGCGCTTCGCATTCTCCTGCGAACATTGGGAAAACCTGCGCCGCAGGAGCGCCCCATCCCAGCGCCGCCGGACAAATCGAGCCTTTGCGCTCCCGGCTGCGCGCACGGGCCGAATCATGCGCCCGAATGCCGTTTTCGACCCCCTGCCTGCTCCGACAACGCAACTTTTTTTCGCGCGCTCGCGCAACTGCCTGTTCACCATGCGGATACGACTGGTGCGGGTTCCTGGAATATTCTGGACACGAAACCATGAGGGGAATATGATGGAATCAAACTTGGAGAGCGCTTCGGCAGCCTCGCCGGAGATGCCTGCAAGAACATCAACGGAGGGTAGGAGGAAATAGACACCGAAGCTTTTCTCGACATGTGGCGAATTGAGTCGCCCCAAGCTGCTACCATGAGCTGTGCGCGGTAAACCAGCCGAGACCCGAAAACCAGCGGTCACGGCAAGCCGGTCACCGGACCCCGCGCACTTTTATTTGCCCGCCATCATTCACTTTTTCTCTCAAAAAATGCGATTTTCCGCCCCTGGAATCTTGACTTCCAGGCTGGCGGGCTTATCATGTAATCGAGGCTGAGGAACAGGTCGCCAACCGCAACGGAGGGTAGAAAGAAATAGAAACCGAGCAGAACATACTGGCGGATGGAGCCGCCCCACACAACACATGAATGCGCAGCATCAGTCTCCAGGGCGATAAGCCGGGGAACCGCCGGGAAAACCGGCCAGCTGCGCAACTCTTTTGTCTTCAGGAATCCTGCCGAACGGGCCGCCGCGCCCGCCCTTTCCTTCCGAATCGCAATCCGGCCTCATCGGCCCGCTGTTTCCCGTCCATGCCTGCCCGGCTCGCGCTCAGGCAGCCCCCATGCACGTCCGCGTTCTTCACCTTCTTGCAGCCGCCGCCCGCGCGAGCGCGGCAGCGGTCCCCCATGCCCCGCTAGGGGCGGCCGGGACGGCAAAGATCGTCCGCGAAGTCGTAAAAATCGTAATTGTCCTGGAGCTTGCCGTTGACGAGAATATCCGTCAGCTCGGCTTCCTTGGTCTCGGGATGGTAGACGAAGCGGTACTCCACCTGGTTGATCCTGCCGTCCGCCGGAGAATAGTAGCTGCGGTGCAGGGCGTGTCCGTTCTTGAGCTGCACGTAGGTCAGTTCGCCTTCCGCCTCGGAGAGCATGTCCACCAGGGGGCGGTTGTACTGCACGATGCGCGCGGACACGCTGCGCGAGGAGAGAAAGTCCGGCGGCACTCCGTCCGAGGTGGCCTGGGCGAAAAAGTCCGGCGAGCCGGTGTGCAGCTCCACGCCTTTGCCCGCTTCCGCGGCCAGCGCAGCGCACACGGGCAGGGCGAGCAGGAGCAGAAGCACGGGGACGCAAGGGATTCGACGGCGGAAGATGCTCGTCGCGCGCGGCGTGGACATGATCGGATTCCTCCCTGTGGCAGACGGATGAAGGGAACGGGCTGCCGGTTTGCGGCAGAATACTTCCTTAGATGTCGAAGGTCCAGGCCTTGCGCAGAAAGATGCCCTTGCGGAATTCAGGCCGCTCGCTGATGAACACGGCGCGCTGCCCCGGATGGACCACGGAAAGCGCCTCTCCGTTCTCGTCCTCCAGGCCGAAGTCCTCCAGAGGGAGACCGGGCCGCTCCAGGCCGGGCACGAGAATCTCCACCGGAAAGCCGAGCACGTCCCAGCGGTGCTTGACCTCCACCCGCCAGCGCCCGTCGCTCAGCTCCTCCTCGATCCGCGCGAGCACGGGCCGGGCATATTCCGCCGCGGGCGGCTGGGCGATGGGCTGCTTTTCCCCGGCGTCGAAAAACCCCCGCGTGAGCGGACGGGACGAGGCATTGACCAGTTCGGCGAGATAGGTTTCCGGGTGAAAAGGCGCTTTGGCCTCGCGCAGATCGCGCAGGGCCGAGGCGTAGGCGTCCGTGACCTGGGCCAGATAGGCCGAGCTTTTGTTCCTGCCCTCGATCTTCAAGGCGGCCACGCCCATGCGCCGCAGCCAGTCGAGATAATGCAGCAGGCAGAGGTCTTCCGCGGCGTAAAACTGGGTGAAGTTCTCCCCGGCGCCGTCTTCCAGCTCCTCCAGTTCCCACATGGGCTTGCCCTTGCGGGTTTCCTCCTCCACGCGCAGCCCCGTGACCCGGTACTCGTAGCGGCAGGGGTGGGAGCAGCGCCCGGAGTTGCCGGAACGGTCGTTGAGATAGGCGGACATGTAGCAGCGGCCCGAAAGCGCCATGCACTGCGCTCCGTGCACGAAGACTTCCAGCTCCAGGGGCGGGTCCAGGCGGCGGCAGACCGCGAGCATCTCCTTGAGCTCTTCGGAGCGCATCTCGCGGGCCAGGTTCACCCGCGCCGCGCCGAAGTCGCGCCAGAAGAGCGCGGCCTGGCTGTTCATGGTGTTGGCCTGGGTGCTCACATGCAGCGGCAGGTCCGGCAGACGCCGCCGCACGCGCCGGATCACGCCGAGGTCCGCCGCGATGACCGCGTCCGGCCCCTTGCCCAGCGCGCAGAGCTTCTGGACGAGATCCAGCTGGGCCTCCACGGCCCGGAGCTGGTTTTCGCGCGGGTAGGCGTTGAGAAGGTAATAGGTCTTGACCCCGTTGGCCCTGGCGTGGCCGATGCCGCGCTTGAGCTGCTCCTCGTCGAAGCCCGCTCCCGTGCGCAGGTTCAGCGCCTTGCCTCCGAGATAGACCGCGTCCGCGCCATACAGCACGGCGGTTTCCAGCTTTTCCAGGTTGCCCGCCGGAGCCAGCAGCTCCGGCCCGCGCTCGGCTGCGTCTAGACCCATTGTCCCCGCTCCCTGCGATGGGCCTTCATGGCCTCCAGCAGATTGTCGTCCACGTAAAGATCGCCCTTGCCCCGTCCGAGGTGGATTCCCGGCTTGACCGAGCCGTGGAAGTCCGAGCCGCCGCTGACCAGCAGGCCCAAACGGTCGGCCAGGGCGCGATACGCCCGGCGGATGTCGTTGGAATGCTCGGTGTAATAGACCTCCATGCCTTCCAGGCCCAGGTCCATGAGCTCGCGCAGGCGCACTTCCAGTTGACTCAGGGGCAGCTGGAGGAGGTAGGGATGGGCCAGGATCGGGGTCGCGCCTTCGGCGCGCAGAACCTCCAGGGCCTGGGCCGGGCTCAGCCGGGTGCGCGGAACGTAGGCCGCGCCGCTGTTGCCGATGTATTTCTCGAAGGCTTCGTTCACGCTGGAAACCAAGCCCCTGGCCATCAGAGCCTGGGCCATGTGCGGCCTGCCCACGGTTCCCCCGGCCCGTTCCGCGACCTCTTCATAGGTGATGTCCAGCCCAAGCTCGTTGAGCTTGGCGATGATCTTGTGGTTGCGGTTGCCGCGCTCGCGGATGACGAACTCCAGGGCCTCGCGCAGCTTCGGGGCCTCGGGCGTGAGCCAGAGCCCCACGATGTGCATGGACTGCCGTCCTTCACCGACGGACAGCTCGCAGCCCGGAATGACTTCCTGGCCAAGTTCGCGTCCGGCCTCCAGGGCCTCGGCCAGCCCGCTCACGGTGTCGTGGTCCGTGACGGCCACGGCCTTCAGGCCGGTCTTCTTGGCCAGGGCCACCAGCTCGCGGGGACTGAGCGTGCCGTCGGAGGCCGTTGTATGCGCGTGCAGATCAATGGTCATGGATGATGTCCTTTGCGGGGTTGCCGCCGTGCGGTTATGGGCCGGACCGCCCGGACGCGGAAATGGGCGCCGCGCACGGCGTAGCCTGGAAGGATGCGGAGTCGGCACGACCCTGTTTCGTCGGGAACCGCTTCTCCGGGCAGTACATCATGCTCCCCGGAGTACGCAAGGGTTCCCGGCCGAAACGGACGCCGCCGGGGCAAGGCCATGGAGCCCGGAAAGGAGACGGCACGAATAGCCTAGCGCAGCCCGCCGCGCTGGGCCGGCCTGCGGGTCGCCCGGCCGAGGAACATCAAAAGCGCGCCGAAATGGACCAGCCAGAGGCCGCCCGTCTGGCGCAGGTCGAAGACCATCGTGTGCAACGAGCCGTAGAGCTCCCGAAGCAGGGGGTGCGAGGCGCTCCCCTCGGCCGCGAACAGATAGCCGTGCACGGCCGCGAGCGTCAGCGCGGGCAGAAGAAAGACCAGGGTCGCCAGGGAGCCGTTCCTGTTCAGCGGCTTGACCATGCAGTAAAGAAAGGCCAGGATCGCCGCCAAACCCGGCAGGGCCAGCGCCGCGAAGTCGAGAACATAGCTCTGGTCGTAGATTCCCGCTTCGTACATGGGCCGGAGCGTGGAAAATCCCTCGGCCACGAGGCTGAACCCGGTCTGCGGTTCCCCCTGGGCCAGGGTCCACGGCAGGAAGTACCCGCCCGCCAGGAGCAGGCATCCGAATACAATGATTTTCTTATACCCGTCCACAGACCACCCCCATGGCGGCGCAGCGCCGTTCCCCCCAGGCCACGGCAGCGCGCCGAATTTGCAGCAAGCATAGACCAATCCCCCGAACGGGTCAACGATCGAATAGCATTCGTGCATAAGCTCAATGCAATTCCAGCACGTTGCACAAAATATCGAGAACTTTCCGATAACCGCTTTCCTGCGCCGTCCCCGCCTGCGAATCCCCCGGCCGGGCGGCCATGCGGCGGCGGCCCGCGCCCATGCGCCTGCGCCCGCCGTTTTTCCGGCCTGCGCGGCCGGCAACGTCATCGTCACATTCTGCTTGCCCTCTTTCAGCCGCTTCGCTAGCTTTGAAAGCTAATTGGGGTAGATTTCAGACCGCACCGAGCAGATGCCTATGACGAACACTCTCCGGCAGGGCAGGTCGCCGGAAACCCTGCAACTCCGCATCGCACTCCCCGCCCTTCTCACGGTGGCTCTTTTCGTGGGCGCCATGCACTTCTATTTCTTGCCCGCCTTCGAGCAGGGCTTCATGAACCAGAAGCGGGAATCCTGCCGCCGCCTGACAGAAGCCGCCTACACCATTCTCTCTTCTTACGGAGCCATGGAGCAGACCGGGCGCATGACCGGGGCCGAAGCCCGCGAGGCCGCCATGCGGCAGCTGCGGACCATGCGCTACGGACCGGAGAACAAAGACTATTTCTGGATCAGCGACTACGATGGGCGGGTTGTCATGCACCCCTATCGCCCGGACCTGGAAAACCGCGACCTCTCCGACTTCCACGACCGCGAGGGCACCCAGGTCTTCGCCCTCTTCGCGGACATCGTCCGCAACCGGGGCGAGGGCTTCGCCGAATACTACTGGCAATGGAAGGACAAGCCCGGCGGGGAACGGCTCAAGATCTCCTACGTCAAGGGATACGCCCCCTGGCGCTGGATCGTGGGCACGGGCGTCTACGTGGACGACGTGCACTCCGAGCTGAACTCGGTGCGCCGCGACATGACCCTGGCTTCCCTCGGCATTCTCGCGGCGGGGCTGGCCCTTGCCGGATACATCATCTTCCAGGCGCGGGCCGCCGGGCGCGAGCGCCAGGACATCTGGCAGCACCGCGAATCTCTGATCCGTGCGCTCGGCGAACAGGAACGGCTCTACCGCAGCCTCGTGGACAACATCACCACGGGCGTGGCCCTGATCAAGCCGGACAAGGAAATCGCGGCCCTGAACCGCCAGATGCTGCAATGGTTTCCCGACCTGGACGCCACGGGCAAGCCCGCCTGCCATCAATTGCTGGCCCCCGGCTCGCTGCCCTGCGAGGTCTGCGCCGTGCAGCAGACCTTCGAAGACGGCCAAAGCCACGAAAAGACCGCGCTGCTCGCCGTGCGCGGCGAGTTGCGGCACTTCCGCGTGGTCGCCAGCCCGGTCAAGAACGTCACGGGCGAAGTCACCGCGGCCATCGAAATGTTCGAAGACGTCACGGACAGGCTGCTGGCCGAGCAGAAGATCCGCGACGCCGAGCAGCGCTATCGCGGAATCTTCGAGAACGCCGTGGAGGGCTTGTTCCAGACCACGCCGGAGGGCCGGTTCCTGACCGCCAACCCCGCCATGGCCAGGATGCTCGGATTCGACAGCGCCGAGGAACTCATGAACTCCGTGACGGACATCGGCAAGGATATCTACCTCACGACGGAAGCGCGCGAGCGGTCCATGCTCGCGCTTGATGAGAACGCCTCGCTCTCGGACTACGAGGTCATGGTCCGCCGCAAGGACGGTGAAACCATCTGGATTTCCGGAAACGTGCGGGTCCACCGCGACGAGAGCGGCAATCCGGTCTGCTTCGAAGGCTCCGCCGTGGACATCACCAAGCGCCGCGCCGCAGAGCTGGAGCTGGCACGCCAGCGCGCCTACTTCCAACAGCTTTTCGAAAGCTCGCCGCTGGCCATCATGCTCGTGGACCCGGACGGCCTGATTCTCGACGTGAACCCCGGATTCACGGCCATGTTCGGCTACGATGCCGAACAGACCAAGGGCAGGCGCGGGCGAAGCCTCCTCGTGCCGGAAAAGCTCATCAGCGAAGGCGAGGCCTTCCACCGGACCATCTTCATGGGCCGGTCCATCCACAAGGAAAGCGTCCGCCGCCACGCGGACGGCAAGCACGTCCCCGTTTCCATCGTGGGCTACCCGCTGCGTTTCGGGGAGCAGATCGCCGGCGCCTATTACATCTACCAGGACATCACTGAGCGCAAGAGCTTCGAACGCCAGCTTTCGCACCAGGCCTTCCACGACTCCCTGACGTCCCTGCCCAACCGCAGCCTGTACATGGAACGGCTGGCCCACGCCCTGGAACGGCTCAAGCGCAGGGACGACTACCATTTCGCGGCCATGATGATCGACCTGAACCGCTTCAAGCGCATCAACGACACCCACGGCCACCAGATCGGCGACCAGCTGCTGATGACCATCGCCCTGCGGCTGCTCTCCTGCATCCGCACCGTGGACACCGTGGCCCGCCTCGGCGGGGACGAGTTCGCCGTGCTCCTGGAGGAATTCGAAAGCCCGCGCGAGGTCATCCAGGTGGCGGACAGGATCACCAAGATGCTCGACGAGCCCGTGCTGCTGGAAGGCCAGGAGCTGCACACCAGCGCCAGCATCGGCATCGTGCTGGACACCCGCGACTACGAGAGCGCCGACGACATCCTCCGCGACGCGGACATCGCCATGTACCAGTCCAAGGAGCGCAACCGCCCCCGTCTGGTCTTCAACAGACGCATGCACACCCAGGCCGCGGAGCTGGGCCGCATGGAGGCGGAGATGCGCCGGGCCTTGGACGAGGGCCAGTTCGTCCTGCACTACCAGCCCATCTACTCCGCCATGAGCAGCGAAATTCAGGGCTTCGAGGCCCTGGTGCGCTGGAACCATCCGGAAAAGGGCCTTATCGGCCCGCTGGAGTTCATCCCCCTGGCGGAAGAGACGGGATTGATCATCCCCCTGGGCCGCTGGGTGCTGCGGGAAGCCTGTCGGCAGATGGCCGCCTGGCGCACGGGCGCGACCTGCTCCGACGACGTCAGCGTGAGCGTGAACATTTCCGCGCGCCAGTTCGCCCAGTCCGATCTCGTGGAATTCATCCGCGGCACCCTGGAAGAGGAAGGGCTCTCCCCCTGTTTCCTCAAGCTGGAGATCACCGAAAGCGTGCTCATGGAAGACGCGGACGGCGCTTCCGCGAAGCTCCGCAGACTCAAGGAGCTGGGCATCAAGCTCATGATCGACGACTTCGGCACCGGATATTCCTCCCTTTCCTACCTCCAGCGCTTCCCGGTGGACTATCTCAAGATCGACCGCTCCTTCATCAGCGGCGGCAGGAACGAACTGGAAAACCGCGAGATCGTGGGCACCATCATCGCCCTGGCCCGCAACCTGGGCCTGCGCGTGGTGGCCGAGGGCGTCGAGGAAATGGGCCAGTTCGAAATGCTCCGGGACATGCACTGCGACGACGTGCAGGGCTTCATGTTTTCCCGCCCCGTGGAGAGCGCCAAGGCGGCGGACCTGCTCGAGGAATACATTTCCGCCATCCGGGCCGGCGCCGTGGTCGAGAAAGACGCGGACGCAGCCCCGGAGCAAGACAACGAAAGCGACAAGGAGTGAACATGCCCCTGGATGAGGAAATGCTCAAACTGCTGGCCTGCCCGAAATGCAAGGGCGGACTGCTTCCCTGCCCGGACCGCGACGGGCTGCTCTGCGCGGCCTGCGAGGTGGTCTACCCCGTCAGAGACGGCATCCCCGTCATGCTGGTGGAAGAAAGCGTGCCCGAAGCGCAATGGCAGGGCAGCCGCTGATCGCGCACCCAGGCCCCGGCTTCCGGACCGGGGCCTTTCTCTTGTTTTTCACCAGCTTTCCAAACAGCTTCACCCCCGCCCTCATTTTTTTGCACACCCTGTTGACAATTCCATGCGCGTACCTATTTCTTTGCTCGTGAGATTACAACAAAGGAGGTATGACATGGTGTTGGACTTCAATACGTTATACCCGTTTCCGGGTCGTTTCGACCGGGTTTTCGAGGATCTGTTCAAAAACCCGTTCCCGGAGTTCCGGCAGATGGCCTATCCCCCGCTGAACCTCAGCGAAGACGGACACACCGTGTTCGTGCGCTGCCAGGCTCCCGGCCTGAGCCTGGACGACATCGACCTGACCCTCACGGACAAGAGCCTGGTCATCAAGGGCGAGCGCAAGGCTCCCGAAGGGAAGTACTACCGCCAGGAACGGCCGGCAGGCTCGTTTCAGCGCGTTGTCCGGCTCAATGTTCCCGTGGACAGGGACAAGGTCAGGGCTTCGCTCGCGGACGGCGTGCTCAGCGTCACCCTGCCGCGCGCGGAAGAAGCCAGACCCCGCAAGATCAGCATCGAAGCGTCCTAAGGAGGTGCGGCATGAGCAATGAGATCAAAAAGAACGAAGCGCGAGCGCTGCCCCGGGTCCGCCCCGCCACCGACATTTTCGAGCGCGAGGACGGGTTCCACGTGATCATGGACGTGCCCGGCGTGCGCAAGGAAAACCTGGTCCTGGACCTGCGGGAGAACGAGCTGCTCGTCAGCGGCAAGACCGGCGAGTTCGGGGGCGCGGAGGAACGCTACGCGGAAGTGGAGTTCGGTCCCGTGGAGTTCGCACGAACCATCTCCATCTCCGACCTTGTGGACCGCGAAAAGATTTCCGCCAATCTCAAGGACGGCGTCCTGGTACTGGACCTGCCCAAGGCGGACAAGGCCCTGCCCCGCAAGATCGAAATCCAGGCGGGCTGACCCCTCCCGTCTGTTCCGACATTCCCTCACCCTCCAGGCCCCGCAAGGGGCCTTTTTTTTCGGCGGCGTTTCGCGTTCCGCCCGCAAAGGCTGACGGCGCGAGTCGAATCAAGTATAAGAATCCGCAATGAACGTTTCCAAACAGCGCATCGGCGGGATCCCTTTTCCGGCAAGCCTTGCGGTCCCAGGCGGGAAGCCGCGCACGGCGGGTTTCCTGCGCGCGGGCGCAGCCGCCGTCTGCGCGCTCCTGCTCGCGGCGGCCACGGCGAACGCGGCCCCCCTCGGCCCCTTGCAGACCGAAGAAATCTTCGGCTGGCTCTTCCTTGCCGTGGCTCCGGTTTTGGTCTTCGCCGTCTGGTGGCTGACCCTGTGGATCAGACGCTATCGCCGCGTCCAGCTTCTGGGACTGGGACTGGATTCCTGCGGCGACGCCATGGCCCTGATCAATGAAAGGCATGTCTACGTCGCCGTGAACGACGCCTACGGCCGGATGCTGGACATCCCGCCGGAAAGGATCGCCGGAAAGCACGTCTCGGAGATCTGGGGCCGGGACATCCACGAGCAGATCATCCGTCCGAACCTGAACCGCTGCTTCGCCGGAGAAACGGTCTACGGCCGGGCCGTGGTTCCTCTCCCTTCCATGAAGGGCCGATACATCGAGGTCGTCTACAATCCGGTGGTCCGCAACGGGCAGGTGCGCTACGCCTCGGCATTCCTGCTGGACGCGACCCGCCGCGTGAAGGCGGAAACGGCGCTGCGGGAGCGCGAAAACATTTACTCCACGCTGGTGGAAGGGGCCAACAGCGTCATCCTGCGCGTCAATCCGGAAGGACGCATCAACTTCATCAACAGCTACGGGCTCGCTTTTTTCGGCTACACCCAGGAGGAAATCCAAGACAGACACCTGCTCGGACTCATCCTGCCGGAAACGGATTCCGAGGGGCGCAATCTGCGGCGCATGTGGTCCGACGTGCTCGCGGACATCGACAAGTTCGCACTGAACAAGAACGAAAACATCAAGAAAAGCGGGGAACGGGTCTGGATGCTCTGGAGCAACCGGGCCTTGCGCGACGAGAACGGCAAGATTTCCGAGGTGCTCTGCATCGGCAACGACATCACCCCCCTGGAAAAGAGCCGGCGCGAAATGGAAGGGCTGCGCGAAGCGCTGAACCAATCCGGCAACGGCATGGCCGTCACCGAACTGGACGGGCGCATCCGCTTCACCAACCCGGCCTGGGACGCGATGCACGGCCTGGAACCTGACGGGCTTGAGCCCATGGAAAACATCGGAGAAAGCTTCGACCCCATGGCCGAGGGCCTGCGCCTGGCCGAGATGCTCGGCCAGGTCCGCACCAAGGGAGGCGTCCAGGCGGAAATGCTGCACCTGCGCAGCGACATGAGCAGCTTCACCGCCCTGACCACCATGACCCTGATGCGCGACCCCGCCGGAAACCCGGACGGACTCGTGTTCATGGCCGTGGACACCAGCGAGCATATCCGGCTCAAGGCCGACCTGGACAAGAATCGGCAGCGCCTCAAGGTCATCGTGGACAACATCGCCGACATCGTCTTCAGCCTCGACCCTTCCGGACGCTTCATCTACATGTCCCCTGCGGTCCGGGAAATGTTCGGCTACGAGCCTTCCGAGGCGGAGGGGCGTCATTTTTCCCTGCTCACCCACCCCGACGACGTGGAAGCCTGCGAGCGGAGCCTGGAACAACTGCGCCGGGGCGAAGAATCCCCCCTCAAGCTGGAGTTGCGCGGCTGCCGCAAGGACGGCGCCGTCATCTGGCTCGTGGTCGGTTTTTCCGGGATCGTGGATCAGGACGGCAAGCTGACGCAGGTGGTGGGCGTGGTCCGCGACATGACCGAACGGCGGCGCATGACCGAGGAGTTGCAGGAAAGCCGGGAGCGCTTCCGGGAGCTGGTCAAGGCCATCGAGGAAGCCTATTGGCTCCACGACGGACAGGGCCTGATCTACGCCAGCCCCGGTTTCCAGCCCATCTTCGGCCTTTCCGGAGAATCGCTGCACACGGACCCGAAACGTCTCCTCGAAGTGATCCATCCAGAAGACCGGCCCATCGCCGATTCTCTCTGGAACGGCAAAAGGAGCCTCTGGGCCTTCCAGGACGTGACCCTGCGCGTGCTGGACCCGGAACAGGGCGTCCGCTGGGTGCGCGCGCGAACCTTCCCCGTGGTCCGCGACGGCGTTGTCGTGCGCACCGCCGGAGTGGCCCAGGACGTCACGGCCTACACCGAGGCCGTGAACACCATCCGCGAGGCCAGGGACGCGGCGGAAAGGGCCAACCACGTCAAGAGCGAATTCCTTTCGCGCATGGGCCACGAATTCCGCACGCCGCTCAACGGCATTCTCGGCATGCTCCAGCTTCTCGAGATCGGCGGACGCCTCGACAAGGACGATGCCGGCCGGGCCGCGGAGGCGGCGCATTCCGCGCGCACCCTCCAGGGCCTGCTCGACCGCCTGCTCGAATACGTCGATCTGGAAGACTGCGAAAGCAATCTGCAGAACATGCCCTTCAGCGTGCGCGACCTGCTGCGGGGGCTCGAATCCGCCTACGCCCCGCTCGCCGAGGAAAAAAATCTCGAACTCCGCATCGATCACGGCAGCACGCTGAAGGACGTGGAAGGCGACGCAGGCATGATTCGCCGCATCCTCAACCAGCTCATGGACAACGCCATCAAGTTCACCGAGGAAGGCACCGTGGCGGTGCTCGTCAGCCAGGAGCCGGAACCGGGCAAGACCGGCATCGTGCGGACCACGTTCCGTGTCGAGGACAGCGGGCCGGGCATTCCCAAAGAATCGCGCACATCCGTCTTCGACCCCTTTGTGCAGGCGGACGGCTCCTACACCCGGCGGCACGGCGGCGCGGGCCTTGGCCTGGGCATCGCCCGCCAGATCAGCCGCTGCATCGGCGGGGAGCTGCTCGTGGACGAAAGCCCCCTCGGCGGCGCGGCCGTGGAATTGATCGTTTCTCTCCCCAAGGCGTGAGCCTCCGGGGTCGGGAGTGGACATTTCGGGCCAGAACGCATACCTATGCCTTTCCCTCAACGTCAAAAAAACGATAGCCTACTGATTATGCGTACTATTCTCTTTAAACACGCTCAAAGCCTGATTCTTATCCTGGCTTTTGCGGGCGCGGCTTTCGCCGTGCAGGGCGCGGAACCCAGCCAAAGCGTCATCAGCCAGGGAGGCGTCTGGGAGCATCCGCTCGCTCCGGGCGAATACGCCTACTGCATCGACTACCTCGACGGCGACATGTTCGTGACGGTCAAGACCCAGTTCCTGGGACCGGAAGGCAACGTGCTCGCCGAGGCGACCCATACCCTGGTCCGCGAACAGCGCATGAGCGTGCGCAAGCAGTTCCGCACGGAAAAGGTTTCCGACCTCGCGGAACCGCAGCGCATCCGCTTCGCGTGCGACTCCGGCAGGGTCCGCGTCTCCCTGCTGCCCGCGGATTCCGAAAAGCTGCTCTAGCCGCCGCCCTTTCCGCCCGCGGCCCCGACAAGACAAGGCCCCGCACCATACGGCGTGCGGGGCCTTGTCTTGTCGCGCGTCGGCGGCTCCGTCTCGTCCCGGAGCCGCGCCCCGGCTAGGGGCTCTGGCTGTCGTCGAGGTATTGCGCCTCGGACAGCCCGGCCCCGCCCGCGAATCCTGGCGCGCGGCTGGCACGGTAGACCGTGCGGTCCTCGTTGAACTGCAAAACCCTGGTGACGTTCTCGCCGTCGCTGTTGCCGATGAGGATCTTCATCCAGGAATCCTCCTCGTTGACCAGCAGCACCCGCCAGGGGTGGTAGCTGCGGGTTCCCTCGGAGCTGACGCCCACGGCCTTGCCCGGCGCGTAGTAGATCTCCATGCCGTCCGCCGTGCGCCAATGGCCGAGCAGGGATTGCTCCAGCCCCTCGGCCGGACGCCCGGAACAGGTCCGGAAGAGCAGCAGCACGGTCAGAACCAGGGCCAACCCGATGGCGTAAGGAAGAAAACGCTTATACATGGCACCTCCGCCCCGGCGCGCCGGAAATGGTCCGGTGCGGCGCGGCATTCGCTTGCGCGGGGAGAGCGCCCCGCATCCTCTCCTCTCTTATGTGAAGAGCGCGAACCGGAGTCAAGGCGCTTCTCCCCTGCCCAAAGCACAATACGCCCCTGAACGGCACGTCCAGAGGCGTTTTCGCGATTTATCGCCGCGCGGGCGCTTTGGCTTACGCGCCGAGCCACCAGCGCGCCCCGGCGACCAGGAACATGCCCACGGCCACCGTGCCGAAAAAGCTGCGCGTCTTGATGCAGAACGGCAGCAAGAGAAGACTGACCCAAAGGAAGACGTTTCCGATGGAAAAGTCCAGGCGCGCGTCCGTGACGACCAGCGAGGGCAGGAGCAGGGCCGAGAGCACGGCCACGGGCACGAAGGAGAGGAAGCGCCGCACGGCGGGGTGCAGGGTGCGCGAGGAGAGCGCCAGGGCAGGCAGCGCCCGCGGCACGTAGGTCACCAGGGCCATGCCCAGAATGGTCAGAAAGAGCGTGCGCTGGTCCATTTTTCCTCCAGATAGGCGCCCAGGGCGGCGGCGCCCACGGTCGCGAAGATGACGTTCCATTGATCCACGCCCGCGAGCAGCAGGCCCGTGGAAAGGGCGCCCGCGCCCAGGCCGATGAAGATGTGCAGGCGGCTCTTCATCTGCCCCACGATGAGGGCGATGAACATGGCGGGCAGGGCGTAGTCCAGGCCGATGGGCCGCACGTCCGCGATGAGCGTGCTGGCCGTGACGCCCAGCCAGGATCCGAAGACCCAGGCGCAATGGGCCGTGACGTTCAGGGCGAAGGTTTCGGCCTTGGCTCCGGGACCGGCCGGGTCCGTTCCGGGCTCCGCGAAGCGGCCCGAATGCAAAGCGAAGGTCTCGTCCGTCAGCTCGAAGGAGAACAGGGCCTGCTGCACCTTGCCGTAGCTCCGCAGGTGCGGGGACAGCGCCGCGGACATGAGCAGGTGGCGCAGATTGACGATGAAGGTGGTGACAACGATGGTCAGGGGCGTTGCCCCGGCCGCGAGCAGCCCCGCCGCGATGAGCTGGGCCGAGCCCGCGTAGACCAGCACGGACATGAGCACCACGTTGAACACGGACGCGCCCACCTTGGCCCCGAGCACTCCGAAGGCGAAGCCCACGGGGATGTAGCCCAGGACCACGGGAAGGGCTTGTCGCATGCCTGAAAAAACATGGCCCGGCATGGCGCTCTCCAATGTGGCTGTTTCTGTCTGCTGCACGGCGGCTCCTTTGCTCCCCGGTCCCGCGTCCGCGGAACTTCCGGCCCGCGCGATTTTCGCAGCCCGGAGGACGGGGTTCGTTTGCTTTTGGCCACTGGAACAGATAACCTGTCACCAGTACAGATACAGATTCAACCGAATTGAAGCAATACAGTTTACGGAGCGACCATGCAGACGAACTGGCAGGAACCGTTTCTCTATCAGGCCGTGGAGCGCCAGATCATGGAGATGATCGAAAGCGGCGCGCTCCTGCGCGGGCAAAAGCTGCCCTCCCTGCGGGCCATGCGCGTGCGCACCGGGCTGTCGCTGTCCACGGTCAACCAGGCCTATCTGGAGCTGGAGACCAAAGGGGTCATCGAGTCCAGGCCGCGATCCGGATTCTTCGTGCGCCGCTCGTTCCGAACCCTGGAAACGCCGCAGGCGCGTCCGGCGGACTCGGCCCCGCGCGCCGTGAGCCGGGGCCAGCTCATCCAGACCGTGCTCGAAGCCGTGGGCAGCCCCCGTCTGGCCCCGCTCGGCGTGATCTGCCCCACTGAGGAGCTGCTGCCCACCAAGGCCCTGGGACGCATCCTCTCCCGCGTGCTGCGCGAGCGGCCGGAACAGGCCATGAGCTACGAAAGCATTCCCGGCAACGCGGAACTGCGCCGCCAGATCTCCTTCCGCTGCACGGACCCGGAAGCCGGCCTCGCCCCCGATGATCTGATCATCACGTCGGGAGCAATGGAAGGACTCTCCATCTGCCTGCGCGCCCTGACCCGCCCCGGCGACAACGTGCTCATCCAGTCGCCCACCTACTACTGCTTTCTCCAGCTCATCGAGAACCTCGGCCTGCGCGCCGTGGAGGTGCCTTCCTGCCCCGGCTCCGGGGTGGACCCGGCGGACGTGGCCGCGGCCCTGGACAAATACCAGGTCAAGGTCTGCATCCTCTGTCCCAACTTCAACAATCCGGACGGCGCGTGGACCCCGGACGCGGCCAAGAAGGACATCCTGAGACTCCTGGAGGCCCGCGACATCCCCCTTGTGGAGGACGACGTCTATACGGACCTGCACTTCACCGGCCCCAGGCCCGGCAGCTTCAAGGCCCTGGACGACAAGGGGCTGGTGCTGCTCTGCTCGTCCTTTTCCAAGACGGTCTGTCCGGGCTGGCGCGTGGGCTGGCTCGCGCCGGGCCGCTTCCGGGACAAGGCCCTTGAGGTCAAGGCCACGACCAACGTCTGCACGGCCAGCCCGAACCAGATGGCCCTGGCCGAGTTCCTGGCGGCCGGACTCTACGAGCGCCAGCTCAAGCGCCTGCGCAGCGCCGTGGAAAAACAGATGCGCCTGATGCGCGCCCACCTGGGGCGCTGCTTTCCGCGCGGCACCCGCGTCACCGAGCCGCGCGGCGGCGTGGTCCTCTGGGTCGAGCTGCCCGGCGAGGCCGACGCCGTGGAATTGTTCTACCGGGCCAAGGCCGAGGGCATCGGCATCGCGCCCGGTCCGATCTTCACCACCCAGGAAGGCTTCGACAACTGTTTGCGCCTGAGCTGCGGCGGGGTCTGGTCCGAGGAGCTGGAACGCGCCCTGGAAACCCTGGGCGCGCTGGCTTCGGACCTGGCCGGGGGCGGCTCCCCGGCCTGAGTTCCGGCCCGGAAACGAAAACGGGCCGGACAAGTCCGGCCCGTTTCATTTCGCCTTGCGGCCCCCGCTAGAAGGTATCCAGCTTGCGCCGCGCCGTCCCTTTCCGCGGAGCTGCGCCCCACTCCCCGTCCGGGGAATTCGGTTCCTCTTCCGCATATTCCCCGTCCCGGCCCGGCAAGTCCGCGTCATCCGCGTCCGCGCCGTGCCCGTTCGCGTAGCCGCCGGGCAGGGCCTCGGCCGCCGCCCTGGTCCGGAACCGGGCCAAGACATTGCGCAGCCAGCCCGCCTGCGAGGAAAGCTCCTCTGCTGCGGAAGCGGTCTGCTCGGCGCTGGCCGTGTTGGCCTGGGTGACCTGCTCCACCTGGGTCAGGCCCTGGTTGACCTGCCCCACGCTCTCGGCCTGCTCCCTGTTGGCCAGGGCGATCTCGTCCACGAGATCCGCGGCCTTGGACGCGGCGCTCACGATGCTGGCCAGGGATTCGCTGGTCTGGGCGGCGATCTCGCTGCCCACGCCGACCTTGCCCAGGGACTCCTCGATGAGCTGGGTGGTTTCCTGGGCGGCCTTGGCGCTGCGCGAGGCCAGGTTGCGCACCTCTTCCGCCACCACGGCGAAGCCCTTGCCGTGGCTGCCCGCCCGCGCCGCCTCCACGGCCGCGTTCAGCGCCAGGAGATTGGTCTGGAAGGCGATCTCGTCGATGACCTTGTTGATCTTGGCCACGGCCTTGCTGGACGCGCTGATCTCCTCCATGGCCTGGATCATCCCGCTCATGCGCTTCTGGCCCTCTTGGGCCTGGTCGCGCGCCTCGCCCGCAAGGCGGGTGGCCTCGCCCGCGTTCTCGGCGTTGATGCGGGTGCGGTTGGCGATCTCGGTCACGGAACTGGTGATCTCCTCCACGGAGGAAGCCTGCTGGGTCGCCCCCTGCGAAAGCTGCTGGCTGGAGTCGGAAACCTGGGTCGATCCCGCCGCGATCTGGTCGGAAGCCGTCTGCACCTGCGTTATCAGATTTTGCAGATTATTCGTCATTTCCTTTAATGATTTTCCAAGAGTATCATTCTCAGATGCTAGTACGACATCCTCGGTCAAATCGCCCTTGGCAATGCGCCCGGCCAAGGCGGCCCGGCCGGACAGCGCCTCGATCAGTTCGCCCAGGGCGCTGTCCATTTCCTCCAGCTCGTCCCCGGTGCACATCCTTTCCCCGCAGGTCAGGTCGCCCAGGGAGAGACGGTGGATGGTGTCGCGCAGGCCGCGCATGGGCAGCAGGACCGCGTAGCGCAGGGCCACGAGGACCAGCAGGCCCGGCAGAAGCAGCACGAGCACGAACGCGCCGGAAAGGGTCGTGAACAGCTCGGTCATGGAAGCGCGCTGCGCCTCGGCGTTCATCACGTAAGCCATGACCCCGATCTGCTCTCCGCGATAGTCGAGCACGGGAAACGCGGCCAGGGCGCGCTCGCCGTCCCAGCGCACGGCGAGCTGCTGCTTGCCGCTTGCGATCAGCGCCTCGTCGATGCCCTGTTCCTCGGCCTTGGCCTTGTCGCCGGCCACGAGCACGAACTCGCCCAGGTGCGGGAATTTGGCCTGGTCCTGAAGCTGGCGGGTGATGTTCAGCCTGTCCGCGTTCATGTAGAGCAGAACGCTGGAGCCGTCCTCGTCCTGGGCCGCGTCCAGGATGGGCTGGAAATCGACGAGCACCTCCACGGAGCCGAGCTGCGTTCCGTTCTCGTCTTGCACCGGGGCCAGCCCGCGGAGCACGAACCCGCCGCGCCCCAGCTCGATGCCCTGCACGGGCTTGCCCGTGCGGTTCACGTCCAGGACGGTCTGGCGGAAGGAAGAGATGTCGTCGGAGACGTCCAGCCACTTGCCGTCCCGCTTGACCTGCTGCTTGCGCCAGAGGCGCACCAGGCTGCGGCCGTTGGGCAGGTGGAAATGCAGCTTGAGCGCTTTTCCTGTCACCTGCTTGAAGCCCGCGAGATCCTGCGCCAGTTCGCGCCGGAGCATTTCGCGCGCGGCCTGGCCCATGGCGTCGTTTTCGTCGTCCATGTTTCCGCTGCGCGCCGTCTCAAACGGCCGGACCACGACGGGACGCGAGCTGAACAGCGCGGCCGTGTCCCTGGCGAGTCCGGAAGAGAGGTCGATCTCCTCGCGTATGGACTCGGCCTTGGCCTCGGCCCGCGCGCGCAGCGAGGCCACATGCAGGCTGTCCAGCTCGGAGCGCACGAAGAGCATGGAAGCCAGTCCGAGCAGCAGGACGCAGATCGCGAAGGGCGCGATCATTTTCCAGCGGATGCTGATGCGATTCAACTTCATGGGAATCCTCCAAATGCAAAACAGGGGATTGGCAGACTGGTTACCAGCTTTTTGCGCGCAGAGGAACGCCTCCCGGCTCTTGTGAGAGATGGCACAAGCGCCTTGGAAGAAGCTGTTCAATGAGGTATGATTATTGCTGAAACATCTCATTCCAACCAGGGAGGCGAAATGACGAACGAGGAAATCCGCGCCGCTTTCGAGGCCTACTTCGAAAAATATAAAAAGACCGAGGGAGACCGCAGCTCCTGGTCCGCGCACTGGATGGACCAGAACGCCGGGGGCGTCTTCGAGATCGTGATGACGAAGTGCCCGGACGGAACCACCTTCAAGCCGTACGCCGACAAGAAAAAGCTGCCGGAAATAGCGGGCTGGGACGATTTTTTCGCGGCCCTGCCAGAGCTGGAACAAAAGCACCCGGCTTTCGACGCGGAGAGCTTTTTCTCCTCCATGCGCGACATGACCTAGCCCCCCGGCCTTGCACAGGGATTCTCTCCTTGCATGTTGCCCGGCCTTGGGCTAGGCCCATTTTGTCACAACAACCCCGCAGAGACCGGAGGGAGCTATGAAACGTAGCCTTATCGTGCTTTTTGTGCTAGCGGCCATGTGCCTGGCCGTCACGGCCCAGGCCGAGGATTCCTGGCAGAAAGTCCAGGCCAAGGGCGAAATGGTCATCGGCCTTGACGATGCCTTCCCGCCCATGGGCTTCCGCACCGACGACGGCAAGCTGGTCGGCTTCGACATCGACGCCGCCGAAGAGGCCGGACGCCGCCTCGGCATCAAGATCGTCTGGCAGCCGACCGCCTGGGAAGGCGTGATCAACTCGCTGAACAGCAACAAGTTCGACGCCATCTGGAACGGCATGACCATCACCGAGGACCGCGCCAAGCAGGTGCTCTTCACCAAGCCCTACATGATGGACGGCCAGATCGCCCTGGTGCGCATGGACGAGAAGAATCTCAAGCAGCTCACGGATCTCGGCGGCAAGAATATCGGCGTCCAGGCCGGCTCCTCCGCTGTCGAGGCCGCCAAGGCCCTGCCCGCTGCCCCGGCCCAGGTCCGCGAGTACGACGACAACCCCAAGGCCTTCCTGGACCTGGAGTCCGGCCGTCTTGACGCCGTGGTCGCGGACAACCTCTCCGGCCTTTATTTCACCGCGGCCCAGCCCGGCAAGTACAAGTCCCTGCCCGGCTTCATCACCAAGGAGCCTTTCGGCGTGGCTTTCCGCAAGAACGACGTCTCCCTGCGCGACAAGATTCAGGAGACCATCGACGCCATGATCGCCGACGGCACCATGGCCAAGATCTCCATCAAGTGGTTCGGCGAGGACATCACCAACCCCGAGAACTTCTAGGCGGTTCAGATCGATGAAAACGCGCGCGAACAGCGACGCGATGAAGCGGAGCGGGGCCGTGCTGGTCCCGCTCCTGATCGTGTTTCTTAGCTGGGCATGGCCCCTGGCCGCAAACACCGCGGCCGCTCCCGCCGACCCGGCCGAGCTGGTGGGGCAGGCCAAACAGGCCCTGAACCAGGGCGACATGGACGCGGCCCGCGAGCTTTTTTCCGGGGTTCCCGCGCCGGACAGCGCCGAGACCGGCGGCGTGTACCTCTTCGCCCGGATGCAGCTTGCGCGCATCGCCTGGGCCGAAAAGGACATGGACGCGGCCGAGGCCTACGTCAACGACGTGCTGCGGGTGTTTCCGGACAACATCGAGGCCAGGACGCTGCTGCGGTCCATTCACGAGGCCCGGCTCCCGGCCTGGAAGAAACTCCTGCAGGACGCGCGGCGCTTCCTGCCCGCCCTGCTCCACGGCACGCTGATGACCCTGCTGCTCGTCTTCGTGACCATGCTCGTCTCCCCTGTGGGCGGGCTGTTCATCGCCCTGGGGCGGCTCTCGCGCTTCAAGCCCCTGTCCACCCTCTGCTGGATGGACATCTGGATCTTCCGGGGCACCCCGCTGCTTCTGCAACTCTTTTTCATCTACTACGGCCTGCCCGCCGTGGGCATCACCTTCGATCCCCTGACCGCGGCGCTCCTGGGCCTGACCCTGAACTACTCGGCCTATCTGGCGGAGATCATCCGCGCCGGCATCGAATCCATCGACGACGGCCAGACCGAGGCCGCCAAGGCCCTGGGCATGACCTACCGCCAGACCATGCGCCGGGTGATCATTCCCCAGACCTACAAGCGGATCATCCCGCCCTTCGCCAACGAGTTCATCGCGCTGATCAAGGACACCGCCCTGGTCTCGACCATCGCCATGGTCGAGCTGATGCGCGCGGCGGACCAGATGTTCAACGCCTACTTCAACGTCAGCGTGCTCTTCTTCGCGGCGCTCATCTATCTCGCCATCACCACGGTCTTCACCGTGACCTTCGAGTGGATCGAACGGCGCGTGGGCGTGTACGAACGGCGCTAGCCCGGAGAATCCGCATGCAGCCCATCCTACAGCTCAAAGGCGTGGTCAAGCGCTTCGGACGGACCCTGGCCGTGGACCACATCGACCTGGACATCCAGCGCGGCGAAAAGGTCGTCATCGTCGGGCCTTCCGGCTCCGGCAAGTCCACCCTGCTGCGGACCATGAACTTCCTGGAAAGCATGGACGAAGGCGCCCTGCTCTTCGAGGGCCGCGAGCGCGGCTGGGTCGAGCGCAAGGGCCGCCGCGTCCCCGCACCCCTTGCCCAGCTCTGCGCGCTGCGCGCGGAAATCGGCATGGTCTTCCAGCAGTTCAACCTCTTTCCGCACATGACCGCCCTCGGCAACGTCATGGAAGGTCCGCTCACGGTCCAGGGCATGCCCCGCGCCGAAGCGGAAAGCATCGCCCTGGCCATGCTCGACAAGGTCGGCATGGGCGACCGCAAGAACCGCTTTCCCGCCACCCTTTCCGGCGGCCAGAAGCAGCGCGTGGCCATTGCCCGCGCCCTGGCCATGCAGCCCAAGCTGATGCTCTTCGACGAGCCCACCTCGGCCCTGGATCCCGAACTGGTCGGCGAGGTCTTCGACACGATCCGCTCCCTGGCCGAGGAAGGCATGACCATGGTCATCGTGACCCACAACATGGGCTTTGCCCGCGAGGTCGCGGACACGGTCATCTTCATGGAGAACGGCAAGTTCCTGGCCAAGGGCGCGCCCGCCAATTTCTTTTCCGAAGGCGCGGACAACGAGCGCATCCGCTCGTTCCTGGACAAGATGCTCTGATCCCTTGGCGGCTTCGCGCCCCTTGCGGGGCCGGGCGTCCCCTTCCGGTCGCCCGGCCCCGTTTTGTTGCCGTTGCGGTGCTCCCCATGCTATTCTCTCAGGCAACAATGCCGACGCTGGAGACACGCATGCGGATACCGTCCCTGTTCCTCGCCCTGTGGATTTTCTGCCTCGCCGCGGGCCACGCCCCGGCACTGGCCGCGGGCCCGGAAGACCTGACCTACCTCACCGAAGACTATTTCCCCTTCAACTACGAACGCGACGGAAAACTCCAGGGACTCTCCGTGGACCTGCTCAAGGAAGCCTGGAAACGCATGGGCGTGGCCGAGCAGCCCATCCAGCTGCTGCCCTGGGCCCGCGCCTACGACATCGTTCAGACCGAGCCGAACACCGTCCTCTTCGCCATGGCCCGCAACGACTCGCGCGAAACGCTCTTCCGCTGGGCCGGTCCCATCTCCCAGGCGCGGTTCGTGCTCACGGGACTGCGCCACCGCCACTTGCAGGTCCGGGACATCGAAGAGCTTCGGAACTACTCGGTGGGCACCGTGATCAAGGACATTTCCGACCTGCTGCTCGACCCGTACAAGGACCGCATCCAGGTGGAACCCGTGACGAGCATGGAATACAACCTCAAGAAGCTCGTGGCCGGACGCATCGACCTCATCTCCTACGAGGAGGGCGCCATGCACCGCTACCTGATCCGCCACGGCTTCAGCCCCTCGGACTTCGAAACCGTGTTCGTGCTCACGGACATGGACGTGTACTACGCCTTCCACAAGGACACGGATCCCGCCCTGGTGGAGCGTTTTCAGAAGGCGCTGGACGAAATCCGCGCCAGCCTCCTGTACCAGCAAATCCTCGACAGGCACCTGGACTAAGGCCCCCCTCGCGCGCGCCGGAACTGTCGGCCAGCCGACGCTTTCCGGGCTTGATCTCCGCAGGCCCAAGGGCCAAGATGCGCTTCCCCGCTTCGCCCCAATCCCGGCTCCGTCCCGCTCTTCGAGGTCGACCGTCCGAAAGGTTATCGAATGCCTACCGAATCTTCATCCAGTGGAAAACTCACGCATATTATTAAGACTCGCATTCTTGGATCGCCCATCCGCCTGCGCCTTGCCGTGCAGGGCGCGTTCGCCCTGTTCCACGTCTATCTGGCCTGGGAGCTGGCCCTGCATGTGGCCTGGGCGCTGGGAGCAAGAGACGTCTATGCGGCCAAGCCCGCCGCTGTGGAGGGCTTTCTGCCCATCGTCTCGCTCATGAGCCTGAAGCGCTGGCTGCTCACCGGGCAATGGGACACGGTGCACCCCGCCGCCCTGACCATTCTCCTGGCCCTGGTGGCCATGTGCATGGTCTTCCGGCGCGGCTTCTGCGGCTGGATCTGTCCCCTGGGGTTCCTCTCCAACCTGCTCGACCGCCTGGGCCGCAGGCTGGGCCTGGCCAAACGCGTTTCCGGGCGCACGCGCTACCTGCTCTGGGTTCCGAAATACCTTCTCCTGGCCGGAGCGCTTGCGGCCTTCGTCGTCTTGCTGACCCTGCCCGCCATCGAGCAGTTCCGCACCACGCCGTACTATTTCGCGGCGGATTCGCGCATGCTGATGTTCTTTGCCCGGCCGTCCCTGCTCCTGCTCGCGGTCCTGGCCGGGCTGGTCCTCGCTTCCCTGCTCGTGCGCAATTTCTGGTGCCGCTTTCTCTGTCCGTACGGCGCGCTGCTCGGGCTCGTCGCGCTCTGCTCGCCCGTGGCCGTGCAGCGCGAGCCGGATTCCTGCATCGCCTGCGGCAAGTGCGCCCGGACCTGCCCCAACGGCATCGCCGTGGACAAGGCCGAACGGGTGAACACGCCGGAATGCGTGGGCTGCGGGGAATGCGTGGGCGCGTGTCCCGTGCCGGGCTGCCTGAGCCTGCGTGCCGGGAATCGGCGCGTGCCGTATTGGCTGGCCGGAGCCGGGGCCGTGGCCGTGCTGCTCGGCTTCTACGCCTGGGGCCGGGCCAGCGGACACTGGGACGCGGACATGCCCCGCGAAATGCTGCGGGGCATCACCCGGCGCGCCCTGGGCATGTAGCCGCAAACGCGCGGGGCCGACGCACGGGTTTCCCCTTGCGCCGGCCCCGTGCCGAAAATCCATTCAATCCCACCGGACGCCGCGCTAGAACGCAGGCTCCTGTCCGGGCTCGGCCGCGTAGTCGTCCGCAGCCCCGGACCCGCCTCCGTAGTGTCCGGCGTCTCTCGCGTCGTCCGGCGCAGGCTCGCTCCCGGCGTGGTCCGCGTCCGTATCCCACGGGCGCACGCCCACGCTGTCCGGATAGCTTTCGTCCGCGCCGCCCGCGCCCGCGCTCTGGCCGGGTTCGGGAAGATCATGCGACACGACCTGCTCATCGGGCCGGACGAGCACGCCCTTTTCGAAAACGCCCTTCACGGATTTGCCGTCCGCATAGGTGAATTCCCCCACGCCGTCGGGCAGGTTGTCCTTGAACTCGCCCTTGTAGCGGTCGCCGTTGGCGTAGTGGTAGACGCCCTGTCCTTCCATGTCGCCCTGCACGAATTCGCCCGTGTACGTGTCGCCGTTGGGAAATTCATATGTGCCGTAGCCCTGGCGATGGTTGTCCACAAACTCGCCGGAATATTTGTGCCCGCGGGTGATCTTGGTTCCCGAGCCGTTGATGCAGTTGCCCTCGACGCATTGCGCGACGGCGGGCGCGGCAAGCAGAAGTCCAGAAAGGACGGCCAGGCCGATGGTACGAGTCAGGCGCATGTATGCTCCGGTCTGCGAGGTTGCGATGAGTTTCGCGGCGCAGCTTACATCATCATCGTGCAGGGGGAAAGAGGGCGGAGCCGCGTGCCGGACCCGCTGAAGGCTCAGCCCGGAATCGAAGAAGTCTTGAAAAAACCGTCCGCCCATTCGTAGGCTTCCACGTACGCCTCGGACACCGAGCCCGTGGGCAGATTGAGATTCAGGGCCAGATGCCCCATGGCGTCCCACTCCCCGTTCTCGATGGTGCGCGCCAGGGCCAGCCAGGGGGAGAACGCGCTCTCGTCTCCGCACAGCGCCTCGGATATCTCGGGAGAAAGATGCACGAGCCGCACGACCTCGGACATGGGCATGTCCAGCAGCGCGTCCAGAAGGGAGAAAAGGCCTACGAGAAACAGGCTCTGGGCCTGTTCCGCCTGCCCCGCCGACGTGGCCAGCAGCTCCAGGAACCTTGCCCGGTGCGCGGAGAGGTAGAGCAGTTCGCTGGTTTTTTCCTGGGGGGTGATGTCCGAGAGCAGGATCAGGCGCAGCCAGTTGCGGACCTTGTGCCAGCCCGCGAGTACAATGGCTTGCCGTACCGAGGAGATTTCCCTGGCGAATCCGAAATGCGGCGAATTCAGGAAGTTCAGCAGCCGGAAACTGATCACGGGATCCGGTTCGATGGCGGTGGCGATGACGTCGAAATCCGGCTCGTCCTGGCTGAGCAGCTCGAAGAGGCGCATGCGCGCCGCCCGGACCGTGGACAGCTTGCGGCCCTCGTGGATGTCCGGCTGCTGGTAGAAATAGCCGTGGAAAAGCTGCACGCCCAGCTCGCGAGCCAGGGCCATCCCCTCGCGCGTCTCGACCTTCTTGGCCATCAGCGTCAGTCCGCCGCGCACAGCCACCCGCGCCAGCGCACGCAGCTGATCCTCGCTCTGGGTGGCGAAATCGAGCACCAGGATGTCCGCCATGCCCACGAGCTTGTCGCCTTCGCAACCAGGGGAAAGATCGTCCACGGCCACGAGGTAGCCTTCCTCCTTGAGCCGCTCGAGAACGAGGATGTCCTCCTGGCTGGAGCAGGACAGCCGGGCCATGATCATGGCCGTGGATTCGGGCCGCAGCGTCACCGGCATTTCCTCGCGGATGGCCCTGGCGGGAAAGCGGATCATGGCCCTGGCGTGCTCCGGCAGCCCCTCCGTGACCATGGGCAGCGTGGAGAGCACGTCCGTGGTGGCCTCGAAGGGATTGTCGATCTCCGCGCAGGTATCCTCCCCGCAGGCCCTGAACAGGAGCATGTACCCCCAAGTGTTCAGAGTCGCATCAAAAATCGGCTGCCGCGCGAGAAAGGATTTTGTGAAATGCGTAATATCGGACACTGTTGAACGAATATTCCTCGGTTTGTGACCTCTTCTTCCACATATGGATTAAGCGCTGCCGTGTGTGCTGTCAATGACCGCGCCTCAAGCCTCCTCCGACCGGACCGGCAGCGGTTCGGAGCGGGAATTCTCGAATTCCTCTTCATCTGGACAGCCTTCATTCCGCCCGCGCGGAGCGACTGCGCACGCCTCTGACACCTGAAATCCCAGGTTCGACAATTCCTCGGCGCTGACCAGGCGACCGCATTCATCCCTTTTGATTATGTAATAATTCATGGTAATGCCCCCCTTCCATCGACTGATTCGATACGGTTTTACGGGACATCTTCTATATGCAGCATACAGCATTGTCAATCGTTAACGCTATATTTTGATGCTATATCAGACATTTGTGTTTGGATATGACTTCAAATAACATTTAATATTTTTGCTTTTGCTATTGTACAACAGTATAATGCTGCCTTAATGCATAATTCGAAATCAATCTAATGTATATTCACCAATTGTATTGGCTTGATTTTCCTTCAGCTCGTACTGCCCTATGGAAATGCAGCCGAATATGTTTTACATCAGAGCCATGAACAATGCGCTGCGCGGCAACCGCGCCTCGACCCTTCCCCCACGGCGCGTCCAGCTCCTCTCGCTGCTCTGCGGCCCGCGCTCCGCGTCGCTGCGCCACATTCTGCTCACGGCTGTTCTGGCCGCGCTGCTCCTGGGCGGCTGCGCCGCCCAGACCCCGGAACCTCCCGCGCCGGGAGCGTCCCTGCCTTCCTTTCCGACGGAACGTCCAGGGCCGGAACCCGCCCTGGCGCCGGATTTCGCCTCCCATGTCCGCAGCGGCGTCGGGTTCGCTCCTCTTCTCGGCGGCAACGCTTCGCAGGCAGACGTCCGCAAGGCCGCCTTTGCGGCCGCCCTGGCCGACGCCCTGGCCTCGGTCGCGCGGCCGGACTCCCTTGAAGCGGACGCTCCGAGCGGCATCCTGGCCGAGACTCTTTCCGGAAAGGCCGGGGAGTTCACGGTCTGGAGGCAGCGGGCATCCTGCGGCGCGCAGCCCCTCACGGACGTGATCCTCGTGAAGAGCGGCGATGCCTATCTGGTCACCGTATCTGGACGCCTGGAGCGTCTTGATCCCGGCTTTCCCCTGCCCGACTGGAGCGATCCCAGGTCCGAAATCGCGGGACTGCGCGTGGTCGAGGCGTCCTTCGAGCCTGTTCCCCAGGGACTGCGCTGCCGCCTTCTGCTCAGCCCCAACAGCGGGCCGCGGGAACCGCCCATCGACGGCGTCGTGGTGGACGCGCGGGATTGCGGCTTTGCGCCCGGCCGCGTTCTGCGGCTGGTGGACCAGGACGGAGAAGCGCTCTACGCGCCGGAGATGGTCGCCGCCGATGTCATCGTGCGGCGCGGCATGGCCGGGTTCACGACCACGCCGGCAAAGGCCGAATCCCTGATCCGCGCCCTTGGAGCCCACCGAGCCCTGACCGTGCAGTGCCTGCGGGCGACAGCGGACGGCGCGCTGGTGCTCAGCCGGGAAGGCGCGGCCGCCCTGCGCAGGGCCGACGCCGAGGAACGAATTTTTGAAAATGCACGGGTCGTGGTGCTGGTCCGCGGCACGAACTGAACCAACGCGACGAGAACAGGAGTCTGCACATGCTGGTACGTTACTGGATGACCGACAAGCCCATGACGCTCGGCAGAAACGAAAACGTGGTGGCGGCGGCGGAAGTGATGCGCGCACAGCACATCCGGCAATTCCCCGTGGTGGAGAAGGACGGAACGGTCGTGGGCATCCTTTCCGACCGGGACATCCGCGACGCCATGCCATCCAAATATCTGCCCGGCGGCATGGCCGCGGAGCAGGGCCACGGCCTCGCCGACCTCAAGGTCGATTCGATCATGACCGAGGATCCCCTTTGCGTCAGCCCGGAAACGGCCATGGACACCGTGGCCGACCTGCTGGCCAAGCACAAGGTCGGCGCGCTGCCCGTCACGGACGCCGCAGGCAAGCTCGTGGGCATCATCACCGAAGTGGACGTCTTCCGCTTCCTGGTCTCGGCCACGGGACTCGCCCGGGGCGGAGCCCAGTTCGCCTTCCGCCTGGAGGCCAAGCCCGGCCCCCTGGCCTCCCTGCTGGAAGACCTGCGGGCGCAGAACGTGCATTTCTCCAGCGTGCTGACCTCCCACGACCTGCAACAGGCCGGCTACCGCCACGCCTACATCCGCGTGGAACACATGGGCGACCACAGCCTCGGTTCGCTGGTGGCCTATCTCAGCGGTGAGCACGACCTGATCTATTACATACTCGACGGCCAGGTCACCTGCCTGGACGACTAGACACGACGAAGGGGCCGCTCCGTGGAGCGGCCCCTTTGCGCGGCGCGGCGCGAAATCGGCTCAGGACACGACCTTGAGGATCTTCCTGCCCAGGTCGTCGGGCTTGAAGGGCTTGACGATGTAGCCGCTGACCCGTTTCTGCACGGCCTCCACCACGGCCTCCTTCTGGGCCTCCGCAGTGACCATCACGAACGGGATGTTGCGGTGCTCCCGGCTCTCGCGGACCTTTTCAAGGAGTTCCATGCCGCTCATGCGCGGCATCTTGTAGTCGCTGAGGATCAACTGTATCGTTTCGGCCTGCAAGACCTCCCAGGCCAGGGCGCCGTCCGCGGCCTCGGTGATGTTCTTGAAGCCGATCTGCTTCAGGGCGGAGGTGACGATGCGCCGGATCGCGCTGGAATCGTCCACGACGAGGATGCGAATGTTCTTGTCCACGGCCATTGCTGCACTCCGGAAAAATTGCGTTGCGGCGCGAAGGGGCTGCGTCGGCAGGCGAAAACGCGCCCCGACATGCCTCAGGAGCCTACTTGATATCCGGCGGCTTCGCAATCCGGACCGCTTTCAAGACCATCTGCTTCAAAGGAGGAAATCCATGAACGGAGCGCCGCAAGCCAACGGCCAAGGGAACCCGGCCGTCCATCGGGCCGCAACGGACACCCTGCGCCGGAGGAGCGCCCTTCTGCTCTCGGCGCTGACGCTGCTCCTCCTCCTGGCAGCGCCCGCTCTGGCGGCTTTTTCCCGTCCCGCCGCCGCTCCCGCGCCTTTGGACGACTATGGGGAGCTTGTCCGCCGGGCGTCCGCACGCGCCTCGGCCCTGGCCGCGCACGAGTTCACCCGCGCGCTGGACGCCGTCACCGCCGTGCACGGCCCGCAGGAACTGCGCGGCTTCACCCCCCGCGAGGTCATTGAACGGCTTCGCGGCGACGGCTGGACCGACCCCATGCTGCCCTATGATTTCGACGCCGCGCCCCTGACCCTCGGACCGGACCAGCGTTTCCGGCCGGCTCCCGAACCGGGTGCCGCACCGGGCGACGAGACGGATACGGACCTGATCCTGAAATGGACGGAGCCGGGAAGAATCACCCCGGAACTGGCCGAACGCGGCCTTGCGGACGAGCGCTACGCCGTGCGCTGGTATGTGCTTTCCTGCCTCGCGGAGTATCCCGGAAACGGGGAACAGGCGCTCGCCGTGCTCAAGGCGTTCCTGCGCGAGCCCCTGCCGTCCATGACCCGCGCCTACGCCCGCGCGCTGCGCCCGCTGCCGCTGTATGCCCGCCTTGCCCAGGGAGCGGACCTGCCCGGACTGGACGCGGCCCTTGCGCGGCTCGCCTCGGACCCGGTCCTTGTGGACGCGCGCTGCCTGGGCCTGCTCCTGGCCTCGGCCACGGGCCGCTCCTTTCCCGGCGCGGACGCCGCCCTGGTTCTGGCCCAACTGGCCCGCGACTACCCTGTCCAGTCGCTGGAAAAGGAAGTGCGCGGCCTGCCCGCCGACGTCCTGAACACCCTGGCCGACGGGCTTCGCCACGCCTGGGCGCAGCCCCAGGACAGGCTCGTGGCGCTGCTGGCCCGCTTCCCGGAGCACGGCCCCAGCTTGGAAGCCCTGGCCCACGCCCTGCTCAACCGCAACCACCCGGACTACTCGGCCTCGCACCGCGCCCTGGTGCGCACCTGGGAACAGCTCACCGGCATCGATTTCAAGGGAAACGCGGAACCTTTTCTGCAATGGTACCATGCGCATAAGCCCATGCCGGGTCCGTCCGGGGCCGGGGGTTGACATGTTCTTTTGCAACACATACCATGCCTATTAGTATAAACTCATAATTTCAGCATGGTAGGTGGTGCAAAATGACGATCGACAACACTTTTTCCATGCATTTCGATCCGTCCCGCGTCCTGCCCCTGGCCGGACGCGCACGCGGACTGAACGACGCCCTGAACAAGCTTCCGATGCTCCCGGCCCTGGCTGACCAGCTGGAACAGGAACTCGTGGAGCTGTCCATCCACGCCACCGCCGCCATCGCGGGAAACCCCATGCGCCTCGACGAAGTCCGCGAGCTGCTGGCCCTGGACTACGCCCAGGCGGACGTGCCCGCCGGCCCCACGGTGGCCCGCGCCCGCCGCGAAATAACCAACCTGGGACTGGCCTACGCGCCCCTGCCCAAACGGCGCGTCGAATCCGGCGTGTTCGGCGTTTCCGAGGGCTTCATGCGCAAGGTCCATGCGGTCATGGTCCAGGGCACCGTGTCCGGCGGCATGGGCGAATACGCCAAGGAGGTGCAGAACAGGGTTCTGGACCTGATCACCCGCACCAACGCGCAGGATCTCTACGACCTGGAACAGGCCGTCCGGGCGGGGCTTTTCCACTACCATCTCTTCCGGCTGCGCCCCTTCAACGAGGGCAACGGACGGGTGGCCCGCTTCTTCGAAAGCTCCATCCTGGCCGTGGGCGGCTTCCGCTTCGCCTGCATGATGCTGCCCATGTACTACCGCCGCCACACGGACGAGTATCTGCGCTTCTTCCCCCTAGACGACTCCCCGGCGGACAACGCCGACCTGACCTCGTTTCTGGTCTTCATGCTCGAAGGGCTGCTGGAAAGCCTGGAGGTGCTGCGGGAACGGCTGACCGCGCCGCTCCGGCGCCTGGCCCTGACCGAACGTTTCCGGCTGCTTCTGGAGGCGAGGGAAATCAACAGGCGCAGCCACGACCTGCTGGTGCTGCTCCTGGACCGGGAAACGGTTCCGGATGCGGAATGGAAGACCGGACTGGGCGCGGAATCGACCGGGCTGCACAAGGGCGGAAGCCCCCTGCCCTTCCAGCTCAAGGATCTGTTCCTGAAGACGCCCTACAAGCTGCTCTACGACAAAGTCAGCGAGCACACGGCGCGGCGCGACCTGAACCGGCTCCTGGAACTCGGCCTGCTCGCCAAGGACGGGACCAGCTACACCTTCCAGGACCGCTGCCTGGGCTGACCGTGGGCACGCGCCCGCCCTCCGTCATTCCCCGTCCGGCGCATCCGGCTCGGCGCGGCCGTCCGCGTCTTCGACGCCCCGGATCCGGGTCACGCTCAGGCGCGGCCCGGTTTCCGCGTCCGGCGAAAGCTGGCAGACGCGGTCCGCGGCCGAGGCAAAGGCGTCCACGGGATGGTGGGAAATGACCAGCAGCTGAAGTTCCAGCCGGCGGGCGATCTGGGCGATGAGCTTCATGAACCGGGGAACCAGTTCGGGCTTGAGCCAGCAATCCTGCTCGTCGAGGACCAGGAAGGGGCGATGCCGCCGGGGATCGAGCTGGGAAAGCGCGATGAGCCGCAGGCCCACGGAAAGGATGTTGGCCACGGACCCGCCCTGGCCGGAGAGGATGTCCTCCTGCCGCTCCTCGTCGCCCCCGCTGTAGATGGAAAAATGGACCTGGAGCTTGTTGTTCTTGGTGCTGCGCTCGCTGGTCACGGTGCGGTCCTGGCCGAGCACCTCGCGGATGGCGTGGGTCAGGTTGGCCTCGATCTCGTCGAGCACCTCGCCGAAGAGCGCGGAGGAAAGCTCCTCCAGGGTTTTTGCCGCCTGGGGCGCCAGGGCCAGAAACGACTCCACCCCGCACAGCTCGCGCCGGGCGCGCACGAATTCCTCGTGGCGGGCCTGGGCCAATCCGGAAAGACGCGCGGCCCGTTCCGCCAATTCGTCCAGCTCGCTGAAATCCATAGCCTAGAATGTTCCTTCGTCGCCCGCGTTGCGCTCGGCGCTTTCCACGGCTTCCAGGTCCGCCCGGATGGCCCGAAGGTGTTCGCGGTAGTCCGCCACGAGGCGCGCGTTTTCCTCGCGCTTTTGCTCCAGCAGGGCGAGCAGCCGCTCCGGGTCCGAGGTGCCGTACTCGGCCTCGGCCTGGAGCTTGAGCTCTTCCAATTGCCGGGTCAGGGTTTCCACGTCCCTGTCCGCACGGATCTTCTCGTCGCGCAGCCGCTCGTACTCGCGCTTCAGCTCGGCCAGCTCCTGCTGGAGCCGGGCGTCCGCGTTTCCGCCGGTTCCGGGAGCGGAGCCGTTGCGGTTATTCACGCTCATTCTTGACGACCTCCTCGTACAATTCCCAGATCAATCCTGTTTCGGGCCGCTCCGGGTTCAGGTTGGCGCTCAGGAAATCCCTCAGACCAGTGCCCTCCCGGCTGCGCCGCCAGGCAAGGCGCTCCAGTCCGGCCAGAAAACGCGATTCGCCTTCGCTCTCCTGTTCCTCCGGCGGGAACTCCTGGCGCGGAAAAACCTCGTAGAAATCCAGATGCGGCACGACCCAGCGTTCCAGCTCCGCGCAGCCCGGCGTCCAGATGGCGGCGGCGGGTTCCCGCTTCAGGGAGCGGCGCGAAAACGTCAGCCGGGTGATGTTGCCGGGATTGGCCCAGAGAGTCCGGCCCGCGCGCACCTGGGGCTGCGGCCTGTGGATGTGCCCGTTGATCAGCCAGTCGATGCCGGGCAGCTCCTTGATGCGCCCGGCCCGGTCCAGAAAATCGGGAAAGCTGATGTTGTGGTGCGCGCACCAGAGCACGGTCTCCGGGTCGCCCTCGGCAGGCATGAACCCCGTGGGCAGCCGCCCGCCGTCCGGGGTCGCGCCCACGAGCACGCGGCCCGCCGGGGTCTTGAGCACGAACTGCGGACCCGGCTCGCCCATGAGCCGGACGACCCCGGCCTCGTGCAGCACGGCCAGGGACACGTCGCGGGTCCAGCGGGCCAGGTGCTTGTCGTGGTTGCCCACGAGCACGAAAGGCCGATGGGGCCGGAAAAGCTCCATCAGGGCCACCAGGAGCGCATTGGAGTTGTCGCGCGGCCAGTGGAACAGGTCGCCCAGGAAAACGGGCACCAGGGACCGTCCGGCGGCCTCCTGGAGGCATCTCTCCAGCTTGTCGAGGATCTGCTCCCGGTAGCCGGGCAGCCGGTGTCCGGGAGGCGCGTCCGCCACGTGCGGGTCGCCCACGAAGAACAGGCCCTCGCCCCGGACCTCCGGCAAATCGTGAACAACGGGCGCGGCGCAGCCGAGGCCGTGCTCCGGGACGTTCGTCGCGCTCATGGCTGGGATTCCTCCCCGCTTCCGGCGCAGGCCCCGGCGCAGCCTTCCGACGCGCCGCCCCCGGTGAAGGCCTCGGCGTCGAGCCTGCCGCCGCAGAGCGGGCAGGAGCCGATGCTGTCCAGCTTCCGCCGAATGTCCTCGCGCACGGCGGCCAGCCGCTCGGCGCGCGCCCCGGCGACCTTGACGCCCGCCTCGAGCCGTTGCCCGGCCAGAGCCAATTCGCCCAGAAGCCCGGACAGGGGATCCTGGTTGAAGAGTTCCGGCGGCGCTTGCAGTCCGGTCAGGGACGCAGCCTTCCCATTTGTAGCTTTCATTAATTTATTCAGCATGTTGATGCTGTCCACAAGCTGCTTGAGCTCGGTTGTGGATGCCGGGGACGGGGTTGCGGTCAAGGTCGCGAGCGCCTGAGCAAGCGCGCGGCTGCGATCCTGCCGAACGCGCAGACGCGCCATCTCCACGATGCGGCGTTCCAGTCCGGGCGCGTCCCAGGGCTGCGGGGGAGCCGCGAGCGGCTTTGTGGCGGCGCTGCGCCTGGCAGCCGCGCGCAGCCCGGTGCGCAACGACCGTCCCCGCGACAGGGCGCGCTCCAGCTCGGGCAGCGCCTTTTCCAGGGCCTGCGCGGCCTTGCCGCTTTCCCTGGCGAGCATTCCGCGCCGAGTGATTTCCGGCAGGGGCGCGAGCCGATCCAGACCCTGGGCGAGCTGCTCCAGACGGACCCGGAGCGTGCGCTCGCGGGTCTTGGCCTCGCGGTTGCGGCTTTGCAGGCTTTTCTGCATGGCCATGAGATGCGCGCTCTCGCTGGACGCGGCAAAAAACTCGGCCATGCGCGCGTCCGCACCGTCCATATCCAAAAGAAATATCGGCTTTTTCTGGTCGCCCACGTGCACGTCCACGGACACGCCGCTTTCCAGGTCCACGAGATCGAGCCGCAGGGCCTCGCGGATTTCATCGGGAACCATGCCCCGGCCGAGCTTGCGGAAATATTCGGGTTCTTCGGCTCCCGGCGGCTTCAGCTCGTACCAGGCCGTGTTCTTCTTGCGGCACCAGGCCACGGAGGTTCCGTCTTCCAGCACGACCTCCACCCGCGCCAGGGTCGCGCCGTGCCGGATGACGTGGCGGGGGGGCGGATTGGTGGCCACGCAGCGCAGGGCCTCGACCATTGCGGACTTGCCGCTGTTGTTGGGGCCGGTCAGCACGGTCACCCCGGGTCCGAGGGCCAGTTCCGTGTGCTTGTGGGCCAGGAAGTCGTCGAGGATGATGCGTTGTATCATAACGTTTTATCGTCGTGGCGGTTTCGTTGTGGCCGTGGCCGCAGCCGCGCCCTACGGATACCTGGGTTTGTCCTTGACGGCTTCGTGGTAGGCCTCGACTCCAACGGACTTCATGCGCTCGTTGTTCGCCTTCCAGCGCGCTGCGAGCATTTCGGGCATGCCGTGCCGCCCGCAGGGGAATTCCGCGCACTGGAAGCAAAAGTCCACTCCCTGTTCCCGCACGCAAAGGCCGACCTTGCAGGCCGTGAACAGGCAGCCCTCGCCCCGGCAGCCTTCGCAGGAACCGGAAGCCAGCCAGTCCAGCAGCGCCTCGAATTGCCCGTAGCCTTCGAACACGGGATTCATGCCCGCGAACCGCTCGGCATAGCTCGCGAAATTCGGGCCGAGCAGGCCGCGCAGGGCCTGGGCGTGCGCCCGGACCGGGCCATCCGAAAACGCGACGCAGGCTCCGCAGTTCAATCCGCACGGGGCCAGCCGTCGCAGCAATTGCTCACGCTCCATGTCCGCTTCCTCCCTTTGCCTCGTCCCCGCGGGCATTGCACTGCAAATACGGGCAAAACGCAAGGGCGCTCGCGGTCACCCCGGAGCGGGCGCTCCGGCCCTCGTAGAGCACCAGGGGCGGCTCCACGCTCATGCCGGGCTTGCCGTTCTTGCGCGCCTCCAGCAGCACCACCCGCGCCTCGGCCTCGGCGTGCCCGTGCACGAAGCGCATCCGCTTCGGCTCCAGGCCGTTGCTCCGCAGCACCTCGACGATTTCCGGCAGGCGCTCCGGGATGTGCACGAGGTAGAGCGGGGCCTTGTCCTTGAGGCTGACGCGCGCCGCAGCCGCAAAGGGCTCCAGCCCGTCCGAGCCTTCGAAGCGGGCCGAGGCGCGCGCCGAGTTGGGGCTGACGCGGCCCCTGTGTCGGGGCCGGAACGGCGGGTTGCAGAGGGCGAACTCGAAGTGGTTGCCCTGGAAATCATAGTCCGCGACGTCGGAGAGCTTGACCGCGAAGCGATCCTCATAGCCGAGGAGCCTGGCGTTTTCCCGCGCGGCGCGGGTCATTTCCGGCTCGCGGTCCACCCCGGTCACGTGCAGGTCCGCGTCCGGGTGGCGCAGAAGATAGGCCAGCCCCACCACGCCGCAGCCCGTGCCCAGGTCCAGCCCCGGGCCCGAGGCGAAGGAGCGCGCGAAGCTGGCCAGGAGCAGGGAATCCCCGGAAAAGCGATAGCCCCCCTCCGGCTGCCGCAGTCCGCGCGGAAACCGCTGCCGGGCCAGCGCGACCTCAAAATCCTTCATGGCGCTCCTCCTCCGCGCTCATCCCCGGTCTTCCCCCTTGCCGCCGCCTTCCGCGTTGGCGCTGCCGGGCTGTTCCTTTGCGGGTTCAGCGCCTTCCGGCCTGTTGCGGCGCACGCGCCTGCGCAGCGCCCCCAGGAAGAGGTCCGCCTCGGGCACGCGCAAGGCCACGGCCCCGGCGACGTAGAAGACGATCCAGACCGGAATCAGCCCGAACCAGAGCAGGGACGGCCCCAGGGCGCTGGCCCAGGCTCCGGCGTAGACCACGGCGGAAAGGCCGAGGCACTTGGCGAAGCTGGCCAGGGGCAGAGGCGCGCGGTCGAGCCTCTTGCGCAGAAAGGTCAGCAGCAGCCCGAAGTTGACCGCCGCGGAAACGCTCACGGCCACCGCCAGACCCACATGCGCGAAATACTGCATCAAATACGCGCCGAGGCCCACGTTGACCACCAGGCTGACCACGGCCACAATCACGGGGGTGCGCGTGTTTTCCAGGGAGTAATACGCCGCCACCAGAGGACGCAGGGCCGCGATGAACGGCAGGCCCGCGGAATAGGCCACCAGGGCCGAGGCCGAGGCCTGCACCGCCTCGGCGGTGAACGCGCCGCGCAGGAAGAGCAGGCGCATCACCGGCTCGGACAGGGCCAGCAATCCGGCGGTGGCCGGAAGGGAAATGAACATGGTCAGGCCCACTGCCGTGCGCAGGGTCCGGTTGAATTCCGGCATGCGTCCCTTGGCCGCCAGCACCGAGAGGCTGGGCAGGGCCGCCGTGCTCACGGCGATGCCGAAAACGCCCAGGGGGAACTGCACGAGCCGGTCCGCGTAGTAGAGATAGGAGACGCTGCCTTCGGGCAGATACGAGGCCAGCAGGGTGCCGAGCAGGATGTTGACCTGATAGACCGCCGCGCCGAAGACCGTCGGCAGCATGAGCAGGGCCATGCGCCGCACGCCCGCGTCCCGCCAGGACCAGGCCCCCCGCCACGTGAAGCCCTGGGCGCGCAGGTAGGGCTGCTGGAGCCACCATTGGAGCAGACCGCCCGCGAGCACGCCAACGGCCATGCACAGGGCCACGTCGCCCCCGGAGTAATACCCGGCCAGGGCCGCCGCGATGAGCGCGATGTTGAGCATCACGGGCGACAAGGCCGGGGCCATGAAGTGGTCGTGGGCGTTGAGGATGCCCATGCACAGCGCCACGCCGCAGATCATGAGCACATAGGGAAAGCAGATCCGCAGGAGCTTCGCGGTCAGCGCGAAGAGTTCGGGATTGTCCGCGAATCCGGGCGCGATGAGAAAGGTCAGAGGCCCGGCGAACACCTCCACCAGCAGCGTGAGCGCTCCGAGGATCAGGCAGAGCCAGATCATGGCGGAGCGGGCCATCTCCCTTGCCGCGGCCTCGCCCTGCTCCTCGCGCACGCGGGCGTAGACCGGGATGAAGGCCATGGTCAGCGAGCCCTCGCCGAAAAGGCGGCGCATCAGGTTGGGGATGCGGAAGGCCACGAAAAAGGCGTCCGCCGAGGCTCCCGCGCCCAGGGCGAAGGCCACGATCACGTCGCGCACGAATCCAAGCCCGCGCGATATCAACGTGGCAGCGGCCACCACCATGGTGTTCCTGGCCAGCCCGCCCCCGCTTCCCGCCTCTTTGGAGGCCTTTCCGCCCGATTCCGGGGCTGCCTTGCAACCTGTCGTATTCATTATTGCTCGATTCTCTAGAAAATGACTAGAGACTTTCTACATATTGAAATTGAACACTGTTTATCTTTCGAGTGCCCATACGTTCGCAATAACGACTATAACCAAGCATTTCAGGTTGTTTGGCAATTGTCGCAATATGTGGACGAACGTCCGGCCACCCGGCAGCCGCAGAGGGTGCGCCCGCAGCGCCCGCAGGGTTCTCCGGCTTTCCCATAGACCTGAAATGAATTCTGAAACGCGCCAGCGTCTCCCCGCGCATTTCTATAGTCACTGATGGAACTGCCGTTTTCCGCAATGGCCTGCCGCAGCACTTCGCAGAGCACCTTGCGCAGACGCTTCAGCCGGGCCGCCGAAAGCCCGGAAGCCACGGCATCCGGGCGGATTCCCGCGCGAAACAGGCTCTCGTCCGCATAGATGTTGCCCACGCCGGCGATGACGCGCTGGTCCAGGAGCAATCCCTTGATCTTCGCCCTGCGGCCCCGGAACAATGCGACGAATTCGGACTCGCCGATCTCCAGGGGTTCCGGCCCCAGGACGTTCCAGAAGGTCCATCGCTCCAGCTCCGCCGGGGTGAAAACCCGGCAACCGCCGAAACGCCGCACGTCCGAAAAGGTCAATACGCTGCCGTCGTTCATGGAGAAACGGATGCGCTCGTGGGATTCCGGCGCGCGGTCCGGTCCGTGCACGACCCGGCCCGTCATGCGCAGGTGCACCGTGAGCACGGACTGCGGCGCGGCGTCGAACTCCAGGTCGAGGAGCAGCAGCTTGCCCCGGCGACGGACGCTCGCCACGGTGCGGCCCCGCGTGCGGCGCACGAACTCCTCCGGCTCGTGGCCGGGCACGGCCCGCAGATCGTAGACCGCGACATCGGCAAAGACGAGCCCCGGCAGGGTTTCGCGCAGCCCGCGAGCGATGGTTTCCACTTCGGGGAGTTCAGGCATCTTGGATTCCTAATGACGGCGGGATGTTCCGCACCAACGGGACCACATGCCCCGGTAGGCCGCTTCCATGTCGCGGGCAAAGCGTTTCGCGTCGCAGAGCGGAGAGGCCAGCAGACGTCCGCGCAGATCGCTGCGCAGCAGGGCGAGGCGCTCGGGCTCGCGCGCAAGACCCACGGCACACGCGATATAGTCGTCCAGGGTCCGAGTTGCAAGCTCTCCGAGGCCCGCCGCCTCCAGGAGGGAGGTGGACAGGCGGCCGGAAAAGCGCCCGCCGCGCAGGCTGACCACGGGCACGCCCATCCAGAGGGCGTCCGCCGTGGTGGCGCCGCCGCCGTACGGGAAGGGGTCCAAGGCCAGATCCACCTCCTGATACGAGGCCAGATAGCCGCGAAGCTCCATATGTGGCCGAAACGCCACGCGATCCCCCACGCCACGGTCCGAGAACATGCTCTGATAGCGGGCGCGCACGTCCTTGTCGGCAAAGGAGCCGGACTGGAGCAGAAGCTCCGATTCCGGTACTTGGCGAAGGATCGCGGCCCAGGCATCCACAACCGTATTGTTGATTTTTGCGGTATTGTTAAAGCACCCGAACGTAATGCTTTTTCTCTCGAAGAAGGGAGTTTCCACAGGCTCCACTTCAACGTCCGGCGGACCATAGCACCAGAAGCTCACCGGCAGCCGCCAGACCCCTTCCGAATAGAATTTTCCCTGTTCCTCGGGGCAAACGTGCCGATCCGCGATGATCCAGTCAACCGCCCGCATTCCCGTGGTGTCGAAATATCCGAGCCAGAGCGCCTGCACCGGAGCGGGCTTTCTGGCCGTGGTCAGGAGTCGGTTGTGCGAGGAATGCCCGCTGAGGTCCACGAGAATGTCTATCTTGTCTTCTCGCATTATTTCGGATGCTTCAATATCTCCGGTTGTACGGATATTACGCCAGAGACTGCAAATTGACCGTAAATGATCTGTAGTACCATCTGAATACGGATTGTTCGCGTAACAGTAAAACTCAACATTTTCAGGATTATGCTCGGCCAAAAGAGGAACGAGAAAACTGCTCACGGCATGACGGCGCAGATCGCCGGAAAGATAGCCGACGCGCAGGGGACGGTCCGGGTCCGGGTCGTTGTCGTGGCTCCTGGCACGCGAAGTCAGGGGATCGGCCAGGTCGTGTCCGAAGGCGAGCGCCTCTTCCAGAAACGTTTCGCGTTGCTCGTCCGCAAGGTAATGCCGGGTCAGCAGGTAATTGCTGCGCGCCGCAGCGAAGTCCGGGTCGGCTTTCCAGGCCTTGCGAAACCAGGATACCGCGTCCCGGATGCGGCCCTGGTCCCGCTTGAGCACGCCCAGGTTGTTCATGGCCCCGCTATGGCCCGGCTCCAGCTCCAGCGCGGCCAGATAGGCCGATTCGGCCTCGGTGGTGCGCCAAGCGTCGTGCAGGGCCGCGCCCAGATGCAGATGCGCGCGCACGGCCAGGGGCCGCAGCTCCGCAGCCCGGCGTGAAATATCCACCGCGTCGCGCCCCCGGCCCAACTCCAGCAGCACGCCGCCCATGTTCACCAGGGACGCGAAGTGGTCCGGGTCGCGGCGAAGCGCCCCGGCATAGCAGGCCAGGGCTTCGCGCAGCTGGCCGTTGTCCTTGAGCAGGTTGCCGAAGCGGGCATACGGTTCGGCCGCGTCCGGGTCCAGGGCCATGCAGGCCTTGTAGGCTTCCACGGCTTCGCCGAGCCTGCCGCAGCCCTCCAGGGCCATGCCCAGGTGCAGACGGACCTGGGCGTTCTCCGGAAGCAGCTCCACGGCGCGGCGCAGCAGGGTTTCGGCGCGGCGATGGCGTCCGGACTGGAGCGCCACCGCTCCGAGCAGGCGCAGCGCGTCCGGCTGGTCGGGTTCCAGCTCCAGGGCCTTGCGGCAAAGCAGCCGCGCCTGGTCCAGACGGTCGAGCCGGTGCTCCGCCGCGGCGCGCTCCAGCAGTTCCCGCACCTCGCTTCCCCCTGCTTCGCGCATCACTTTTCCCCCGGCTCCAGGAAGACCTTCAGGTAAGCTTCCTCCTGCCCCGGCAGCACGGCCAGCCACCAGACCAGCTCGTCGCGGCTCCAGATCAGATGCACCATCCCCAGGCCCTCGGTCCGGTAGAGATCGACCCCGGCCCGGCGTTCCTCCGCAGGCTTCCCAAAGGGCGTGGCCTTGCCGGTGAGCATCCGGTTGACCATCACCGCCAGCTGCTCGCGGGCGGCCGCGCCGTTGGACGCGGTGGACACCCAGACCTGGGCCGCCGGGGGGTGGCCCGCGCCGTACACGGCAACCGCCGCGTCGCGCGCCTGGATGCTCTTGCCGTGCAGCTTGTCCACGGCGCGGAGCGCATCCTCTCCGAGCAGGAATTCCGTGCGCTCCGCTCCGGCGATGTTTTCGGGAAAGAGCGCGGCCAGGTCGCGCTGCTCCCCGCAGCCGCCAGCGCTGAACAACAACAAACCGCAAACGAGCAAGGAGATGAAATATCCAGCTTTCATTTATTGCTTTTCCTCTCCGGACGTACCAGATTTTCCGAGTTTTCCGAGATCGACAACAACAGGCTCCCCGCGCCGGGAGAGGGTGAATACGAGAGACTCGTCCCGGTCGTGGGCCCGCTTGCCCGCGAAGTGCAGGTCGAGCAGCGACTTCACGGCAAGGCCCTGCGCGACTTCGAGCACGTCGCCGGGCCGGATGCCCGCCGTGTCGGCTCGGCTGCCCCGCTCCACCGCGCGGACCACGATGCGGCCCTCGCGCGCTTCCAGGGTCATGCCCATGCGGCTGCGGTACGTTTCCGGGCAGTAGAAGAATCCGTCTCCGTCGCGGCGGTCGAAGTCCGCGCTGTCGCGCAGGGGCAGCAGGAGCACGATGCGGGCCTGCGGGTCCAGGGTGCGCAGGCGGGAGGCGATTCCCCAGCCCCGCTCCACATGTCCGGCTCCGGCCATGATCACGACCGGACGCCCGGTGCTCTTGCGCAGGCCGAAAGCGTTTTCGGCCATGGAGGTGTCCCAGAGAGACTGCACCAGGAGGAAGCGGTCGAGATCTCCGGAACTCCGGCCCTGGCGGGCATGTTCCTCATAGACGCTCTTCAGCTCGTCCCGCTGTTCGGGGATGGGGGGGACGATGACCCGGGGCAGCCGCTCGCGGTCGGCGGGGCTGAGCGCGTCCAGCCCCTTTTCGCTCACGGCCTTGACCAGGGCGCGGGGCGCGTTCAACGCCCCCACGGGCAGGGCGTAGCGCCGGGCGATTTCAAACAGCGGCTCGAAGAGCGAAAACGGGTAGCCCCAGTTCTCCTGCCAATCCAGCGCCTTTCCCATTTCCGAGGGCGGCAGCTCGCCGGAGTTGAACCGGTCCAGCACGGGCTGAAGATCCGTGCCGACCATTTCCAGCCCCACGGCGGGCGGCCGCCCGCCCTCGGCCAGTTCCCGCACGAGAAGCTGCTGCACCGAATGGTCGCAGGCATTGCGGTGCCCCTCGCCCAGGAGCAGATAGTCCGCGGACTTGGCCAGGGCGAGCACCTCTCCCGGCGCGGCCTTGGAACCGTCCACGGTGATGAATTCGCCGCTCTGCGGGAGGAAGTCCATGCCCATGGGGCTCTGCGGCGCGGTGCGCTGCGCGGCGCACGCGGAAAGCAATAACACGGCCAACAGCAAGATTCGCTTCGTTTTCATCATCCATCATCTCCCTGACGGCCCGGCCTCCGGTGACGGATCGCGGGGCTGGGGCGCCCCGCCCATGCCCGGCGGAACGTGAATGACCATGGGCAGCCCCGCCGCGTCACAAGGCGCGTTCCCGCTCAGCGGGTCCAGGCCCAGCCGGGCCAGCCCGCTCCTCGGCCCCCTGTTCGGCCTCGCGTCTCCCGGCGGTTCGGCCAGGGCGAGGCAGACAGCCAGGACCAGCGCATCCAGAAAATCGTCGTGCGCGCAGAGACCGGCGTAGTTTTTCAACCCCTGCACGATACGGTCTTTGGCCTCCGGGCACAAGCCAAGGAGGGTTTTCAGCCGCTGCTCGCGTCCGGCGCGGGTTTTTTTGGGGTGGGTCGCGGGGGCTCCCAGGAGCGCGGCGAAACACAGCTCCGGATGGCACTCCAGCAGCCGCCCGGAAGCTCCCGGCTCGGCCCGCAGCAGCTCGTCCAGCTCCCGGATGCGCCGGGCGATGTTCCAGGCCTGGATGGACAGGCCGCGCCCCGTGACGGCACGGTTCACGGCGCAGGCCTCGGCATGGTCCCCTGCGGCGAGCGCCTCGCGGCAGGGCGGGGAAAACACGCTGGCACGGCGGGGCCCGAGCAGCCTGCGCGCCTCGGCGTCGCAGCGCCGAACGGGCTCCCCGGCATGGGGCAGGCCCATGGGCATGTCCACGAGCATGGTCGTGTCCCGGTGCGCTCCGAACAGCCCGGCAACGGTCCGGTGCAGCTCGAACCGAAGGCCGTCCGGACCGATCGCCGCGGCCAGCCATCCTCCCCGGCAGCCGTCCACGCCGATGTATGCGCGCCCCTGCGGCGTCTTCAGTCCATGCGGCAACTTCATTCCATGCCCTCCTCAGGTTTCGCGGCCGCCCTGCGCGGGCAGTCGTCGCGGCTCCGTGCGCTTGTTTTCCCACAACGCGGCAGCACAGGGCAATGCAAACGAAAACCCCCTGAAAGAAGGCCTTTCAGGGGGTCGGAGATGCCGTTCGCAGCCGGGACTAATCCCAGGTGCGCTTGTCCTCGATGGGACGGATCTGCGGCGGCAGCGTTCCCGGCGCAAGCACCTTGAGCACGGGGCGCAGCTTGATCTTCTCGCGGAAGGTATGCAGCAGCTCGTCCTCGCGCTTGAAGGAGCCGGACTCGATGTTCAGGACCATCTCGTCCACGCCGCCGGGGTTGGTGACCTCGATCTGCCAGCGCTTGATCTCGTCGAACTGGGCCATGACCTGCTCGACCTGGTGCGGGTAGACGAACATGCCCTTGATGCGGGCCGTGGTGTCCACCCGGCCGACGATGCCGCCGAGGCGGGGGCTGGTGCGCCCGCACTGGCAGGAGCTGCGGTCCAGGTAGCCGAGGTCGCCCGTGGCCAGGCGGATGAGCGGGTAGGTCTTGTTGAAGGCCGTGACCACGATCTCGCCCACTTCGCCGTCCTTGAGCGGGATGCCCGTGTCCGGATGGCAGATTTCCACGAAGGCGCGGTTGCTCAGGTGCAGGCCGGACTTGTGGAAGCACTCGTAGCCGATGCAGCCCACGTCCGCTGTGCCGTAGCCCTGGCGCATGATGCAGTCGAACTTCTTCTCCAGGGTGGTGCGCATCTTCTCGGAGAATTTCTCGCCCGTGACGAAGGCCACTTCCATGAAGAGATCCTTGCGCAGGGAAAGTCCCATCTCCTCGGCCTTCTGGGCCAGGTGCATGAGAAAGCTGGGCGTGCCCACGTATCCGGTGACGCGCAGCTTCTGCATGATCTCGATCTGGCTGGCGGTGCTGGAGGGGCCGGCCGGAATCACGGCGCAGGAAAGCGCCTTGAGCGGCTCCTCGAACATCAGGCCCGCCGGGGCGAGATGGTAGTTGAACGTGATCTGGGTCACGTCGCCGGAGCGGAAGCCGGCGGCATAAAAGCCCTCGGTCCAGCCCCAGTAGTCCTCGGTGCGGTCTTCGGGGTCGAAGATCGGTCCGGGGGAGAGAAACACGCGGCGAAGCTCGCCGAGATCCTTGGTCAGCAGTCCGCCCAGGCGCGGTCCCATGGACTGCAAAAAGATCAGCTCTTTCTTTTTGATGATGGGGATATGCTTGAGGTCGGACAGGGTCTTGAACTTCTCGACGTTGAACTGTGCCCTGTCGAAACGCTTCTTCACGTCCTCCGAATACCGGTAGGCGTAGCTCAGAAGCTCCTTAAGCTGCAGCTGGTAGTATTGCCGCCTTTCGGATTCGTCCAGGACTTCGCGCCTGGAGTAGATGCCTTCGGTGCGGTCTTTTCGGGTCATTCTCATATCTCCCTTTCGACTCAGGAGGGTTTTTTGGGGGTAAATGGGATTTGTTCTATACACCAAGCAATGCCCTATTTCAAGCATTATCTTTTTTCGTCAATCATACTAAAGTATTAGAGATTCGTCGTTTGCTGATTATTTTTCTGAAGTTCGTGCTTGACACGCACAAGGGCAAACGTATATCAAAGCGTTCCCTTAACGGGGCCGTTCCAAAGTGGGCCGTTAACTCAGATGGTAGAGTATCTGCCTTTTAAGCAGAGAGTCATTGGTTCGAGCCCAATACGGCCCACCAGTTAAGCTGTGTCCCCATCGTCTAGTGGCCTAGGACGACGGCCTCTCACGCCGTTAACAGGGGTTCAAATCCCCTTGGGGACGCCACGAGAAATCAGGCGGTTAGATCCAGAATCTAGCCGCCTTTTTTTGCGCCCTTGGCCCTCTTCCCTGTTTCGACCGCGAGGACTAAAGCGGTTTTCCTTTCCAATCCCACGGCTGCAATTGCCCCTTGACCGGAACATTTTCCACCATGCGGGAGCCGGAAAGCACCCATGCCCATTTGCCTGCGCACTCGTCACTCGTGAAATCGCCACAATCTCCATCCATGCAAGCCGGGAAAGCATCGTCTGGCCGCAGTGGTCGGCAGTCAACCATATCCACTATGGCGACGGCACACCCCACGGGCAGCGGCTCCCCGTCGTCGTCGAGTTCAATCGGCCGAGCCGTCGCGCAGATCACCAGCTGGTCCCTGTAGGACCACGGTCGATTGCGCACCTCGATAGTTTTATCACCTTGAGCGATGAGCTGCGCCCATGGCTGGCGTACCGACAAAGCCTTCAGATGTACCTCCCAGCAAAACCGGTTGGTTTCCTCTCCCCCCATTTCAACGCATCGACTCCCAGGAGGGTTGAATCCTGCGCCGCCTTCGTCCCAATTTCTGCCCAAAAGCCGCTTTTTGAGTCTCAAAAGAGCTGACAAAATTCTATCAATTTCCTATTTTTAATTCGTATTACTAGATGATTATGATTTGCATAAGCATGGATACGAATCGGCGTGACCCGCTGCCGCGAATTCGCCCCCTCATCCGGGGTGCAGGGCGATGCGCTGAATCTCGCCCGGCAGCCAGAGCCGCATGCGCGGCCCCCAGGTTCCGGTCCCGCGCGAGACGATCAGGGTCATGGGACCGAGGCGATAGGCGCCCGTGAAATAGCGGAATTGCCGTTTCACGAGATAGCCGAAGGGCCAGATCTGTCCGCCGTGGGTGTGTCCGGCGAGCATCAGCCCGATGCCCTTGGCCTCTGCCAGTTTCGCGCCCACGGGCGCGTGCGAAAGCAGAATGGCGGCTCCTTGGGGACGGCCGTCCAGCGTCCTGGAAAAATATGCCGGAATGTTGCGCTGGTCCCCGCGCGAAGAGAGATTGTCCACCCCGGCCAGGACCAATCCGGGCGCGAGCTGCACGCGGGAGTTGCGCAAAAGGCGCACCCCGGACCGGGCAAAGACCGGTCCGATGTCCATGCCGGGCATGTGCAGGTCGTGGTTTCCCAGCACCCCCCAGACGCCGAGCGGCGCGGAAAGCCCGCGCAGCCCCGCGATCAGATCTTCTCCGGGAACGCCGTGCCCCTCGAAGACGTCTCCCGTGAGCACCACCAGGTCGGGGCGCAGGGCCTCGACCTGCCGGACGCGCGCATCCAGCCATTCCCGGCCCAGCAGCGTACCCAGGTGCAGGTCCGAAAGCGCGACCAGCACGGTGCCGTCCAGTTCCGCGGGCAGCCCCGGCAGGTTCACGTCGTATTCCTCGACCTCGGGCGGCCGGAGTCCCTGGATCAGGGCCAGGCAGGAAAAGGCGATCCCGACCAGGAACGCCGCGCCGCGCAGGGTCGGAGCCCGCCGCCGCAGAAGCAGCCCGAAGCAGGTCGCCGCATCCACGGCAAAGACCGCCACGAACATGAGAAAAAGCATGGCCATCCAGGACATGCTCCAGAGTTCCAGAAACACGCCCAGGGCGCTCGCCGCTTCCGGAGCGAGAAGACGGTCCAGGAAGAAGCAGCCCCAGAGCGCCGCTGCCAGTGCGAACAGAACCGCTCGCGGCACGTGCCGCCGGACAACCGGAATCGAGGACAGCCGCCAGAACAGATAGCCGTGCAAAGCCGTGACCACGAGGGCGAGAATGGTGTGAAACAATGGCTTCGCCTAGACCTGCAATACGGTGCAGCCGCTGGTGCGGCGGGATTCCAGATCCGAGTGGGCCAGTCCCACCTCGCGCAGGGGGTATTCCTGATTGATCTTGGCCTTGACCGCGCCCTGTTCCAGCACTCCGAAGAGATCCTCGGCGTGCGCGAGCAGGTCTTCGCGCTTGCGGGTGTATTCCATCAGGCTGGGCCGGGTCAGGAACAGGGAGCCCTTGGAGGCCAGCAGCCCCGGGCTGAACGGCTCCACGCTGCCGGAGGACTGGCCGAAGGAAACCATCATGCCCATGGGCCGCAGGCAGTCCAGGGACTTGAGGAACGTGGCCTGTCCCACGGAATCGTAGACCGCGTCCACGCCCCGGCCCCGCGTGAACTCCCGCACTCCGGCCACGAAGTCCTCCTCGCGGTAGAGGATGACATGGTCGCAGCCGTTTTCCCTGGCCTGGACGGCCTTTGCCTCGCTGCCCACGGTGCCGATGACCGTTGCGCCGAGGGAATGCGCCCACTGCGTCAGCAGCGTGCCCACGCCCCCGGAGGCCGCGTGCACGAGAATGACGCTCTCCGGACCGACCGGGTAGCAGCCCTTGAGCAGGTAGCGCGCGGTCATGCCCCGGAGCATGACTGAGGCGGCGTCGTGAAAGGAGAGAAAAGCGGGCAGCGGCACGAGGCGGTGCGCCGGGATGAGCCGTTTTTCGGCATACGCGCCCGGAGGCCCGCCCGCATAGGCGACCCGGTCGCCCACCGCGACCTCGGTCACGCCCTCGCCCACGGCCTCGACAACTCCCGCCCCTTCCAGGCCGAGCACGGCAGGCAGTTTCGGCAGGGGGTAAAGCCCTGTCCGCTGATAAATGTCGATGAAATTCACGCCCACGGCCTCGTGAGCCACCAGCGCTTCGCCCGGACCAGGGGTTCCGGGTTCGAAATCCTCCCAGGAGAGCGCTTCCGGCCCGCCTGTGGCGTGCAATACGACCGCCTTGCCCATTGCTGAACTCCTTTGCTCACGTGTTGCGAAAAAACGCGCCCGGCCCTTTGTTGTCCGGACCGTCCGCGCTCTGGCGCGACCATATCACGCGGACGGGGTTCTGTCCCGGACGGGCTGCGCATCCGGGCTGCGCGCGCCTGGACCATTGCGCCAAGACCATTGCGCCGAGAACATCCGCACGAACCATCGCGCACGGACCATTGCGCCGCGCGCGTTACATTTTAACCTGTTTTCCGGGCCGCCGGGTGTACTCGTACCGCGCGCCGTGCTAGGTTTGGTCCTTCTCCGGCCTGTGCGCCGTTTCCCATAACCAAGGAGCAATTCATGCTGCCCGCGCCGTATGATGAAATCTACAAGGAATTGGTCAGGGTCATCCCTGAAGACAGACTCTACACGGACCCGCTCCGCACGCTCGCCTACGGCACGGACGCGAGCTTCTACCGCCTGATCCCGAAGATCGTGGCGGACACGGACCGCGAATCCGAAGTGGTGGAGATCCTGCGCATCGTGAACCGGCACCAGGTTCCCGTGACTTTCCGCGCCGCGGGAACCAGCCTCTCCGGCCAGGCCATCAGCGATTCCATCCTCGTGCGCCTGGGCGACGGCTGGAACCGATATGAAATCCTGGACAACGCGGCCAGGATCGCCCTGGAACCGGGCATCATCGGCAGCCACGCCAACCGGATTCTCGCGCCGCACGGCAAGAAGATCGGCCCGGACCCCGCGAGCATCGACACCTGCAAGATCGGCGGCATCGTGGCCAACAACGCCTCCGGCATGTGCTGCGGCGTGGCGGAAAACTCCTACAAGACCCTCGACTCGCTGCGCATCGTGCTGGCCGACGGCACGCCCCTGGACACCGGGGACGCGGCCAGCCGCGAGGCTTTCGCCAAATCCCACGGAAAGATCCTCGACGGGCTCGCGGACCTGCGGGCGCGCGTGCTGGCCGACGAGGAACTGGCCGGGCTCATCCGCCACAAATTCAAGATCAAGAACACCACGGGCTACAGCCTCAACGCCATCGTGGATTTCGAAGACCCCTTCGAAATCCTCCAGCACCTGCTCGTGGGTTCCGAGGGCACGTTGGCCTTCATTTCCCGCGTAGTCTACCGCACCGTGGTGGAGCACGCGCACAAGGCCTCGGCCCTGATGCGTTTTCCCGACATCCGCAGCGCCTGCCGGGCCGCCACCATCCTGCGCGGGCTGCCCGTGGCCGCCGCCGAGATCATGGACCGCGCGGCCATCGCCTCGGTGGAGGCCAAGCCGGGCATGCCCGAAGGCCTGGCCGGGCTCGGTCCGGACGCCGCGGCCCTGCTCGTGGAAGTGCGCGCCGAAACCGCCGCGGAGCTGCAAACCAAGATCGAGGCCGCCCTGGACCTGGTCAAGGACATCCCCCCGCTGGAGCCGCACCGCTTCACGCCCGTGCCCGCCGAGTACAACGTGCTCTGGAACGTGCGCAAGGGACTCTTCCCGGCCGTGGGCGCCGTGCGCGACGCGGGAACCACGGTCATCATCGAGGACGTGGCCTTCCCCATCGCGGACCTGGCGGACGCCACCCTGGAACTTCAGGAACTCTTCCGCAAGCACGGCTACGACAAGGCCATCATCTTCGGCCACGCCCTGGAAGGAAACCTGCATTTCGTCTTCACGCAGGATTTCAACGTCCAGTCCGAGATCGACCGCTACGCGGCGTTCATGGAGGACGTGACCCACATGGTCGCGGACAAGTACAAGGGTTCGCTCAAGGCCGAGCACGGCACGGGCCGGAACATGGCCCACTTCGTGGAGCTGGAATGGGGCCGCGCCGCCTTCGAGCTGATGCGGGAGGTCAAGAACCTGTTCGACCCCAAGGGGCTGCTCAATCCCGGCGTGATCCTCAACGACGACCCCCAGGCGCATCTCAAGGATCTCAAGCCGCTGCCCAAGGCCGACGACCTCATCGACCGCTGCATCGAGTGCGGCTTCTGCGAGCCCATCTGCCCGTCCAAGTCCCTGACCCTGACCCCCAGGCAGCGCATCGTGGCCTTCCGCGAAATCTCCCGCCAGCGCCAGGGCGGCGCGTCCGAGGAAGCCGTCAAGGCCTTCAAGGAACGCTACGACTACGACGGCGACGCCACCTGCGCCGCGGACGGACTCTGCGCCCTGCGCTGTCCCGTGACCATCGACACGGGCAAGTTCATCAAGCTCTACCGCTCCTGGCAGCACGGCGGGTTCGGCAACCGGCTGGCCTCGGCCGCGGCCGGACAGTTCGCCCTGAGCGCGACAGCGGTGCGCGCGGCCCTGAAGTCCGCCGGAGCCGCGCACGACCTGCTCGGCGACCGGATCATGGACGGGCTCTGCAACGGCCTGCACAAGTATTCCGGCAAGCGGATGCCGCGCTGGAACACCTCCATGCCGCGCGCGGGCAACAGCGCCTGCGAACCTTCCCGGCCCGGCGGCGGGCTGCGCGTGGTCTACTTCCCCAGCTGCATCGCCCGGCACATGGGCCCGGAAAAGCGCGACACGGACAAGAGCACCATCTGCGAACACACCCGCAGCGTCCTGGCCAAGGCCGGATACGAAATCGTGCTCCCGCAGGGGCTGAAGAAGCTCTGCTGCGGCCAGCCCTGGGAATCCAAGGGATTCCTCGAACAGGCCGACGCCAAGCTCGCCGAGTTGGAATGCGCGCTGCGCTCCGCCAGCAACAACGGCGAATTCCCCATCCTCTGCGAAACCAGCCCCTGCCTCTACCGCATGAAGGAGCACATCAAGGGGCTCAAGCTCTACGATCCCATCGAGTTCGCGGTCACCCTCCTGGCGGACAAGCTCGAATACACCCCGGTGAACAAGCGGGTGGCCCTGCACGTCACATGCAGCGCGCGCAAGCTCGGCCTGGCTCCGGCCGCCGAGGAGCTGGCCCGGCGCTGCGCCCGCGAGGTCGTGGTTCCGGAGGAGGTCTTCTGCTGCGGCTTCGCCGGGGACCGGGGCTTCAACTACCCCGAACTCAACGAGGCGGCCCTCAAGGGGCTGCGCAGCCAGATCGAGGGCTGCACCGTGGGCTACTCCACCTCGCGCACCTGCGAGATCGGACTCTCCCTGCACGGCGGCGTGCCCTACAAGAACCTCATGTTCCTGCTGGACGAGGCCAGCTGGCCCAAATCCTGACCGCTTCGGAGCAACCTTCGTCCCTTGTGCGGGACGGCGACCCGTCCGGGGATCGCCGTCCCGTTTTTTTCCCTCGCGCCGGTCTTGCGCACGAAGCGCCGTCAAAAGATTTTCACGTTCCCCGACAGCAATTCAACGGCGTTTTGCAATCCGCATCGACTCATATATTTCCTTGCCGGCAAACGTGCATCGTGCAGCAACGAATTCTTTGACGTACATTCATTTGTTGCTGTAGGTTCATCTTGTGTTTCGCCGTTCATCGGCATCGACAATGGCGTGGAGCGATTTCGGAAACCATCTGCGACTTCGGGACAGGCATTTCATGAGCGAAGAGAACAGGGACGAAGAGCTGCAATCGCTCCGGGCGGAAAACCGCCTGCTTCGCCGCCAGATTCTGGAATTCCAGAACGTCTGCACGGAGTACGGCTCGGACAGCGCCTTGTTTCTTTCCGGCCCCATGGTGCTTTTCAAATGGAGCACCGGACCGGGCTGGCCCGTCAACTACGTCAGCCCCAACGTCCACGAACTGCTGGGCTACACCCAGGACCAGTTTCTTCTGGAGGGCCTGGACTACTCCAGCCTGGTTCACCCGGACGATCTCGACCGCGTGGTTGCCGAAGCGAAGGCCAACATCGCCTCCGCAGCCGCGAGCTTCACCCACGCCCCCTATCGAATCCGGCGCAGCGACGGCAGAGTGCGCTGGCTGCTGGACCACACCGTGATCGTGCCGGATGGGGAAGGCTCCCCGGTCTGGTTCGTGGGCTACATCCTGGACATCACGGACCGGGTCCGCATGGAAGAGAGCCTGCGCCGCAGCGAGGAGCGCTGGCAGTTCGCCCTGGAAGGAAACCGGGACGGCGTCTGGGACTGGAACGTGGGCACGAACGAGGTCTTCTTCTCCCGCCGCTGGAAGGAAATGCTCGGCTACGAGGACCATGAGCTTGCGAGCGCCTTTGAGGAATGGGACAATCGGCTGCACCCGGACGACAGGGATCGCGTCTACGCGGATCTCGACGCGCACATGCGGGGCGAGACGCCCTACTACGAGACAGCGTTCCGGCTGCGGGCCAAAAACGGGCGCTGGGTCTGGATCCAGGCCAGGGCCAAGACCATGGAACGGAGCGCGGAAGGCAGGCCGCTGCGCATCATCGGCACGCACACGGACATCACCCAGGAGAAGCGCGCCGAAGAGGATCTCAAGCGTTCCCAGGCCCGGCTGGCCATGGCCCAGCAACTGGCCAAGCTCGGAAGCTGGGCCTGGAACAAGGACAGCGGAGAAATCTACTGGTCCGAGGAAGTCTTCCGCATTTTCGAGCGCGACCCGGCCCAGGGGCCGCCCGATTACGACGAATACATGTCGTACCAGCATCCGGACGACAAGGCGGACATCGACAAGACCATCGCCCGCTCCCTGGAAACCGAAGGCGAATACGACCTCGAACATCGCATCATGCTGCCGTCGGGCCGGATCAAGTACGTTCACGGAGCCGGACGGGTCGATTACGACCCCAAGGGCCGGCCGGCAGGGCTTTTCGGCACTGTGCAGGACATCACGGAACGCAAGAACGCCGAGCGCGAACTGCAATCCTTTGCCGAGCGCATCGCCCTGGCCTCGGACGCGGGCGGCGTGGGCATCTGGGAATGGAACCTGGTCACGGACGAACTGACCTGGGATCAACGCATGTACGGGCTGTATGCGGTCAAGGCCGACGAATTCAGCGGGCTCTACGAAGCCTGGACAGCCAGATTGCACCCCGACGATCGCGCCATGGCGGAAGACAGCCTCAGAAAGGCCATGAACGCCGACCAGGAATGGCACTGCCGCTTCCGCATCCGCCTTCCGGAAGGCGACGTTCGGCACATCCAGGCGGCGGCAAGGGCCGTCCGCGACGCGCACGGCCGCCTCGACCGCGTGTACGGCATCAATCTGGACATTACGGAGAGCGTCCTCGCGCGAGTCCAACTGGAAAAGCTGGCCCACCACGACAGCCTCACCGGACTGCTCAACCGGGGACGGTTCATGGAATTGGCGGCGCTGGAGTTGGAACGGGTGCGCCGCTACCCGCATCGCGTATCCCTGATCATGTTCGATGCGGACCGCTTCAAGGTCGTGAACGACACCCACGGCCACGGCGTGGGCGACTTGGTCCTGAAGCGCATCGCTGCCACCACCAGCGCAATCCTGCGCGACGTGGACATCCTCGGCAGGCTCGGCGGCGAGGAATTCGCCGTGCTGCTTCCGGAGACCGACCTGGAGGGGGCGCTGCTCGTGGCCGAGCGCATCCGCGCGGCCATCGAGGCCGATTCCGTCGCCCTGGAGCAGGGAGGCCGGGTACGCTTCACCGTGAGCCTGGGCGTCGCCGCCCACAGCCCGGAGAACCTCCCCCTCGACAACCTGCTCCAGGCCGCGGACAAGGCGCTCTACAAGGCCAAGGAGAACGGGCGCAACCGCGTGGAGCGCAGCTGATCGCCGCCCCCCGGCACGAAGGCGGATTCTCTTGCATTGTTCTCTCGTGGGATAACTGATAAGCGCCTCTCGAAGAGAGGTAATCACGTCTCATGAGCGGATTCAACCACCTGGGCGAATTCACCGACGCCGCGCTGGAACGGGACTTCCTCGCCGAGGACTGGGTTCCGGCCAGAAAGAGAATGCGCTTCATCTGCCTCGTGACCAGCGTTCTCTATTTGTTCGCGGCCCTCGCGGACTACGGCGAACTCGGCCCGGGTCCGGCGTTCCGCCTGCTCCTTTGCGCCCGCAGCGGCGTCTTCCTCTTCGGGCTTGTCTGCTACGGTTTTTTGTGCCGGCGCGAGAAGCCGAACCATTACCAGAACGTCCTGCTCTGCGGCTACATGTCCGCGATCATGGCCTGCGAATGCCTGGAACTGGGCCTCAAGGCCTCCTACGCCGGCCCCATGAGCATCCCCGGCACGGTCTTCATCGTCCTGGCCTACTATCTCTTCATCCCTCCCCGGCTCTTCGTTCCCCTTGTGGCGGGCGTCGGGGGGACCGTCGCCTATCTGACCACGCTTTTCCTGGCCACCCCCGCCCCGGCTTCCAGCGCGCTCTCCACGGCCTTGTTTTTTGCCCTCGCCAATCTTTTCGGCATCTACTACATGGTCAATTTCGGACGCTCCCGGCGGCGCGAATTCCAGTCCATGCGCCAGCTCCGGGAGCAGGCCGACTTCGACGACCTCACCGGCGTCTGCAACCGCAGACGCACGCTGGAAGCAGGGGAAGCCCTCTTCGTGAGCGCGCGGCGCTACGAAACCCCCTTCTCCGTTCTGATGCTCGACGTGGACAGGTTCAAGCAGATCAACGACCGCTACGGCCACGCCGCCGGGGACGCGGTCCTGCGGGAACTGGCGACGCGCTGCCGCAACCATCTTCGCGAAGTGGACGTATTCGGCCGTCTCGGCGGCGAGGAATTCGCCGCGCTGCTGCCCCATTCCGGGCTGGTCCAGGCTCGGACCGTGGCCGAGAGGATTCGTTCCGCCGTTTGCACGGAACCTTTCATGGACGGCAAGACCAGGATTCAGGCGACCGTGAGCATCGGAGTGCAGACCATGATTCCGGAAGAAGACGAGCGCTTCAGCAGTCTGCTTCGCCGGGCGGACAACGAACTCTACCAGGCCAAGCAGAGCGGGAGAAACCGCGTCTTCCCTCCGGCGGGCGACGCTTCCGGCCCCGCGTCCAAGAACTGAGGCGGCAAGGGTCCGCGCCTGCCGCGTGTTGGTTTCGGATGCGCGCCTTGCACGCGCAGACCGCGCGCAGAGCGGACACGCAATCCGGTTGCCTGGACCTCCCGTGCGGACATGGCGCGCAGGCATGGCGCGCAGACATGAACGGCCAGCGCGCCCGCCTCGCGAGGCAAGCGCGCTCAGGCCTCGGTCTGGTCCGCCGCCGCCACCACGCGACGCATGACTTCCAGCAGCTCTCCCAATTCCACGGGCTTGGAAAGATACCCGCTCATGCCTTCGGCCAGAAACTTCTCCCTGTCGCCGACCATGGCGTGGGCGGTCAGCGCCACGATGGGAACCTTGGAATGGGCCGCGTACTTCTCGTCATAGCGGATGCGGCGCGTGGCTTCGATGCCGTCCATCCTGGGCATGCGGATGTCCATGAGCACCACGTCGTACTCCTCTTCCAACAAACGCTTCAGCGCCTCGGCCCCGTCGGGCACGGCGTCCACCACATGGCCGTTGTGCTCCAGCAGCTTTCGGACCGTGATGCTGTTCACTTCGTCGTCTTCGGCCAAGAGTACCCGCATCTTCTTCATTTCCATATTCATCTCCGTTTTCAGGCGGCGCGGCGAAGGCGCAGCACGCAGCCCACGTCGGTACCCGCGCCCGGTTCGCTCGCTATGCAAAGGCTGCCGTCCATGAGCCGCACGAGCCGCACGACCACCGCGAGGCCCAGTCCGGCACCTTCATACTTTCTCTGATAGGAGACCTCACCGGGGACAAAGGTTGTGAGCAAGTTGCCCACCTGCTCTTCTTCCATGCCGATCCCGTCGTCTCCAACAAGCACCAACAGCGCGACCTCGCCGTCCCGGCCGTTCGTCCCAGCCCGCATCCAGACACGCACGACGCCGCCCTGATGCGTGAATTTCACGGCGTTGCCCACGAGGTTCAGCAAAATCTGGCGAAGCCGCGTCGCGTCGCCGAGAAGGCTCGGCGGCACGCTGTCGTGGCAATCCGTGGTCAACCGCAAGCCCTTGTCCTCGACCGAGGGCTCGAACAAGGCTCGCACCGATTCCAGGACGGACCGGGGATCAAAAGGTTCCGAAGCCAATTCCAGCCGCCCGGACTCGATGCTCGAAAGATCGAGAATGTCGCTGAGCAGCCGGGTCAGCCGCCGGGTGGACGTGATGGCCTTTTCCACGAAGGACTGCTGCTCGCTGTCCAGCGTCGTGGTCTGCATAATCTGGAGCATGCCCTGGATGCCGTTCAGGGGGGTGCGGATCTCGTGGCTCATGTTCGCCAGGAACTCGCTCTTGGCCTGGTTGGCGGCCTCTGCCGCCTCCTTGGCGCGGATCAGATCCTGCTCGGCCAGCTTGCTCTCCGTGACGTTCTCCACCTGGGAGAGAATCGAGACCACCTCGCCGTCCGTATTCCGCAGCACCGAGTTGTACCAGCGACAATAGACCACCTCGCCGTTCTTGTCGTAGTTGCGGATTTCGCTGACGGTCTGGGTCTTGTCCCCCGAAAGCAGGTCGCTCGCCTCGGCCCGGACCCTGGGAAGATCATCCTCGTGGACGAATCTCCACTCTTCCAGAGAACGGCCCAGCACTTCTTCCAGGCGCCAGCCGAAGATGGCCTCGGCCTGGGGGGACCAGCCCGTGACCCGCCCCCGGTGGTTCCATTCGACCACGGCCAGCGGGGAGTTGTGCACGTGGAAGGTGATGCGTTCCAGGGCGGCGCTCAGCTTCTCCTGGTTCATGCGCAGGGTTGTTTCCGCCCGCTTGAGGCGTTCATAGTCCTCGCGGATGGTCAGGGTCTGCCGCCGGACCGTTTCCCGCAGGGACCGCAACAGCAGCCAGAGCCCGCCCGCTCCCATGAGGACAAGGACCGCAAGGGCCCAGAGCAGCCGGACGCTGCGCTCGCTGAGGTGGACATACCCGGCCTCCGGGTAGACCCATCTGCGAAAGAGTTCCCTGTGCCGCGCTTCCGGGATGCTCGCCGTGGCCTTTTCCAGAATCCCGAACAAGACCGAATCGCTGCGGGAGCAGGCCGCCGAAAGGTAGTTCATATAGCCGCTCGCGCCCGCGATCCGCAGTCCCGTCAGCCCTTCCGTCTCGATGATGTAGGACGCATAGGCCTGGTTCAGGATCATGGCCACGCTCTTGCCCGTGGCGACGGCCCGCAGTCCTTCCAGATTGTCGTCGACCTCATGGATGCGGACGGCAGGATGGTTCTCCCGCAGATAATCGTTCACGGCGTAATTGCGCACCGTGCAGACGCTCTTGCCTGCAAGGTCCGCAATCCCGTGCACCTCGGAGGAATCCTGGGTGACGATGGTGTAGGGAATTCTCACGAACGGCGGGGTGAACTGCAAATAGCTCTTCCTGTCCCCGGTCTCGGCGATCCCGACCACGATGAATCCGCTGTGGGTCTTGGAATACTCGATCAACTCGCTCCAGGTCTTGAAATTGCGGAACCGTATCCTGATGCCCATGTTCCGCTCGATTTCACGGAAATAGTCCACCATCAGCCCCACGTACCGGCCCTTGTCATCCGTGAAGGCGTTGGGCGGAGCCTGGTATCCGAAGAGCACCTCGATATTTTCGGCATGGTCCTTGAGCCAGGCGACCTCTTCCTGCGAGTATTCCGGCAGTTCCGAGCCCTCCTGCGAATACAGCTGGATGACGAGCAGCACGCCCGCCGCGACAAGCGTCAGCAGGAGGAGAAGGATATTCAATTTCTTCATGCTGTTCGGCACAGAAAAACTCCAACGATCCGGCAACAAGGGGTGCGAGATTCGCCCGGCTTTCCCAGAGGTACACCGCAGCATCCATCATATACCCTGTATTCCCGGTCGATACAACCTGGTGCGGTTATTTCTCCATCATCCGATTTGCGCACGCAGCCACGCCGGAGGAACGCGGGCCGACAACGCCGCCCCAGACGCGGCGCGATTCCGGACGGCAAGCATCCCATGAACCACCTGGCAACAACCGCGACTTTGCCGGGAGCCGCTTCACGCAACGTTTTGGATCGTTCCAAGACCACCGCGCAGGATATGCGCAAGGCTCCGTCTCTCCAGATGTTTACAATTTGATTCCAATTTGACTTGTTATTGTCCACCATAACGTAATCAAAACACCTCAACCCAATTCCGATTCGATTCGACCCGTTTCGGCGCGCGCAACGGCAAGCCCTGCGGACGCCTCCGCGGTGGAACGAAAAAGGCGGCGCCCGGAGTGGTTCCGGACGCCGCCTGGATACGACGTAATCAGGCCGCTCGCGGCCCAGGCGTCAGCCTATTTGAAGGAGCGGGCAAAGAGGTCCGCGATGGCCTTCTTGCCGTTTTCCTCCAGGAAGCGGGTGCCCATGCCGGAAAAATGCGCATGGGAAATGACCGGGTCGGCCACTTCGACCCATTTCTCCTCCTTCCAGGCGAACCATGCGTTCTTGGCCTGGCTGAAGACGAAAAGCGGCTTGTTGCAGATCTTGGCGTACTCCGCGCCCCAGCCTGTGCCGCCCTTGACCGTGCCGTCGTCCTGCACCGTGCCGATGACGAAGATCTCGTGCCCGGCCTCGACCTGATACATGATGGTCTGGAGCACCTTGCGCATCAGCGTGGCGTTGGTGAACTTGCGGTTCAGGAGCTTGGAAACGTAGGAAAGGCTCACGTCCTTGCGGACGAGCTCTTCCTGGGTCAGGACGCGCAGACCGCGCGTGTGCTCGATTTTGTGACCCTCAAAGGTGAAGTTGACTTCTTCGACACCGTATTTTTCGGCCATGCGGCCGAATTCGGCTTCCGCGCCCTGGGCGCCGCCGCTGTAAAGAGTGCTGTTCATGGCCTTTGTCATGGACTCTCCTTGATCGGTTGAGCATGGAATCGTGACGGGCCTTCCCGCCGGAAACTTCATAATGCCCTGCATCGGCCCGCAAGGCAATGCCCGAAGCCGTATTCGGCCGTAAAAACGCGCACTGGGCGAAAACGGGTTCAACCCAGATCGGCAAACGCCTCGGCCAGCAAATCCGCGAGCAGCGCCGCGGCCGGGCTGCCTGCTCCGCCCCGGCAGCAGTGCAGGGTCACATCGACATCCACCAGGGCGGGCAGCTCCTCGTCCTCCTTCAACAGCCGGCAATCCGGGGCCGCGAGGGATCGGGGCACCGGAGCCACGCCCAGCCCGGCGCGGACGGCGGCCAGCGCCCCGGAAAGACTGGGAGTGGAAAATGCGGCCCGCCAGGGAATGCCTGCCGCGTCCAGGGCGCTTTCCGCGGCGCGGCGGTACGGGCAGCCCTGATGAAACACCGCCAGAGGCAGGGGGCGGGTCAGGTGCGTGTCGAACCCGCGTCCCACGGCCCAGGCCAGGGGAGCGCGATGGATGGCTCTTCCGCCGGATTCCGTGCGGGCGGCTCCGTCCGTGCCCGTGGCCAGGGTCAGGTCCAGCCTCCCGGCGGCCAGCGATTCCAGCAGGCGCGGGGTGGCTTCGCAGTGCAGCTCCACGAGCACGCGCGGATGCGCCCTGGCGAACCGGGCCAGAGCCTGCGCCAGGGGCGCCCCGGCAAAATCCTCGGGCGCTCCGAGACGCACGGTTCCGGCCACATCCGGCTTGACCAGGGCGGCCAGGGCCTCGTCGTGCAGGCCGAGCAGCCTGCGGGCGTAGCCGAGCAACAGCTCCCCTGCCTGGGTCGGGCGAACGCCGCGTCCTTCCCGGTGAAACAGCTCCTGTCCCAGTTCCGACTCCAGCCGCTTGATCTGCATGCTCACGGCGGCCTGGGTCCGGTGCACGATCCGTCCCGCGGACGTGAAGCCGCCGGTTTCCGCCGCGACAACAAAAGTGCGCAGGTGATCCAGGGGCAGTTGCAACCCGGTCTTGTCATTAGCCATGCTTATGTATCGCATAAAATCAATTCGTTTGTCTAATTATTTCCAGCGGTGCATCCTTTCTCCCGTCCAGGGCCGAACACGGAAGAACAGTACTTCCGCGCAGCCGCGCCCGCGTGAATCCGTGCGGATTCCACGCGCCGGGACATTTGGGAAAACACATAAAAACAACGGAGTGGAACATGCCGGAATCGCAGTTGGAGCTGTTTAAAGAAATTCATGAGAATTACGTGGTCTTTGGGGAGCATCAGCCGGAAGTCGCGCAAGGCTCTGCGGACCTCGCGGCCGAGGTCTACAAGGACGGAGAATTGCGCGGCCGCGACAAGCGGCTCATGGCCCTTTGCGCGGCCCTGGTTTCGGGCTGCCGGGCCTGCATTCTCTTCCAGACCCGCCAGGCCCTCGAACTGGGCGTGAGCGCGGCGGAAATACTGGAAACCTGCGGAGTGGCCGTCAGCCTGGGGGGAACCATGGCCGCAGGGGAGTCCTGCCGGGTGGTCGCCTACCTGCGCGAGCGCGAGCTGATCTGACGAGACGCTTCCGGACGGTGGGCGGACGCCCGCCGACCGTCCCGGAGCAACTGCCCGCCGACCGTCCCGGAGCACTTGCCCGCCGACCGTCCCGGAGCGGACGCTTGCCCCTTGTTCGGCTTTGGATGCGGCCACGGCGGCATTCCGGCAACGCCGCTGTCCGGCTGCGGGCAACAGGTGCGGAATGCCGGGCAATGAACGCAAAATTCCCGAACATGACGGCCTGAATTCCCGTACGCCGCCGTTCTTGTCCGGGCGGCCCTGCCCGCGCCACGGATCGTCGCGGGTTTATCACGTCCGGCTTCTTTCCAGGGGAGCGTGCCTGCGCTATGCAGGAGCCATGCAGCCGCCTAGCACGCCCCTTTGGCCCCCTTGCGGGAGTCCCGGACTCGACCTCAAGCCCCGAACGGACAAGACGCGTTCCCAGGTCCGGCCCGGCAGCGCTCCCGACGGCAGACCGGGCAGCAGACCGGGCAGCGAAACCGGGGACCGGTCCGGCCGCGTCCTGGTCTGCCGCGACTGCGCCCGGCCCATCACCCGCCCGGAAGCGCGCACCGTGGTCGAAGGCAAGCATGTGCACGTCTTCTGCAACCCCACGGGCGTGGTCTACGAGGTGGCCTGCTTCGCTTTCGCGTCCGGCCTGACGCCCGAAGGCGGAATCTATGCGGAGTTCAGCTGGTTTCCGGGCCACTCCTGGCAGATCGTGAACTGCTCCGGTTGCGGCGCGCACCTCGGCTGGCGTTTCACGTCCCGTTCCGGCAGCGGGTTTCACGGCCTGCTGCCCGCGATGCTCCGCGAGCAAAGCGCCGATCCGCAATAACTTTCAATCATTTGCATCGTCGGCGATATTTCCGGGAGCATTGACCCCTCCCCGCAGGCCCGCTACACCCCGGACATGCACGCGCGCCACCCCATTCCCGCCCGGATTTGCCGGGTCGAGGAGACCATTCGCCGCAGCCGCTTCATCGCCACTGCGGGCCACGCCCCGGACACGGACGCGGCCAGGGCTTTCGTGGCGAGGGTCAAGGAGGAATTCCCGGACGCCGCCCACAATTGCTGGGCCTTTGTGGCGGGACCGCCGGGCAGCACGGCGCGCATGGGCCAGAGCGACGACGGCGAACCCCACGGAACCGCCGGACGGCCCATGCTCAACGCCCTGCTCCATTCCGGCGTGGGCGAGATCGCCGTGGTCGTCACCCGCTACTTCGGCGGGGTCAAGCTCGGTACGGGCGGACTGGTGCGGGCCTACGGCGACATGGCCCGGCTGGCGCTGGAGAGCCTGCCCCTGCGCGAAAAGGTCGAGCGCATCCGTCTGGACGCGCTCCTGGCCTACGAGCACGTGGACGGTTTCCGCCGCCTGCTGCCCGTCTTCGAGGCCGAGGTCGTTTCCGAGGAATTCGCGGCGGACGCGGCCTTCGCGCTGCGGCTCCCGCGCGAGCATGAAGCCGGGCTGCGCCGGGCCGTCGCGGACCTGACAGGCGGCCTGGCCCTGCTGGAACCAGGCCAGGACTGACCAAGGCGACGCCCCCGCCCCCCCTTCCTCAAGACTGAACCATTGACCTTTTTCGCTTCGCGCGGGTATGCAGAAATGGCCCCCTGCCCTAGTTTGCGACCCCAGCAAGGAGGTTCGTCGTGCTGCGTCGGCATACCTTTATTCTCGCCCTGGCGATCCTCGCGGCCCTGCTTCCGCTGCGGGCCATGCTGCATAGCCCTGCCGCTTCGGCCCAGACGCCTCCCCCCGCCACCCAAAGTGCGGAGCAGGCCAGGGAGCTGCGCAACAAGGGCTTCTCCCTGATGCGCGCGGACCGCACCCAGGAAGCCCTGGACGCCTACCGGGACAGCCTGCGCCACGAGGACGACGAAACCGTGCGCGCCATTGTCCGAAAGCTCGAAGCGCAACTGGAAAAGGCCAAGACCGCCCCGGCCCCGGAGCAGTCGCCCGCCCCTCGCCCGCCCGCCCCGAACATGGCCGAACCGAACATGGCAGCGCCGAAAGCCCCTCCGGCAGGGGACGCGAACCTGGAAACGGCGCGGGAGCTGCGCCGACAGGCCTTTACGCTTTCTTCCCAGGGCCGGACCGGAGAGGCGGCTGAGCTGTATCGGCAAAGCCTGCGCTACGAGGATTCCCCCCAGGTGCGCATGATCCTCTCGCGCATGGAGCAGGCCGAAGCGCGCAAGGCTCAGGCCCGCGACCAGGAACGCAGGCAGCGCGAACTGTCGGATCGCCACGCTCCGGGCATGACCGCCGCGCAGATTCACGACGCGCAGGCCGGGCTCGCCTCCCTGGGCTACGACCCCGGCCCGGCGGACGGGATCATGGGCGAGCGGACCGTGCAGGCCCTGCGCGATTTCCAGCGCAACCAGGGGCTGGCCCAGGACGGCGTGCTTAGCATCCTCCTGGCCGCCAAGATCCAGGAGGCCCCGGTCCGCACCGCCCAGGCCCAAGCCGCCCCCAATCCGCCGGGACCGCCCCCCGCCCCGGCCCCCGCTCCTCCGGCCTCCGCCCTGCCCGCTCCGGGTGCGCCGCCCGCCCCAGCATCCGCGCCGCCCGTGGCCGCCCCCGCGCCTCCGTCCGCGATTCCCGCGGATTGCGAGCAGGGCGAAGCCGCGCTCACCGCCGAGATCGAGCGGCTCATGTCCCAGTCGGATAGCCTGGGAATCTGCATGTCCGCGAAGGAATACCAGCGGGTCATGCGCGAATCCGCGGCCCTGATGCGGCGCTGCCCGCAGATGGACCCGGACGGCGCCCAGGCCCGCGAGTACGACCGCGTGGCCAAGGACACGCAGCAGACCATCGACGCCAGTTGCCAATAGGCGTCCGTTTTTGCCAACTCCCCGCCCCCCTTCGGGGAAAGGAGAAGCCGTGTTTCGATTGCCGCGCGGCGGACAGGCTCTTTCCCGCGTCACGTCCTGCCTGATTTTTCTGTTGCTGCTGCCTGCCGCCCTGCCCTGCCAGGCGCAGGACACGGTGCTGCGTCCCGGCGACGGCGTGTTTTCCCGCGACGTGACCCTTGCGGACGCGGCCAAGCATCTTCAGCTCGGCACGGACGGCGCGGACCAGAGCCTCAAGTTCTGGACCTCGTTCCGCAAGAGCCTGCCGGAGAGCGCGGAGAACTTCAAAAACGCCCTGACCATGCTCGTGCTCGTGGACACCATGCTCAGCGGCCCGGCCGATCCGAAACGGTTCCACAAGGCCCTGAAGACCGTGCTGGACTTCGGGGCGGGCGCGTTCGTCACGGCATACGAGGACGCGGGCTACATGCCCCTGGCCACGGTGAACACCCTCTTCACGCTCTACAATGAATCCCTGATCTTCTTCCGCGACCGCGTGTTCCTGCCCGGCCTGGCCGACGAGTTCTACGACGTCTACAAGAGCCACCGGCTCGGAAGCGGGCTGCGCGAGCACGAGGCCGCCTGGAACCTGACCCACATTCCCGAACCCGTGGTGGCGGACGTGGCCCTGAACGTGGTGCTCAAGGCCCACGGCGTGGAGCCCGGACTCTACGAGGGCCTCAAGTTCGACAAGGAACACCTGGCCAGGGCCGCGCGCAGCGCCGAAGGCAAGGCAGCGGGCAGGACCATCCGCATCGACGCCCAGCCCGGCGCGGACTATTCCGGCCGCAGCTTCCTGATCAACCGCGACATCGGCGAGCGCATCGAGATCAAGACCGGGTTCGTGCAGGGCTACGAGCAGCAGATGCTCTCGATCATGACCACCATCACCTCCCGCGACATGGACCAGCGCGCCGACGCGCAGACAACCGGATACAGACCGCTCTCGGCCTCGGACGAAAAGGCCGTGGAAACGGAAATCCGCGCCCTGTTCGAACGCATGAAGGTCATGGACATGGGCGAGAAGCTGCGGGAGGAAGCCGTGGACCACATCGGCAACACCTTCCGGCTGCGCTACGAGCGCGAACTGGCGGAGCAGGTGCTGCGCGAGCGCGCCGCCGTGGCCAGAAAGGCGCTGGCCGCCGAGGCGGCCCGGCTGCGCGCGTATGCGCGGGTCCGGCTGGTCACGGTGCGCGGGCTCGGACCGGACGGAGAACCCGTGCCCCTGGAAAGCGCGGCCCTGTTCGTGGACGGTTCCCTCTGCCGGAGCGAAACCAACGGGGGCAAACCCTGCGCCACCAACCGATTCGGCCTGGCCGCCCTGCACCTGTCTCCGGGCGGGCACGACGTCCAGGCCCGCGCGCCCGGCTTCAAGCCTGCGGAAATCCGCATTTTCGCGGACACGCCGGACACGGCTTCGGCCCCTCCGGAAGAATACGAAGTGCTGCTCGAACCGGACGCGCCCCGCGACGTTGCGGTATTGCTGACCTCCGGCCAGGACGGGCCGCCCCTGGCCGGCGCCCGGCTGAACCTGCGCGTCGGCAACGCCTCCCCCCTGACCGCGACCACGGACCAGGACGGCCAGGCCCTTTTCGCGGCCGTGCCGCCCGTGGGCCCCTATGGCCTCGACGCCCAGGCCGATTCCCACGCGCCCGGCTCGCTGAATGATCCGGACCTGAGCGACGGAACGCTGCGTTTCTTCCTCGAACCCTACCGGACCGAAATCACGGTGCTCGCCCTTGACCTCGAAGGCGCGCCCCTTGTCGGGGCAACGATCCGCATCGGCGAGCACGAGCTGCCCACCGACGCCCAGGGCCTTGCCGTCTTCAAGAACATGCGCCCCTCGCCCGAGGGCGGGTATGCGCTCACGGGCAGGGCGAGCGGCCTGCCCCCTGTCTCGCAAACGCTTACGGTGCGTCCTGCCCGCCCGGACGAAACCCTGCGCGTGGAGCTGCCCTTCAAGGTCAAGACCGGCATTCTGGCCGTGGTCCGCGACGCGAGCGACCGGGTGGTGCCCGGCGCGATCGTGGTGGTGGACGGGGTGGACGGTCCCTCCCGGCACACGACCGACGCCAACGGCTACCTGCGCCTCCAGGACGTGGGGCTCGGCGGCCACTACCTGCATGCCGAGGCTCCGGGATTCCAGCCCGCGCCGGACGCGGAAGTGCTCGTGACCGTGGACCAGCCCATGCACAAGGTCCGGCTGGAGCTGCGCACGGGCGTGACCCTGAAGGTTCTCGCGCTCGGACCGGACGGCTCGCCCGTTGCCGGGGCCACCCTGACGCTCGACAACGGCAAGGGCGTGCGCGCGCCTGCCGGGTCCGCGACCTTTGCGGACGTGCAGCCCGGCAAGCACGTGCTCACGGCTTCCTCCGATCTTGGCTCGGTCCGGCTGGAACTGGACGTGAGCGCGCAGGACGGTCCGGTCCGCACCGTGGAATTGCGCCTCGCCCCTGTGGGCGGCTCCGTGGTGGTGCAGGCGCGCGGCGCGGACGGCAAGCCCGTGACCGGCGTGCGCGTCGTGCTCCTGAAGGACGGCAAGCCCTTTGGGGAAAAAGCAGGAAACGGCGTACTGTTCGATAATTTGACGGAAGGTTATTATACAGCGGAAGTTACCGCGACTTCGCATGATTCCGCCTCCAGCAAGCCGCGCATGGTCCGGCCCGGCGACCCGGCGGCCACCATCACCGTGAGCCTGCCCGCCCGCGAGGAGGAAAAAGCCGTGCCCGGCAAGCTCCAGCACATGCTCAAGGATCGCGTCGCGGAAAACACCTGGCAGTACAGCGGCATCAGCCTGAGAATGCCGGACGGCTCCTCGCGCAAGCTGGCCTTCAGCCAGGAAGACAAAAGCGCGGCCCTGGCGGCCTTCTGCGCCACGGTGGACGGCGCGCCCGCGACCAAGCAGCGCATGCCCCACGTCGGGTCCACCGCGGGCAAGACCTACGACCTCTCCGGCAGGCTGGTCTGCGACGGCAAGTCCCAGGGCGGCGTGACCTGCGCCACGTACATGTCCATCACCTGCGTGGTCCGGCCGGAGTGCAAGCCCGGCGACCCGAAGTGCGACCCCGCGGCGCCGAAACCGACCCCTCCCGGAGCGGACGCCCCCCCTTCCGGCAACTGGTCGTACTCCTCCTACGGCAGTTCCGGACAGCAGCGCACCTACCGCTTCGTGCGGCTGGGAGGCGATCCCCTGGCCGTCACGGACGCGCAGGCTCCGGCGGCGTTCTGCCGCAGCCAGGGCCTTTCCGCAGCCCCCCAGCCCTCCGGCAACATCACCAACTGGCAGGGCCGGACCGTGAACGCTTCCGGAGGGACGGTCTGCCGCACCAAGAAGGCGGGCGGCACGGAATCGGTCTGCCCGGCCTACCGCGACATCACCTGCACGGTCCCGCAGCAGGCTCCCTGCGACCCGAACGATCCGCTCTGCGGCCTGGACAAGGATCTCTGATCCCCCCTTGCCGGGGCGAACAACAAGGGGAGGGCCGCGACGGCCCTCCCCTTTCTCCATGGAGAGTAACGGATGGAGGTGACGGAAACTATCCGAGAATGGCCTTGAGATCCTCGTCCGGCGTGGAAATCGGTTTGATGTCGTAGTTTTCCACGAGGTAGCCGAGCACGTTCGGCGAAAGGAACGCGGGCAGGGTCGGTCCGAGGCGGATGTCCTTGATGCCCAGGGCCAGCAGGGAAAGCAGGATGACCACGGCCTTCTGCTCGTACCAGGAGAGCACCAGGGAGAGCGGCAGGTCGTTGACGCCGCACTCGAAGGCGTCGGCCAGGGCCAGGGCGATCTTCACGGCGGAGTAGGCATCGTTGCACTGCCCCACGTCCAGCAGGCGGGGAATGCCGCCGATGTCGCCGAGCTGCTTGTCGAAGAAGCGGAACTTGCCGCAGGCCAGGGTCAGGACCACGGTGTCCTTGGGGGCCTTTTCCACGAACTCGGTGTAGTAGTTGCGGCCGGGCTTGGCGCCGTCGCAGCCGCCCACGAGGAAGAAGTGGCGGATGGCCCCGGCCTTGACCGCGTCGATGACCTTGTCGGCCACGCCGAGCACGGCGTTCCGGCCGAAGCCCACGAGCACGGAACCCTTGTCCTCGTCCGCGGGGAAGCCGTCCATTTCCAGAGCCTTCTCGATGACCGGGGTGAAGTCCTCGTTGCCCACGTGGACCACGCCGGGCCAGCCCACCAGCCCGGTGGTGAAGATGTTGTCCTGGTACGCGCCTGGCTTCTGGATGCAGTTCGTGGTCATCAGGATCGCGCCGGGGAACAGGGCGAACTCCTTCTGCTGGTTCTGCCAGGCCGTGCCGTAGTGGCCGTGGAAGTGGGAATGCTTCTTCAGCTCCGGGTAGCCGTGGCAGGGGAGCATCTCGCCGTGGGTGTAGACGTTGATGCCCTTGCCCTCGGTCTGGCGCAGCAGCGTGGCCAGATCCTTGAGGTCATGGCCGGAAACGAGGATGGCCTTGCCCGCCTTGGGACCGAGCGGCACGGGGGTGGGCACGGGGTGGCCGTAGGTGCCGGTGTTGCCCGCGTCGAGCAGTTCCATGGCCCGGACGTTGACCCGGCCGCATTCCAGGGCCATCTCGACCCAGAATCCGAGATCCTTGTCGCGGGTGGTGGTGGCGGCCAGGGCGCGGTGCACGTATTCATAGACTGCGTCATCCCACTGGCCGAGGATGCGGGCATGGTCGGCGTAGGCGCAGAGGCCCTTGATGCCGTAGATCACGGTCTGCTTCAGGGACTTGATGTCCTCGTTCGGCTCCGGGTCGCCGGCGATGCCCACGGATTCGCCCTGGGCCACCAGGGCGTCGTGGCCCACGGCGGGCTCGAAGTCGATTTCGTCGCCAGCGGGCACCTGCACGCCCTTGGCCTTGAGCTTGCCCTTGAGCTCGTCGCGCAGGACCACGGCGCGCCGGATCATGGGAGCGAAGCGGGCCGGGTCGAAATTCACGTTGGTCAGGGTGGAGAAGACGGCCTCGGCGCTGAAGCGGTTCACGCCGTCGTCCACGATGCCGTTCTTGCGGGCCAGGTCCGCCGCGATGGAAAGTCCCTTCATGGCATGGATGAGCAGATCCTGAAGCGCGGCGACTTCGGGGGTCTTGCCGCAGACGCCCATCTTGTCGCAACCCTTGCCTTTGGCCGTTTGTTCGCACTGATAACAAAACATGGATGCTTCTCCTTGGTTTTCGTTTCCGTTGGATGCAACTTGCCTCTTTCGTTCCTCCTGCTGTATGATCCAAGTCAAATCTTGCTGTTCAGAATAACCCTTTTTTGCTTTTTTCCGTATTCGCACCCGTTATTTTATGAGGAACGATCCGATGAAACTTCTTTTCCATCGCTTTTTCCCCCTCTTGATACTTCTTATGGTTGCCTTTCCCGCTTTTGCGAGCCAAAACCCCATCGGCGAGGTCCAGACCCTGCGCGGAACCGCCGTTGCCGTCGACGGCGGACAAAAGCGCATGCTCGCCGCCGGGGACAAGCTCTTCCGCAGCGAGACCGTGGCCACCGGGGCCGAAAGCTTCCTCCAGGTCATGTTCGAGGACGGAACCGTGCTGGCTCTGGACGCCCACACCGAAATGGTCCTCAACGACGTGGCCTACGAACCGGGCGACAGCGAGAACCGCATTTTCGACATCGACATGGTGGCGGGCACCTGCCGCTTCGTCACGGGACAGATCACCAAGCACAGCCCGGACAAGTTCAAGATCGGCAGCCCCCTGGGCACCATCGGCATCCGAGGCACCGAAGGCGGCGTGAGCGCTCCCGCGGACAACGCCGGTGAATACGGCGCGGGCCTGGACGCTGCCATGGGCGCGCCCGGCTCCGGCTGGAATCCCGGTCCCCGGCCCGGCGTATCCCAGGAAACCGTGGCCCACATCAACGGCTCCACCCGCAGGCCCATGTCCTTCACGGACACCTTCGGCAAGACCGTGGAAATCGGACGCGGACAGGCCGTGGACGTGAGCGCGGGCACGGGCGCGGGCGCGCCGCGCGGCATCAGCGCCCAGGACCGCCAGACCTTCAGCCCGGCTGATTTCAGCACCTCGGCCAGCGTTCCCTCGGCCTACAAGCCCAACTTCAGCGGCTACAGCGCTTCTCCCGGCCTTTCCGGCGGTGTCATCGGCGGCGGCGCCGGAGACGGCTCCGCAGGCGCTGTCGGCGGCGGCGGCGAAACCGGTGGCGGGGCCCATCCCTGATCCGGCCCCCAACGCCTTCCGCTGCATCCGCGCGCTTCCAGAACGGCTGCGGCCCGCCTCCCGGCAACGGAAGGCGGGCCTTTTTCGTGAGCGGGATGAGCTTATCCCCTCCGGGCGTGGACTTCGTTTTGCGCAGCTTGTATGGAGATATGGAATGAACACTTCAACCTTCGAGGTCGCCATGTTTCCAAAACGGTCCCTGTTCCTCGTCCTTGCCGGGCTGGCGCTGCTCTCTGCCGGAGCCGCTCCCGCCTCCGCCGAGGACAAGCTCATGATCTATACGGAAACGGCCGCGTTCGTGGACTGGATCAACGTGGTTCCCGACGTGGAGCTGACCCCGGAAAACACCCCGGAAACGTTCACGGCGGTGGTGCGCAAGCCGGGCAAGCTCATGGGCTTCGGCCTGCCCGTGCACCTTGCGGACACCGTGACCATCACCCTGGTGGCCCCTTATACCTGGCGCGTGCAAAAGGGCGAGGACAGCGTGGACATCGACACGAAGAACAAGATCCATTTCTCCCACTACCCCAAGTTCCAATAAGGAGCGTTCATGCCCGCCGCAGCCCCTCCGCTTCTCGGCAACGACTCCGACGAGAGCGTCTTCGTCGCCCGGCAGCCCATTTTCAGCGCCGATCAGGAGGTCTGGGGCTACGAACTGCTTTTCCGTTCCTCGGCATCGGCCCAGACCGCGCAGGTCACGGACGACGACCTGGCCACCTCGCAGGTCATCGCGGACGGATTCACCCTGGCCCGCCCGGGGCTGCACGAGGGGCAGCGCATGCTCGTCAACTTCCCGGAGCGGCTGCTCCTGGAGGAAACCGCCCTGGCCCTGCCCCCGGACATCTGCGTCGTGGAAATTCTGGAAACGGTCGCGCCGACGGAAGCGGTGCTCGACAAGCTCCGCCAACTCAAGGCCGAAGGCTACACCATCGCCATGGACGACTACGCCGGGGAGCCGGAGCTGGAACCCTTTCTCGACGTGGCCGACATTCTCAAGATGGACATCCTGGCCCTCGGCTCCGACCCGCAGCGCATCCGGGACGCCCTGGCCCAGATCGGCGGACGCAAGCTGCGGCTGCTCGCGGAAAAGGTCGAAAACGAGGAGGTCTTCCGAACCTGCGCGGAACTCGGCTTCGAACTTTTCCAGGGCTTCTTCTTCAGCAGGCCCGAAATCATTCCCGGACGCAAGGTTCCGGCGGGCATGGCCGCCAAGCTCGGTCTGCTCAAGGAGCTGTCCGATCCGGACTTCTCCGCCGAACGCATCGCGCAAATCATCAACACCGACCCGTCCCTGTCCTATCGGCTCTTCCGCTACGTGAACTCCGCGGCCTTCGGGCTGCGTTCGCGGGTGGAATCGGTCAGCCACGCCGTGAACATGATCGGCCAGCGTCCCCTGGCGCGCTGGCTTCAGGCCGTGATCCTCGCGGACCTGAACCCATCCTCGCGGGCCTCGGAGGTCAGCTTCCTTTCGCTCCAGCGCGCCAGGTTTCTGGAAAACCTGGCTCCTGCGATCGGGCTGCCCCCGCAGAACGCCTTCACTCTCGGCCTCTTCTCCCTCTTGGATTCGCTCCTGCGCGTCTCCATGGATGAAATCCTGGCGCAGCTCCCCCTGGAAGAAGAGATGGCCTCGGCTCTGATGGGCATCTGCGATTGCCGCATGGGCTTTGCGCTCGACCTCGCGCGCGGCTACGAGCGCGGAGACATCAAGGGCATCGGCTCGGCGGCCCAGGCCCTGGGACTGAAGCGCTCCGATGCGGACAGGGCCTGCGTCGAGGCCCTGGCCTGGGTGCAGGACGTGCTCGCGGAATCAAAGCATTGATCCTGTCCCGCGAGACTTGCCCCGCGCGCCCTGTTCCGGCTACAAGGAGCTTCCGATTCCGAAACGCGAGAGGCCAGGCATGAGCGAACACACTTCTTCCCAATACGTCGAGGACGTACGCAACCTGATCTACGAGCTGGCCCTCAAGGCCTGCCGCAAGCAGGTGCTGGTCTTCTCCAAGGAACTCAAGATGAAGATGAGCTCCCTGGGCATGGAGCGTGCCGTCATCGAAGACGTCATCCGCGCCGCCTTCCAGGGCTACTCGACCATGCAGACCTTCAAGGACGAATCCTCCCAGCAGATGCTGACCATCCTGGACGCCTACCTGCGCCCCAGCAACAGAGGCCGCGACGGCATCGGCCGGCTGATCACGGAATACGGCATCGCGCGGGCCTACAAAAAGACCGTGCTCTACCCCGACGGCTCGCGCCAGGACGACGCCGCCCGCGAAAACTTCACCAAGGGAATCATCCCCCGGCCCCTGCTGCGCTATTTCCTGGTGGCCGTGCGCGGCAGCATCGCGGCTCTGGACGGATTTTCGGCCAAGCCCGTGCTCTTCAGCGAGCACAACGAAGCCATGCAGGAACGGCGCGAAACGCTCAAGGAACTCGTGGAGGAATTCACCACCCAGTACAATTACGGCAAGACCGCCACGGACTGGCGCAGGCTCTGCGACGACGACCGCGCCCGCCGCATCGGCCTTGAGCTGCTGAACGACGTGCTCGCGAACATGCAGTCCCTCGGCGCGGAGCGCTTCCTCAAGATCGTCAACAACGTCCAGAACAGCGACAAGTACCCCGAAGAACGCATGCTCATGAAACGGCCCTTCTCCCTTGCGGACGTGAAGCAGCTCACGGTGGCCCTGACCCGGGGACGCCAGCTGCTGGCCGAGTCCCTCGGCGTCCCCCTCCCGAACTGATTTTCCGCCTTCCGCCCCTCAAGTTTTTTCCCTCTTGCGCCGATAAGGCCCATGAGACGCTTTCCGTTTTTCAGCATCCAGGAGCCCCCGTTGCCATGAAGGTTGTCGAAGGCCAGATTCCCATGTTGGAATTTTTCAGCGACTTCAGCAAAGTCAGCCACAGCTTCGCTTCCGAGAACTTTCGGGAGTTCGTAAGGCGCGTCGCCCAGTCGCAGAAGATCTACGCGGACGTGGTGCCCCGCTGGATCCAGCCCAAGCCCCTCATCAACGCGGACGGCTCCATGAGCGGCGATTTCGTGGACCCCTTCCTGGACGAAGGACGCATCTTCAAGGCCCGCACCTGACCGCTCCCGGCCTTGCGCCGGAAACCGCTCCTCTCCCCCCGCGCGGCTTATTCTTTTTCCGCAAGCCCTTGCAATTATCGGCAAGGCGTCGCATCCTGCGTACCATCCAGAATCGGAGGTAGGCATGAAATTTCCATTGCAGACAATAGGCATCCTGTGTCTGGCCGCGCTGACTCTCGCCACGAGCGGCTGCTCCCGCGATCCGGGGCCGGAAAAGGAAGTGGTCCGCCCCGTGGTGACCATGACTGTCCGCTCCCCGTCCGAAGCGCGGGTGCGAACTTTTTCCGGCGTGGCCCAGACCGCCATCGAATCCAACCTCAGCTTCCGCGTTTCCGGAGAAATCCTCGCCCTGCCCGCCAAGATCGGCATGGCCGTGCGCAAGGGCGACCTCGTCGCCAAGCTCGACCCCACGGATTACGAGCTTCAGGTCAAGGAGGCGGACGCGGCCCTGGCCCAGGCCATGGCTTCCTTCAACCAGCTCAAGGCCGACTGGCAGCGCAAGAAGTCGCTCTACGACTCGCGGACCATCTCCAAAAGCGAGATGGACCAGGCCGAAGCGTCCTACCGCTCGGCAGCTGCCCAGGTGGACGCGGCGCGCAAGCGGCGCGATCTGGCCCAGCAGCAGCTCAACTACACCGTGCTCAACGCCCCGGCGGACGGCTCCCTGGCCCAGGTGCCCGTAAACGTGCACCAGACCGTGCAGGCCGGGCAGACCATCGCCTCGCTCTCGACCACGGGGAACATGGAGTTCGAAACCGCCGTGCCCGAACGGCTGATCTCCTCCATCCGCGAGGGGGACAAGGCCGTGGTCCGCTTCGAAGCCATCCCGGACCGCGATTTCGAGGCCCTGGCCGTGGAGGTGGGCGTGGAGGCCGTGCAGCTCTCCACCTTCGCCGTGACCCTGCGCATCGTGGACGACGATCCGCGCATTCTGCCCGGCATGATCGGACAGGCTGAATTCTCCTTCCGCATTCCCGAAGGCGCGGACATGATCGTGCCGCCCCAGGCCGTGGCCGCCTCGCCCGACGGCGGCCGCTTCGTCTGGATCGTGGACCGCAAGAGCATGACCGTGTCGCGCCGCGACGTGCGCATCGGCGGGCTGAGCACGGAGGGACTGGAGGTGCTGGAGGGGCTTGCGCCCGGCGACGAACTGGTGATCCGCGGGGTGCATCGGCTGGAGGAAGGCCGCAAGGTCCGGCTGCTGGAAGCGGAGGGTTAGAGCATGGCCCTTGCCCAATGGTGCATCAAGAACAACCGGACATTCCTCGTGGCCATGCTCTGCATCGTCTTTTCCGGCATTTCCACCTACATGACCATCTCCCGCCTGGAAGACCCGGAATTCACCATCCGCGACGCCATGGTCGTGACCTACTTCCCCGGAGCCACGCCCTACAAGATGGAATCCCTGGTCACGGAGGAGCTGGAAAAGGCCATCCGGACCATTCCGGAAGTGGAGCACGTGCTTTCGGAATCCATGAACGGAATCTCCATCATCCGGGTCAAGGTCTTTGAACGCTACACGGACATGAAGCCCATCTGGGACCGGCTGCGCAACGAGATCGACGACGTGGCCCCGAAGCTGCCCTCCGGGGTGGTCGGCCCCTACGTCAACGACCAGTTCGGCGACGTGTTCGGCATCGTGGCCGCGCTGCGCGGCGACGGCTACAGCTACCGCGAGCTCAAGGAATACGCCGAGCGCATCCAGGACCGGCTGCTGGCCATGCCGGACGTGGGCAAGGTGGCCATCCACGGCGAGCAGGACGAAGCCATCTACGTGGAGTTCTCCGACGCCAAGCTCGCGGAACTGGGCGTGAATCCCAAGCTCATCCTCGACGTGCTCAAGTCCCAGAACGCCATCACCCCGGGAGGCAACGCCCTGGTCGGGCCGGAGCGCATCGTCATCGAGGCCACGGGCGAGTTCAACAGCATGGAGGACATCGCCCGGACCACCTTCGTCATCCCCGGAACCGCCAGAAACGTCTCCCTCGCGGACATCGCCACCATCCGGCGCGGCTATGAGGATCCGGCCGCGACCATGACCCGCTTCAACGGCGAGAACTGCCTGATGATCGCCGTGAACATGGCCAAGGGCGGCAACATCGTGGAGCTTGGAGACAAGGTCGCCGCGCAGTTCAAGGAAATCCAGGCCGACCTTCCCGTGGGGCTGGATCTCGATTTCGTGGCCTACCAGCCCAAGTTCGTGCAGAGCGCCATCAACGAGTTCATGGTCAACCTGCTGGAAGCCTTCGCCTTCGTGGTCATCGTCATGCTGCTCTACGCCGGGCTGCGCACGGCCGTGGTGGCCGCCATGCTCGTGCCCATGGCCGTGCTCATGAGCATCGCGCTGATGCCCTTCTTCAACGTCGTGCTCCAGCGCGTGTCCATCGCCTCGCTGATCATCGCGCTGGGCATGCTCGTGGACAACGGGGTCGTGGTCAGCGAGGCCATTCTCGTGCGCCTCGCCGCCGGACAGGAGCGCATGAAGGCCGTGGTCGAGTCGGTCAAGGGGCTGCGCATTCCGCTCCTGGCCGCTTCCCTGACCACGATCTTCGCCTTCCTGCCCATCGCCACAGCCCAGAGCATGGTCGGCGAATACTGCCTGTCCATGTTCATCGTCATCACGCTGACGCTGCTCAGCTCCTGGGTACTCTCCCTGACCTTCGTGCCCTTCTGCTGCTACTACTTCCTCAAGCCGAAGCTCCAGCGCCAGACCTTCGAGAACGTCTTCTACCGCCTCTATCGCGGCTTCCTGCTCCTGGGCCTGAAGCAGCGCACCCTTTCCGTGGGCGTGGCCGTGGCGCTCATGGCCGTGGCGAGCTGGGGCTTCACCAAGCTGCCGCAGACCTTCTTCCCGCCCAACGAACGGGACATGTTCATCATCGACTTCTGGCAGCCCTACGGCACGGACATCGGCACCACGTCGCAGCGCGTGGCCGACCTGGAAAACTGGCTGCTGGCCCAGGACGAGACCGCCTCGGTCGGCTCCATCGTCGGCTCCGGCGGACCGCGCTGGTATCTGGCCCTCTCCCCGGAGCAGGACAACCCCAACTACGCCTTCATGATCGTGAACACCAAGACCATCGAAGGCGCGGCCACCCTGCTGGACCGGACCCGCGAAGAGATCGCGGCCCACTTCCCGGACACCCGTGCGGACGTGAAGATGCTCGAAAACGGGCCGCCCGTGGGCGCGCCCATCCAGGTCCGGCTCTCCGGGCCGAGCATGAAGACGCTCTATTCCCTGCGCGACCGGGTCAACACGATTCTTGAATCCACTCCGGGCGTCTACGACATCTGGGACGACTGGGGGGAATGGACCAAGAAGCTCCAGGTGGACGTGCAGCAGGAGAACGCCAAGCGCGTCGGCATATCCACCCAGGACATCGGCTTCTCCCTGAACGCCATCGTCAACGGCACCACCCCCACCAAATATCGGGAGGGGACAGAAGACATCCCCATCGTGCTCCGGCTCAAGGAGTCCGAACGCGTGGGCCTGGGCCGCATCGAGGACGCCAGCGTCTACAACGTCAATTCCTATTCCAGGGTGCCCCTCTCGCAGGTCGCCACGGTACGGCTGGTCTGGCAGCCCAGCGACATCCGCCGCCGCGACCACCAGCGGACCATGACCGTCAAGGCCACGCTTTCCGGACGCTTCGCCAGCGACGCCCTGGCCGACATCCAGCCGCGCATCGACGCGCTGACCCAGAGTCCGGACTGGCCGCGGGGCTACAAGGTCGAGTACGGCGGCGAGCAGGAGGAAACCGCCAAGGCGCAGCGCTCCATCTACGTGGGCCTGCCCCTGGCCATGCTGCTCATCGTGCTGACCCTCGTCTCCCAGTTCAACTCCATCCGACGCACCCTGATCATCCTGCTGGCCATCCCGCCCATGATCATCGGCGTGACCTTCGGGCTGCACGTCTCGGACGCGCCCTTCGGGTTCATGGCCATGCTCGGCATGATCAGCCTCATGGGCATCATCATCAACAACGCCATCATCTTCATCGACCAGGTGGACATCGAGAACAAACGGGGGCACACGCCCCAGGACGCCATCGTGGTCGCGGCCCAGCGGCGGCTGCGGCCCATCCTGATGACGGCCAGCACCACGGTCATCGGCCTGATTCCGCTCTCCCTCCAGGGGGGCGAGATGTGGCGGCCCATGGCCAACACCCTGATCTTCGGCCTCTCCTTCGCCACCTTCCTGACCCTCGGCCTCGCGCCCGTGCTCTACTCCATCTTCTTCAAGGCCGGCTTCAAGGGCTACGAGTACGACCCCGAAATCCTGAACGACGGGGACTAATCGCCGTCCGTGAAAAGACGAACCGGGGGAACCCTTTCTTGCAGAAAGGGTTCCCCCGGACCCCCTCCCAAAGACCGTTCATGGGCCGGATGCCGGACGGCATCCGGCGGGAGGGTTGCTTCTTTTCCCGACTGATAGCGGGGGATTCATGCTATCAAAACTTATCGATAGCTTATTTTAAAGACCTTTCACTCCAGACCTGTAATTCCACGAGCACATTCTCCCCTCCGCAGTCCCTTCCGCGCCGAAGCGCGGATGCGCAGCATCGAGCTTCGGCGCACAAAGGGGTTCCAGGGGCCGCGGGCCCCTGGGCCGCCGGAGGCATGCCTTTCTGTTTCGCGCGCCCCGCCGGGCCGCTTCAGGGCAGGAGGTAGCGCGCCTGGATCTTTCGGTAGGTTCCGTCCGCGAGCATGTCGCCGAGCACCAGTTCCATGAGCCGGACGAGATCTTCGGGCTTGTGTCCCCGAATGTCCCTGGCCACGGCCACATAGCTGGAGTCGCGCCCCACGTTCTGCTTTGCGGCGAGGATGGTGCTGGTCATGCCCATTTTGGTGAGCATGTCGTAGCTGGCTTCGGTCTGGCCCACGAAGGCGTCGACCTGGTTCATGAGCAGCAGCCGGACGCAGCCGGATTCGCCCGGCGCGCGCAGGGTCTGAAAGACGCCCTGGGCCTCGGCGTCGCCAAAGGCGCGGCCGGGGTCCACGCCCAGGGGCAGGGCGATGCGCTTGCCTGCCAGGGAGGCGGGACCGTCGTAGGCGACCCGGCGGGCCACATGGGAAAAGAGATCGTAGGAGTTGGAACGCATGGCCTGCCTGCGTGCGAAGAGCAGCGCGGGGACCAGTTCGGACTGGTAGCCGAGGGCCACGGCACCGTCGGCCTCACCGTTCCTGAGCATGTCGATCATCCTGTCGCGGGGCGCGAGTTCGATGACCGCGTCGAGGGAGAGCCGCCGCGCGAGTTCCTGGAACAGTTCGCAATCGATGCCGCGCGCCTCGTCGCCATAGGCGAAGGAATAGGGGGCGTAGCCCGCCTCGGCCAGAAAGCGCAGGGGTTCGGCCTTGGCCGGTCCGGCCGCGAGCAGCGTCAGGCCGAGCAGCAAGGCGAACGCGGCCAGACTCGATGCGCGTTGCGGGTTGGCGGATGTGCTCATGCGGACTCCCGTGTTGGGATTGAAATGCAGGGGGTTGCCCGGGATGAAACCTCATTTGGAGGGTAGCCTTTCGGCGTGGGGAACACAAGCGGGCCGGAATCTCGGCCTTGAGCGTGCGACGCTTCCGGCATGGCCCAGGCCGGGCACCTGCCCCGGCCGGACAACCGGCCGGACAACCTGTGGCGCGAACCGCGCGCCGCGCAGGACTCCGGACGGGAAAAGGCGCAATATCGACAAGCGACGATATTATAATTATCTATTATTATGTATTTTTTAAGCGACGATATTTTTGCGGTCGTCTCTGGCGGCATGAATTTCGCTTCGCCGCTGCGGGGAATTGCGCTGCGGCTCGGACCTTACCTCTGCATCCGGTCCGGGTGGCCCGTCCGGGCCGCAGCGAAGAATGTCTCGGTGCGGCGCACCGCTTGCTCAGACCTTGGTGATTTCTAGGATGTCCTCGAACGCCGCAGTCATCTTGTACTTCTTGCCTCCGGCCTCGTAAAAGAAATCGTTGGACGGGAACAGCGTCACGGCAGGGCTGAAGTCTTCGTTGATCATGATGTCCTTGGCCTCGCCGTTGCTCTCGAAGCGGATGGTGCTGCCGTTGTCCAGCGTCAGCATTTCGCCATGCTTGAGCGACAGCGGAAGATCGGATTCCTTGAAGTTCATGCTCTCATCCCCTGTTTGCGGTTGCCCGGATCGGATTCTTGCCTTCTGCATACTCCCCTTTTTTCGTCTTGTGAATCATAACCGCATGATAACCCGCCCAATCCCGCCTGATTCGGTAGGCTACCCCAGCCCAAACGCACAGCCCCCCCTGGCGCAACCTCTCCGCTCGCGCTATGCTCCCCGCATGAACACGACACCTTCGCGCTCCTGCGTTTATTCCCTGCGTCGATTCCGCTTCGCGGTCCTGCTCGCGCTTTTCGTTCTTCTTGCGGGCTGCGCGGCCAAGTCGCCGCGCGGATTCGTCCGCGACATCGAACGCCTGCCCCAGGATCTGACCGCGTATCTCGACCCGGCCACGGAACACGCGCGCATGGTTTCGCCGGAAGCGCAGCAGGAACTGGCGGCGCATTTCCTCGACCGCCACTTCGAGCCCTGGCGGCGCAGCACGCCGAGCTTCCCTGCGGACGAGTTCACTCCGTACCTGGACCGCGCCGCGACCCGGACGATCTACGGCGAAAACACCCTGCCCCGCCCCGCGAGCTGGGCTGCGGACCTTCGCCGCAACGCGGACATGGCCTCCTTTCCGAACCTGAACCGGAAGGCCGTGGCCGTGGCCGATTCCTCGCTCCGGCTGCTGCCCACCCTGGACCCCATGTTCAACGACTTCAGCGAGCCGGGAGAGGGCTTTCCCTTCGACATGGCCCAGAACAGCGCGGTCTGGGCGGGAACGCCGCTCTTCGTGGCCCACCTCAGCGCGGACCGCGACTGGGCGCTCGTGGAAACGCGCTACGCCGGGGGCTGGATGCCGGTCACGGATCTGGCCTTCACGGACCAGGACTTCATGGACCGCTTTCGCGCCGGGCCGTTCGCAGCGATCGTGCGCGACAGGGTGCCCGTCATCGACGACCAGGGCCTTTTCCGCCAGCGCGCCCGGATCGGCGCCCTGCTGCCCGTGGAGCCCGGCCCGCTCGGAGACGACGCGTCCTCCCTGGCCGAACGCGTGCTCACGCCCGTGCGCCGTCCCGACGGAAGCGCGGACCTGATTCCGGCGCGGCTGCCCAGAGGCGCGGCCTCGCTTTTCCCCCTGGCCCTGACGCCGTGGAACGTGGCCGCCGTGGGCAACCAGCTCCTGGGCGAACCCTACGGATGGGGCGGACTGTTCATGAAGCGGGACTGCTCCGCCACCATGCTCGACCTGTTCGCGCCCTTCGGCGTGATCCTGCCGCGCAATTCCAAGGCCCAGGCCCAGGCAGGACGGTTCGTGAGCCTGGCCGGTCTTTCCGCCCCGAACAAGGAAGCAGCCATCGCGGCCCAGGCCGCGCCTCTGTCCACCCTGCTCTACAAGCCGGGGCACATCATGCTTTACGCGGGTCAGCGGGACGGTCGGGCCGTGATCCTGCACAATCTCTGGGGATTGCGCAGCGACGAGAAAAACGGCCCCACTCCGGGGCGCATCGTCATCGGCCGCGCCGTGATCACCACCCTGACCCCCGGAGCGGAGCGCTCCGATTTGGTCAAGCCGCGCGGCCTGCTGCTGGAGGGCATCAGCGGCATGACCCTGCTGCTCGACCGGAATTGACGCTGGCTTTCGCGGATCAGGGCTGGTATGTTCCTCACGGAGGGACTTTGGGAGCGGATATCGTGGAACAACGGGTCTGGAACATCACCCTGCCCAATCGCATGTCCGAGCTGGAACGCCTGGCCCGCGAGGCCGAACGGTTCATGCTCGCGAACCTGCTTTCCGAACGCAGCCGTTTCACCGTGCACATGGTCATCGAGGAATTGGTGACCAACAGCATCAAGTATTCCTTTTCCGACGAGGCCGAACACATCATCCGGCTTTCCCTGGCCCTGGAGGGCCGCCGGATGCGCCTGACCCTGGCGGACGACGGCGAGGAGTTCGACCCCCGCGAAGCGCCCCGCCCCTGTCTGAACTGCACCCTTTGCGAGGCGCCCATCGGCGGGCTCGGCCTGAGCATGGTCCGCAGCGTGGCCAGCGAATTCAGCTACTGCCGCCGCGACGACCACAACCACATCGAACTGCTCATCGACCTGGACTGATCCGCTCCGGCGGGATCCGCGGCCTGCCCGCGTCCGCGCCCGGACCTCGACATATTCACTCGCGACCCATTCTCTCAGGAGCCTTTCGCCATGATATTCGGCTGTTCCAAGACGATCCCCGCCATGTGCGCGCTGCTGGCCTGCCTGCTCCTCGCGGGCTGCCTGTCCGGTCCGGCGTCGGATCTGGGCATCGATGCCGCGCCCTATGTTTCCAAGCGCTCCTTCCCGGACGGCGCGAAACCGGCCGCGCAGGACGGGAAAGACCTGCTCCAGGAGATCAACCGGACCCGGCTGCGGCTCGGCGCGGCCCCGCTTCGGCCCGACGTCCTGCTCGACGCCATCGCCGCCCGTCAGAACGACTTCATGGCCAGGCAGGGCCGCATGAGCCACGACGGCTTCGACGAACGCTTCGCCCTGTCCGGTTCCGACCACTGCGTTGAAAACCTGGCCTGGAACTATCCGAACGCCGAATCCACGGTCCAGGGCTGGCTGAACTCCCCCCAGCACCGGACCAATCTGCTCGATCCCGAAATCACCCACGCCGGGACCGCCCTGGGCCGCGGCTACGCCACCTTCTTCGCTTGCAGGCGTTCTCTTGCGCCCGCGTCGGATTGAGCGCGCGCACGCCCTGCGCCGCTTTTGCCCACCCCACCCGGAAATCGGCCCGCATCGCCCCTCAGGGCGCACAAAAAGACCCCGGCAGGCAATGCCGGGGCCTCTGTTCCAAAACTACGCCTCAGGGCCGTTTGCACACGAATCAGCGCCTACCAGGACGCCTCCGCCTCGTAGAGCAGGGTCACGGGCTTCGACCCTCCGGGAACCGGGAGAATCCAGCGCGCGGTGTTTGCAGATTCCTTTGCATAATCCTGGTTGAAACTCGTAATCTTCCAGTCTCCCTGGAAGGTTTCCAGTACCACCACGTCCCGCATTTTCTTGCCCGCGTTGCGCAGCTCCACGGCCCAGCGGACCCTGGCCCTGTTCTTGCCGATCCGTTCGTAGGACTGCATGGTCCGGCGTGCCGTCACGTCAAAAGCCGTGCCCAGGGTCAGGCGCGCGGTCTCGCCGGCGGGAAGATTGTCGAGGGAAACCTCGCCCTCGAGAATGCGGCCTGCGCCGGACACGTCCCGATACACGCGCACCAGGGATGCGGGAAGCGGCTCTCCAAGGCCGTTTTCCTTGGTATTTCGCAGCACCAGGACGTTGTCCACGGTCTGGGGCCTCGGCTCGGAACCGCCGGGATTCTGAAAGGCGTGGCCCCGGAGGACCAGCTCCCGCCCGACCGCAACCGGGTCCGCCGCGCTCAGGGCCAGCCGCGTGACCTGTCCTTCGGTCAGATCGGCGGGGTACGGCACCGTGAACATGTGATATTCGCCCGCCTGCATCTGCGGAGCGCCCATGGCCATGTCCGCTTCGAGCATGGGCGCAGCCGCCTTGAAGCGGGCCATGGGAGCGGGAGAGACGGCGCGTCGGGGCTCTCCGGCCACCAGCCGGACCACGGCATCGTCAAAGGCGCGGCCCGTGTCGTTGCGCAGCGTGGCCCAGCAGGACAGCGCGCCCCGTTCGCCGCTCTCGTCCAGGGTCAGGGCGCAGTCGCCGCTCCAGCTCAACCCTGCCGCAAGATAGGAAATTTCCACGCGCTGACGCCGCTCCCCGCTGTTGCGTAAGTCGAGCAGCAGCGCGGCCTCGGCGCGCGGCTTTTCCGCGTCCGCAGGCAGCAGCACCGCCTCGAGCGGCCCCACGTAGATCTCGTCGCCGAGGTCGAGAACCGCCTGGGAACCCACGGAGAGCAACGTGGCCTTGCGCGTGACGCGTGCCCGTGCGTCCGAGGGGTCGGGCAGCACGACGCGGACCTCGCGGCCGATGTGGCTTCGGAGCACGGCGGCCGGGTCCGAGGCCGAAGGCAGCAGCCGCAGGGAACCGACAGCGACCTTGCCCGGCTGGGAAAGGGAGCGCAACGCCACCGAGGTCAGGTCCAGAGTGGAGGGCGCCCCGGCGAAAGGCACCTCCCCGGACGCGGGAAGGTCCATGTCGCGCTCCTCCGTGACCAGGGCCTGGCCGGAAGCGTAGGCTGTGATCGACACGCTCCCGGAGCGCTCCTTTCCGGCTGAAAACGACTCGGAAGCGGCAAGGAGCAGCGAACAGGCAAAAACCAACGACATCATCGCGTATTTCTTCATTTCATTCTCCTGGACCAACCCTGTTCCTAGTTTTCTATATTTTGTCTAGACTATTTCTAATAATTGAAATGCCACATCTTCGTATTTCTCGTATTAATGCGGCCCTTCGTAGAAAAAACGGCCCAGGCCGATGCTGAAGACAAGCAGTCCGTAAACCGCGTGTTCCAGGGATGTCCAGAACAACGACCCGGTTTTCCGGTAGGTGTCCGCAAAGACGAGCCCCCCGATCAGGGAGAGGATCAGGGCGGGCGCGTTGTCGTAGACCACATGCATCCAGGCGAAGGCCGCGGCGCTCGCCGCCATCAGGGAGGCGCTTCGCGGAAAGAGCGTTTCGTATCGCCGGAAAAAGAATCCCCGATAGATCAACTCCTGGGGAAAGGCCGAGAGCAGCGGGTAGAGCACGAAAACAGCCAGCCAGAGCAGGGGCCTGCGCTTCGGAAATCCGAACAGTTGGTCCGGTACGAGCAGCAGGGTCAGCAGGAGCACGGCCGACGCGGCCAGCGCGACGCGAAGGCAGAAGTGCCACAGATTTGGCCTGTTTCCGGCTCGGAGCAGGTCGCCCATGCCCAAGCCGGAATCCCTGGAGAGCCAGAGCAGGCAACCCGCCGTGGCTGCTCCGAGCCAGATGATCTTGTGTCCGGGAAGATACCCGAACGCGAGGAGCAAGGGCGCTCCCAAAAACAACGCTATCAGTTCGAGCCAAAGCAGCGGTCGCCTCATCTCTCATCCCGTTTCCACGCGGCGCGTGCCTGTTTTCCGGAAAGGTCGTCTCTATGCGGAACCGATTTCGAGCACAAGAAAATCTATCCCGGTTTTACTTGAAGTAATTCATTGGCAGTAGTATTTTGAGTCTGGTCCCGGTGGGCGCTGGTTTTTGATATTCCCTCGTGCCCCTCTCGGAAATCGCGCCCATCGGACCATTCCCATCCATGCCCGCCTCTTCCAATCCTTCCCTGTTTCTGGCATTCTGCGCATTCGGGCCACACCAACAGAACACCAGGACGGAACATGGAACCAGCCAAGGGTACGGAACTCGAAAAGTTGCAGACCATCTTGGAACAGGCAGGCCTCGGTCGCAACCTGAATCTCCTGACTGCCGTCCTGTTCGTGCGCAATCTCGTCTGCCATCTCGGCATCTACAGCGAGGCGGACAAGTCCAAGATCCAGCAGGTCGTGCTGCGCGAGATCGGCAAGCGCAACGTGGATCACGACGCCTTTCCCGTGATCATCAAGGCCTTGGAGCAATTCCTGCTCCGGACCAACCGCGTCGCGGACCTCGAGGACCAGCTTGCCCGCGAAAAGCGCTCCACCGAGGCCCTTGTCGAGGAAATGAGCCATTTCTTCGAGAGCATGCGCGCCTCGCGCGACCGCCAGGAACAAAGCCTGACGCAGTTCAACACCGCCACCACCGAAGCCGTCAAGGCCGCACCCAGCCGCAAGGACATTCTCAAGCAGGTCCGCGGGCTGCTCACGGAATTCGTCACCGAGTTCCGCGAAGAGGCGCGCCAATGGGAAGCGCGGGCCAAGGCCCTGGAACACACCGCGAATTTCGACGCCCTGCTCTCCGAACTCTACAACCGCCGCTCCCTGGACGCCTTCCTGGCCGAGAGCGTGGTCACGAGCAACAGCCGCGGGCTGCCCTTCTCCATGTGCATGATCGACGTGGACCACTTCAAGAACGTCAACGACACCTACGGCCATCAGGTCGGCGACGACGTGCTGCGCGCCCTGGCCAAGATCGTCAAGACCCACGCGAGCCAGCACGACGGCTACGCGGCCCGCTACGGCGGCGAGGAGCTAGTCCTGGCCCTGCCCATGCCCATGGACAAGGCCGCCATGGTCGCCGAGGAACTGCGGCGCGACGTGGAGGATTACGACTTCCAGTCACGCCAGGGCGGCAAGCTCACGGGCGACATGATCCACTTCACGGTCAGCATCGGCGTGGCCGAGGTGGTCAAGGGCTGGAACACCGCACAGCTCGTGGAGGCCGCGGACAAGGCCCTGTATCTGGCCAAGCGGTCCGGGCGCAACCTCGTGGCGCGCCATACGGAAGACGGATCCGGTCGGGTGGGCTGGGTCTAGCAGGCCTTTATAACCACATTCCCGTCTCTTTTTTGCTGCAACCCGCAATCATTTCGGCTACCCTGCACCAAGGAGGGTTTTGCCGTGCCTGACTTTCTGACCCAAGCCTACGTGATCTGGTTCGCCATCGGCTTCTGTTTGGCCCTGGCGGAGTTGGCCGCCCCCGGATTCATCATCATTTTTTTCGGAATCGGCTGCTGGCTGACGTCCCTTGCAAGCGCCCTCTTCGACCTCTCCCTTTCCGCGCAACTTGCCATCTTCATTGTCGGATCGCTGGCCTCGCTGATCTTTCTGCGCCGCATCTTCATGCGCGTGTTCACGGGCGCGAGCCAGGAATCGGACGGCGATGACGGCCTGCGCGAACCCGGCGACCTGGGACGCCAGGTGCTCGTCACCCGCGAGGTGCGTCCGGACCTCCCCGGCGAGATCAAGTATCGCGGCAGCTTCTGGCGCGCCGTCAGCGACCGCTCCATCCCCGAAGGGAGCGCCGCATTGATCGTGGCCGAGTTCGAGGACGACCGCAGCACCTTCAAGATCGAACCCCTGAACAAAGGAGAGTGACCGTGGGCTTCATCGACGGTTCCCTGATTATTCTGATTCTCATCGCGGCCCTGGTCATCGTCATATTTCTCAAAACCGCGGTCGTGGTTCCCCAAAAATCCGAATTCGTCATCGAACGACTCGGCAAGTACAGCCGCACCCTGGCCGCAGGCTTCCACATCCTGATCCCCTTCCTGGACCGGGTTGCCTACAAGCGCTCGCTCAAGGAGGAAGTGCTCGACATCCCCTCCCAGGTCTGCATCACCCGCGACAACGTCTCCGTTGAAATCGACGGCGTGATCTACCTCCAGGTCCAGGATGCCAAGATGTCCGCCTACGGCATCACCGACTACTACCGCGCCGCCAGCCAGCTGGCCCAGACCTCGCTGCGCTCGGCCATCGGCAAGATCGAACTGGACAAAACCTTCGAGGAGCGCGAAGCCATCAACCAGGAAGTGGTCCACGCCGTGGACGAGGCCGCCCAGAGCTGGGGGGTCAAGGTGCTGCGCTACGAGATCAAGGACATCACCCCGCCCCAGTCCGTCATGGCCGCCATGGAATCGCTGATGAAGGCCGACCGCGAAAAGCGCGCCGAAATCGCGCGCTCCGAGGGCGAGCGCCAGTCCCAGATCAACCGCGCGGAAGGCGAACGCCAGCAGAACATCCTCGTCTCCGAGGGCGAAAAGATGAAGCGCATCAACGAGGCCGAAGGCCGCGCCAGGGAAATCGAACTCGTGGCCATCGCCACGGCCGAAGGACTGCGCAAGGTCGCGGAAAGCCTCGGCGAGGAAGGCGGCGTGCAGGCCGCGAACCTGCGCGTGGCCGAGCGGTACATCTCGGAATTCGGCAAGCTGGCCAAGACGTCCAACAGCATGATCATTCCCACCAACCTCGCGGACCTCTCCGGCATCGTGGCCACGGCCACCTCCGTTCTCGGCAACGTTCGCGGGAACGAGACACCGGGAATGGCCAAGGGCAAGGCCGAGTAGGCTTCGGCAACAGGGAACAACGCAACATCCGGAGGGAGCATGGCAGACCAGAACGCCAACGAAACCAACCAATATCTGACCTTCACGCTCGGCAAGGAAGTGTTCGCCCTGGACATCTCCACCGTGCGCGAGGTGCTCGAGCTCATCCACGTCACGCGCATCCCCCGCACGCCCGACTACATGCGCGGGGTCATCAACCTGCGCGGCCATGCGGTTCCCGTGGTGGGCATGCGCCGCAAGCTGAACATGAAGGAGATCGAGGACACCATCAACACCTGCATCATCATCGTCGAGGTCGAGTTCGAAGGCGAACGCACCATCCTCGGCGCGCTGGTGGATTCCGTCCGCGAGGTCTTCGAAATGACGCCCGACTCCATCGAGGCGCCGCCCAAGATGGGCGCGGCGGTCAAGTCCGAATACATCAAGGGCATGGGCAGGCAGGCGGACGAGTTCATCATCATTCTGGACATCGCGCGGATCTTCTCCGCCGAGGAACTGGCCGCCGTGCAGCGCATCGGCCAGCAGGCCCCGGTGCCGGCGGAGGCGCAGGCGTAGCGAGCGGCCAACGCCCGGCCTGCGGCGACCATGCGCCTCTCCTCCTCGTTCCCGCTGGAATTCGCCAAGCGATTCCTGCTGCTCGCTTCCGGACTGGCGCTGGTCGGGACGGCCTTTTTCCTGTTCCAGTCCGGGCGCTACGAAGCCTTGCGCCGGGCCGAAGCGGAAGCCCTCGTTTCCGTGGAGAGCCAAATTTTCCACGAAACCCTGGAAAACACCGCCTCGGACGTGCGCTTCCTGGCTTCGGTCTTTGAGGACCGGGCGGACAACCTGCGCGTACCGCCCGACTCGTCTTCCGCCCTTTCCCGCCTTTTGAGCGCGTTCATGCTCACCCGGCCGCAGTATCATCAGATCCGATTTCTCGACTCGGAGGGAATGGAAAAGCTGCGCATGATCCGCGGCCCCAAAGGCCCGCAACTCATGCCCGCCTCGGAGCTTCAGGACAAGTCCCACAGGACGTACTACAAACGCACCGCTGCCCAGGACGCTGAAACCGTCTACGTTTCGGCCTTTGACCTGAATGTGGAGCACGGCGTGATCGAACGCCCCTTCCGGCCGACCTTGCGCGTGGCCACGCAGGTGCGCCTCCCTGACGGAAGCGTGGGCGTCGCGATCATCAACCTGGACGGGTCCAAGCTCATCGAGATGCTCCGCAACGCCCGTCATGGCGAGGACATCCAGGCGCTCATCATCAACGACCAGGGAAACTGGCTGGTGGGGCCGCACCGACGCATGGAATGGGGCAACAGCCTCCCGGAACGCCAGGGCTACACTCTTGCTGCCCGGCAGCCGGACCTCTGGATGCTGATCGGTTCGCAACCCCAGGGCGTCGTTCTCAATTCATCCGGGATGTACGCCTTCTCCCGTGTGACGACGGACGGGGAAAACCGTTCCGGCTTCCGGGTGGAAGGCGACGAATACTGGACCATGCTCGCGTTCGTCCCCAGGCACGCTCTCAGTCCGGACTGGGCGGGTTCGTTCCTGCTCCTTGGGGGGGTGACGCTCCTTTTTCTGGCCCTGGTTTCCGCCCTGCTCACGCGGGCCTTGCTCCACCGCAGGCAGGTCGAACAGTCGCTCCAGGAAACCGAAGAAAAGATCCAGGCCATCAGCCATTCCTCCCACGACGCCCTGATCATGGTGGACGAGCGCGGGCGCATCGCCTTCTGGAACCCGGCCGCGGAATCCATGCTCGGCTACCGCTCCGGCGAGGTGCTCAACGCCCCTGCGGCCGGTTTTCTCAATTTTACTCCCTGCGCCGGAAACAATTCCGGTCCGGCGCTCAAAGCCGGTCCGTTCAGCGACTTTTCCTGCGTAGATCCCATTTCCTTCAAAAGAAAGGATGGCACGGAATTCCCTGCGGAAGTGGCTCTTTCCTCCTTCCGCCTGCACGGCAGCTGGTGGACGGTCAACGCGGTCCGCGACATCACCAAACGGGTTTCCGCCATTCATGAACTGGAAAAGAGCCGGGATTTGCTCATGGAAGCCCAGAGCATCTCGCGCATGGGCGGGTTTTCCCTGTCCACCTCCACGGAATCGGGGGTGGAAACGGTTGGCTGGACCGATGAAATGCGCCAACTGCACGGCGTGGACCGCGACTTCGTCCCTTCCGTGGACGCCATGGCCGACTTTGTGGAGCACAGCCACCGCACGGCCTTCCTGAACGCCGTGGGCGAAGCCCGCAAGGGCAACCCCGTGGAACTGGAAATGCGCCTGAAAACGGCCAAGGGCCGACGGCTCTGGATCAGGCTGAACATCCGCGCCCACTTCAAGGCGGACAAGGTCACCCGCCTTTCCGGCATCTACCAGGACGTCACGGATCGAAAACTGGAACGCATCCGCATGGAGCAGCTTTCCACGGCGGTGGAACACAGCCCGGCCTCGGTCCTGATCATGACCGCCGACGGAGTGGTCGAGTATGTCAATCCGCGCTTTACCGAGGTCTGCGGCTACAAGCCCGCCGAAATCATCGGCAATAGCGCCGAAATGCTGCAATCGGACACGCTGGACGCGAATTTCTACGAGAGCCTGCGCCGTTCCCCGGAAGGGGCGACTCACTGGTCCGGCGAGATATCCAGCCGCACCAAGGACGGCAGGACCATCTGGCAGCAGCTTTCCATCTCGCCCATCAAGGACGAGGAAGGGCATGTCCGCCATTTCGTCGGGGTCATGGAAGACGTGACCGAGCGGCGAAGATCGCTGGAAGCGCTCCAGGCTTCGGAACGCAAGATCAGGGCCATGAGCGAAGCGACCCTGGACGCCATGGTCGTCATCGACGAAACCGGACGCATTTCCTTCTGGAACCCCGCGGCTTCGACCATTTTCGGCTATTCGGAAGATGAGGCCCTGGGGCGGGAAATCCATGCGCTCATCGCCGCGCCGACGGAACGGGTCGCGGCGACCGAGGCCATGGAGGACTTCGGCATGACGGGCCACGGCCCGGTGGTGGGGGTCACCCGCGAACTCATGGCCAAGAGAAAGGGCGGAGCGCTCTTCCCCTGCGAAATCACCGTGTCCTCCTTTGCGCTGGACACCCAGTGGTACGCCGTGGGCACCATCCGCGACATTACCCGGCGCAAGGAATACGAGCGCCGCCTGCGCGCCCTGGCCACCACGGACGAACTGACCGGCCTGCTCAACCGCCGCGCCCTGCTGGAACTGGCGGAAAGCGAACTGGACCGCGCGCGCCGCTACAGGCGGCCCTTCACCCTGCTGATGATCGACCTGGACCGCTTCAAGCGGGTCAACGACACCTACGGTCACGACGTGGGAGACAAGGTCTTGAAGAACGTGGCCTCGACCGGGGCGCAGGCCCTGCGGGAAACGGACACGCTGGGCCGCCTGGGAGGGGAGGAGTTCGCCGCCATTTTGCCGGAAACCTCTGCGGATCAGGCGCTCGAAGTGGCCGAACGCCTGCGCGCTGCCATCGGCCGGGCCGAGGTGGAGGAACCCGCCGCGCCCGGAGGTCGGCTGCGGGTGACCATCAGCATCGGCATCGCGGACTTCCGCCCGGACCGCGACACCGTGGAGGCCATTCTCAAGGCGGCGGACACCGCCCTCTACCGCGCCAAGGACAACGGCAGAAACCGCACGGAAACCGCCTGAGCCATCCGAGCCCTATGCTTCCGACGCTGCGCGGCGCTCACCCGTGAGCCGGGCAATGATCTTGTAAAGCTTTTCCATGTCCACGGGCTTGCTCAGATAGTCGTCCATGCCCGCCTTGAGCATCCTTTCCCGATCGCCCTTCATGGCGTAGGCCGTCAGCGCCACGATGGGAATGTCCCTGGGGGCTGCGGTTTCTCCGGCCCGAATGTGCGCCGTGGTTTCCAGACCGTCCATTTCCGGCATCTGGATATCCATGAGCACCAGGTCGAACGTCTCCTCCCGTAGCGCCGTCAGCACTTCGTGGCCATTGCAAGCCACCCGCACGGAGTGGCCCGCGTCCTTGAGGAAGAACGTCAGAAACTCCTGGTTCAGCTCGTTGTCTTCGGCCAGGAGCACGCGCCGCCCTTCCTGGGACACGTTTTCGCGCTCCGTCTCCTGCGCTTCGGCCGACGGTTCCGCGAACGGCAGTTCGAGCCGGAAGGTGAAGCAGCTGCCCTCTCCCACCCGGCTGCGCACGAAAATCTCACCGCCCATCATCTCCACCAGCCGCTTGGAAATGGCCAGTCCCAGGCCCGTGCCGCGATGGCGCTTGCTCAGGGATGGCTCCAGCTGGGAAAAGACGTCGAACAGGCGTCCCTGGTCCGCTTCGGAGATGCCGATGCCCGTATCCGTGACGCTGAATTCCAGCCGGGCGGAATCCTCGGTTCGTTCGAGCATGCGCACGCGCATCTCCACGAACCCTTCTTCCGTGAACTTGACCGCGTTGCCCACGAGATTGGAAAGCACCTGCCCGATGCGGCAGGCGTCGCCCATGTAGCCGTCGGGAAGATCGTCCGGCACGACGCTGCGCAATTCCAGGCTCTTTTCCATGGCCGCGAGCCGGAACGTGCCGACCACGATCTCCAGCCGTTCCCGGAGCTGGAACGGTTCCAGGGCGATCTCCATCTTGCGTGCCTCGATCTTGGAGAAATCTAAAATATCGTTGATGATTTCCAGAAGCGAGCGGGAAGCCTCCTTGATGCCCTTGACGTATTCCGCCTGCTGCGGCTGGAGGCCCGCGCCCAGGACCATGTCCGTCATGCCGATGATCCCCCCCAGCGGGGTTCGGATTTCATGACTCATGTTGGCCAGGAATTCGCTCTTGGCCTGGCTGGCCTGCTCGGCTTCCTCCTTGGCGCTGCGCAGCGCACCTTCCATGGCCGTGCGCTCGGTGTTGTCGCGGAGCATGGCCAGGATACGCCCCCCTTCCAGCAGACGGGCGCTGAGGTCCGCCGTGATTTCCCGTCCGGAGCCGGTCCGCAGGTTCAGCTCCAGTCGCAGGGTCTTGCCGCTCTTGACCGCCCTCAGTTCCTCGCGGATGCGTTCCATGTCCCGCGTGATCAGGTCGCGCGGATCCATGGCCCGGATTTCGTCCAGGCCGTAGCCCAATATCTCCGTGACCATGGGGTTCGCGTCCAGGACGCGGCCCTTGAGATCAAGCAGGAAAATGGCCTCCGAGGCCTGCTCGTAAAGGATCCTGTAGTCGCGCTGGCTTTGTTCCAGCCGCTGCTGAAAGGCCTTGCTCTCGGACATGTCCTCGATGAAGCCCTCGAGATACGGGTAGTTGTCCCTGCGGTCGCGAAGCAGCCGGATATGCGTGCGCCCGGTGAAGACCGAGCCGTCCGCGCGGCGATATTCGTACTCGAAGGGTTCGAAGTCCTCTCCGGCCAGCAGCCGCTTTTGCAGCTCCTCCCGGTTGCGCATGTCGCCGTGCAGCGATTCCGGCCGCTCCTGGCTGGCCTGGATCAGCTCTTCCGCGCTCTCGTAGCCGAACATCCTGGCCAGGGATTGGTTGCAGACCAGCACCCGCCCGTCCAGATTCATGCGGAAGATGCCCAGGATGGAGTTTTCGAAAATGCTGCGGAACTTCTCTTCGGCGATGCGCAGGCGTTCGTTGACGCCCAAAAGCTCGGCGGTGCGCTGCTCCACGCGGCGCTCCAGATCGTCGTGCGCCTTGCGGATCTCGCCCTCGGCCCGGACCCGGTCCGTGATGTTCTCCACGATGCCGAGAATGGCGTCGGCTTTGCCCTCGGCGTCCATCACCGGGATCTTGACGACGTGATACACGGTTTCCTCGCCGTCCGGAGTGCGCTCGCGCGAGCAGGCCTCCACGGGAAGCCCGGTCCGGATCGCTTCCTGATCCGTCATGTTTCTCCAGTTCAAGCCGTTTTCGCGGAACAGCTCCCGGTCCGTCTTGCCGATGGCCTTTTCCCGGGGATGGCCGGTCATCTCCTCCATCCTGCTGTTCCAAAGCGTATAGCGCAGGTCGTTCTTGACCTTCTTGACGAAGAGCCCCACCGGAAGATTCTTGATGATCTGGGAAAGGAACACCTTCTGTTCCAGGATGATCTCCTCGGCCACCTTGCGCGCCGAGATGTCCCTGGCGATGCTGAGGACCACGTCCTGCTCGCCGTGGGTCACGATGCGCGCGCTGACCTCCACGGGAACCTGCCGCCCCCCCTTGGACACGAAGACCGTCTCGAAGGAGTAGTTGCCCCGGCTGACGACCCTGCCGAGCACGTATTCGATCCGGTCTTTCGTATGCGAGCCGGTGAGCATGCTGAAATGGCTGCCCTGCATTTCCTCCAGCGTGTACCCCAGGCGGTTGCAGGTGATCCGGTTCGCGTCGATGATCTGGCCGTCCAGCCCGTGCATGATGATGATGTCCCCGGCGCAGCTGAAAAAGGTGCTGTATATGTTTTCCCGGGTACGATCCGTATCGGAGGGCAGCGGCGATTCCGGCGCGGCGCGGACCTTTTCGAAGAGTCGCCGCAACTCTTCGGCCCGCTCCTCGTCCAATCCCTTGATGAGTTCTTCGAGCTGCTGTTTCCAAAACACCTGAACGTCCTTTGCTGGATACGCTTCCGTCATGGGGCGTCCCCTCATGGCGACGCTTCTGCCTCATAGCTCATGAACCGTTTGCATGTCCATGTCGCGCAGCACCGCAAGGCTTGCATTCCACGGTTCTTTTCCCAGCGGCGAGCATGAACGCTGTTGACAGCCCGGCAAGTACGTTCTTAAATGGATTCAACACCCTAGACAGCAGGAATATGCAATGCCGACTATCTTTTCCCCTTTCGGGGCGCTGAATCTTTCCGGGATCAAATGGAAGGTTCTTTTCATTGCCCTCTGCGGCCCCCTGGTCATCGCTCTGGTGCTGGCGGCCATGAACATGCGCGAAAGCGAAAGCGCCGCCATGGAAACCGTGCTCGCACGCAGCCGAACCGTGGTCGGCATGGCCGAGTCCATCCGCAACGAGTTCGCCGCCAAGATCCAGCGCGGCGTGATCCGTCCGTTTTCCGAACTTCCTCCGGACCAGGTCATGGACGCCGTGCCCATCGTGGTGGCCATGCGCATGGCCCAGGCCAGCGCGGAAAAGGGCGAGTTCCAGGTGCGCACGCCCAAGGTCGGCCCCCGCAATCCGGCCAACGAGCCTGACGCCGTGGAACGCCGCGCCCTTGAGCAAATCAAGGCAAAGAACCTGAGCGAATACGTTGTCACCGAGTCCGACCATGTGCGCTACTTCCGACCCATCAAGCTCACCGAGGATTGCCTCTACTGCCACGGCGCGCCCAGGGGCGAGCGCGACGTCACCGGCGGAATCAAGGAAGACTGGAAGGTGGGCGAGGTGCACGGCGCGTTCGAAATCATCTCTTCGCTGCAATCCGCCCGGGCCGAAGCGTTTCGATCGCAGCTGACCATCGGCGGCGTCACCCTCGCTGTGCTTCTGGCGGTCACGGCCTTTGCCTGGTTCGTCACCCAGGGCAAGATCGTCCGGCCCATGCGCAGCATCGAACGGTATGCCCGGCAGGTCGCGGACGGCGACCTGGAAGCCATTCCGGAAGGCACGTTCAACGCGGAATTGCTGCGCATGAAGGAATCCATCGCCGACATGGTCGCCCGCCTGCGGCAGAAGATGCTCGAATCGGAACAGACCAGCCGCGAGGCCGAGGCCCAGGCCGAGCGCGCCGAAACGGCCCTTGCCGAATCCCGCCGCCAGGAGGAAAAGGTTTCCGACCTGCTGCGGACCATGCGGGACATCGCTTCCCGCTCCGAAGAAATCGCCCACCAGGTTTCCGCGGCGTCCGAGGAACTCTCCGCGCAGATCGTGCAGGTCAGCGGCGGCGCAAGCGTGCAGGACCAGCGCACCGCCGAGACCGCCATCTCCATGGAGGAGATGACCGCCACGGTGCTGGAGGTGGCCCGCAACTCGGCCATCACCGCCGAAGCCGCAGAAAACACCCGCTCCCAGGCCAACGCCGGCTACAAGATCGTGGACAACGCGGTTTCCTCCATCCTGGAGGTGGCGGAAAGCTCGAACCGGCTCAAGCAGGACATGCTCGACCTGGGCGCGCGCGCCAACGGCATCAGCAAGATCATGGGCGTGATCAACGACATCGCGGACCAGACCAACCTCCTGGCCCTGAACGCGGCCATCGAGGCGGCGCGGGCGGGCGAGGCGGGCCGAGGCTTCGCCGTGGTCGCGGACGAGGTGCGCAAGCTGGCGGAAAAAACCGTCATCGCCACCAAGGAAGTGGGCCAGGCCATCGGCAGCATGCAGGAAAGCGCCCGCGTGAACATCGCCAGCGTGGAGCAGTCCACGGTCACGGCCAACCGCGCCGCGGACCTGGCCGAGCAATCCGGTCAGGCCCTGCGGGAAATCGTCCGCCTCGCCGAGGAAACCTCAGATCAGGTGCGCAGCATCGCCACCGCGGCCGAAGAGCAATCCGCCACCAGCGAAGAGATCAACCGCGCGGTGGACGATGTCCGGCGCATCGCCGGAGAGACCTCCCAGGGCATGGACGAGGCGGCCAAGGCCACCAACGAACTGGCCAGGCTTTCCCAGCAGCTCCTGAGCCTCATCGAACGGATGAACACCGAAGGCTGATCTCCATTCTCCCCTGCGACAGGAAAGGGCGCCCGCGAAAGCGGACGCCCTTTTCGTTTTCCGGTTCGGTCGGCAATTTTCTCCCGGCACGGAGATTGCTTACTCTTCCCCGGCGGCTTTGAAGCCGACCATGAAGCACCGGAGAAACGAACCATGAGCCAGATCCCCATAGATTGCTCTGCCAGCGTCATACAGGAGCTTTTCGCCTCCGGGCAGACTCCCATATACGAACTGACGGAAGAAAAGAGCCTGGACGAACTGATGGCCGAATTCGGCTGGACGGAACAACGCCAGCCCAGGACGGAAGAACCCGATCACCTCCGCCGCAGCGTCGTCAATCCGCACGGAGACAAGGCAGGAGCCTGGTAGAGCCGCAAACCGTCATTTCTTCGACGCCTTGCGCCGCTTGTGATCAGTCCTGCCTACGCGATCCTTCCCTGCTCCCGGTTTCGGGACAATTTCATTTCGTAATACATATGCAATTCTTTTTGTAAACATCTCTCGTCTCCGCCTGCTCGGCATGCCTGCATGAACAACGACGAATGGCCGGCGCCCCGAAAGGCGACCGGCCATTTTTGCCCGCCGCGCGCGGCAGGATGATCGCCCCGACGATCAGGAGCGCATTTCGTCGATCATGCGGCTGAGGTGCTGGGCCACCCGTGCGATCTCGTCCACGGCCCTGGCGGCCTGCCGCATCACGTCCGAAGTTTCCCCCGCAATGGCGTTGATTTCCGTGGTGGCGCGGCCCACCTCCTCGCTGGCTGCGGCCTGTTCCTCGGAAGCCGTGGCGATGTTTCGGACCTGATCGGCGGTGTCGTCCACCAATTCGACGATTTCGCGCAGGGCCGCTCCCGACGCCTCGGCCAGCCGCGCTCCTTCCTCGATGGATGCCGCTGCGCTCTGGGTGCCCTCGATGCTCAGGGCGGCGCTGTTCTGGATGGCGGCGATGAACCCGCCGACCTCCTTGGTGGCGATGACGGTTTTTTCCGCCAGCTTGCGCACCTCGTCCGCGACCACGGCAAAGCCCCGGCCCGCCTCGCCCGCCCGCGCCGCCTCGATGGCCGCGTTCAGGGCCAGGAGGTTGGTCTGGTCCGCGATGTCGTTGATGACGTTCATGATCTTGCTGATGCCTTCGGCCTTGGATCCCAATTCGTCCATGTTCCTGCGCAGGTTCGCCGAAAGCTTCGTGGCTTCCTGGATATTGTTCACGACCTTGGTCACGACCTCGGCGCCTTCCTGGGCCTTTGCGCGGGAACGCTCGGCCAGCTCCGACGCGCTGGTGGCGTTGCGCGCCACTTCGACCACGCTGGCGCTCATCTGGTCCACGGCCGTGGCCGTGGTGTCCGCGCGCTCCTTCTGGGCCACGGCTCCCCGGCTGGCCTGCTCCACCTGCGCGGAAAGCTCGCTCGTGGCCGAGACCACCTGGTCGGAAATGGCGTCCACCTCGGCGGAGGCCCGTTCGATCTTGGCGTTCTTCTCCTCCACGGCCTGGAGGGTCTGCTTGATCTGGGTCAGATCGACCAGCACCGCAAAGGCTCCGATGAGATTGCCGTCAAGGTCGTGCAGCGGAACCACGTCCATGGTCACGAGCACGGTTTTCCCGGAGGGCAGGACGCGCGTCAATTCCACGTCGCGGATAGCCACGTTCTCGCGCATGCACCTGCCCGTGAGGGTGTCCTTTTCCTTGTCGCCGTAGAAGAACTCGTTGAGCTTCTTGCCGTAATGCTCTTCCGGTTCGCCTTCGACCTCGTAGAGCTTCATGTAGGTCTCGCCGATGAAGGTCACCCGCTCTTCCCGGTCCACCACGAAGCATGGCTGCGGCAGCCCCTTGAGCACGCCGGAAACGAAGCCGAAGCGCCGCTTCAACTCCTCGACCATGCCTTCGATGACCCCGCGCAGACGGCCCATCTCCCCCTTGTCCAGCCCTTCCGCCGTGGCGTTCCAGTCGCCCCCGGCAACCTTCTCGGCGTATTCCGAAAGAACCCTGATGGGATGGGAAACGGAACGCAGCAGGGACAGCCCGGCCACCAGCGAGGCCAGCAGGGACACGCCCAGAATGGCGGCGAGCAGCATTTCCGTGCGCAGCGCGTCGGACCGCAGTTCCGCCAGGCTCTGCTCCAGAATCTCGTTGCCCACGCGCGCCTTCTCGAAGGTCGTTTCGAACTCGGCCACCGAAGGTTCCATCGGCTCCATCAACTTGCGGGCGCGCTGCGGATTGACGGACGGGTCGCTTTCGATGCCGGCCATGACCTCTCTGAAAGCCTTGACGTATTTTTCCAATAGCGGGCGCATGCTCTTGACCGCGCTGAGTTCCTCCCGGCGCACCAGGGTGCTCTCCTCGGCCAGTTCGCCCAGGCGGGTCAGCTCTCCGACCATGGTCTGGTATTCGTCCTCGAACCGCTGCATCGCAATCCTGCGCGAAACGCCGTCGTCCACGTAGAGCAGGCTTTCCTTCTCGAATCGGCGCAAGCGCTGAAGCCCGCCCCTTGCGCGGCTCAGGGAGTCGGCCAGGCCGGCTTCGACGCGCAAGAGCTCACCGGCGCGGTTCGCGCCGAGACTCAGCTGCATCCAGCTCAAACCGCCCAGAAGCAGAATGAGCCCCATCAGCACGCCCAGGGTGGAAATCAGCTTGCCACGGATGGAACGCGGCACAAGGCGAATAGCCATGAAGCGAAACTCCTCTTGAAAACATATTTTATTTCGATGAAATAAGTCATCTACAACAATCTACGACACGTAGGTTCAGCCATTGAGCCAGTCTTTCAGGATGGGCGGCGTTGGGCATCCGCGCAGGGTCTTCAGCGCGCAGGCGGCAGTCAGCTCGATGCCGCCCTGGATGATGGACACCGGACGGTCCGAGGACACGACCACCACGATGGCCGAGTCGTGCTGGGCGGTGTAGCGCAGGGCCGAATTGTAGCGCGCGCCCCTGGCCAGGTTTTCTCCGGGAACGCTGTGCCCGTCGAGCAGGCAGCCGAAGCCGTGCAGCTTGAGGTCCGCGCCGATGTGCAGCGCCCCGTCGATCTTGGACAGGGCCTTGGCCAGTTCCAGGAACCGCCCCAGGCGCAGGTCCAGGGGGTGGACCAGATATTGCCCGGACATGCGCTCCGGCGCAGGCGCGAAGTCGAGCACCAGGGTGCAGCCGTGGCGCTTTTCCGTGGAGCTGTCCACCAGGGCCGTGACGATGTTCTTGAGCGAATGCTGTTCCGAAAGATTGAGCCGGGAATCGACGAAGAGTTCCTCCAGCTCCACAAGGTTCGCCTTGCGGTTCGACGAACTGAAATTGCCCTCGGAAAAGCTGCACACCAGCAGGCCGTTGAGCAGCAGGAAACCGTGGGAACCGTGATAGCGCGCCACGATGCAGGAATCCGGGACCGTCCCCACGGCAATGCCCACGATGTTCCTGCCGTCGGAAACGAGCTTGCGCTCCGAGCCTTCCACGCTTTGCAGAAGCTTGCGGACGCGCTTGAAGTTGTGGATTTCCGGCCGGTCGTTGTCCGGGAACAGCGCGAGGTAGTTGAGCTGGTACTGCTCGTTCGGCTCGACAAAGACCAGCTCGCCGCGCGGCCAGCAACCCTCCTCCATGGTCTTGGACACGCCGATGACCGCGTCCAGGATGGGATAGACCCGAAGCTGGGTGTCCCATTTGCCCATGTTCGCGCGCTCGTCCACGATGTAGTCCCGAATGGCGTGGGACGCGCATTGCTGCAGGACATACCCGGACGTGTCGATGTTGAGGACGTTCTGCAGCTCGTAGTTCTGGGAAAACAGCCGGGTCGCGTATTCCATCCAGTGCAGGGTCGGCCCGGTGCTGCACATGGTCGGATGCTCCTCCGTGAACCAGACCTGATAGGGCACGGAGCGCGAGCGGCCCCCAAAGGCCAGCAGTCCCGCCATCTGGAGCTGCTTGAGATGCTCCGGGCGCAGGAAGTCCACTTCCGGCCCTTCGGGCAGCGGGCCGCGCCAGTTTTCCGATTCCAGATAAAAATCCAGCAGCTTGGGTTCGTGGCCCCGCAGAAGATCCTGGGGGTCGTAGACGCGCAGCGGCCCTGCGGGATCCGTGGCGTAGATCAGCGCGGCCCTGGCTCCGTCCGAGAAGTGGGACAACCCGTCGCGCAGGCCGTCCAGGATATGGAATATGCAGATGTTCTCAAACGAGCTTCGCACCATGCCCTCTCCTCGTCCACGTTTGCCCCGCGACGATTCCCCTTGCTTGATTGTGGACCATTCCCCAAGGCATGTCCACGCCGCATGGAACGCCGCCCCCGGTCCCCAGCCGCGCGCAGGCCCGGCCTGCTCTCCGCCGCAGCCGAAACCGCGGCTCCTGCGTCAGGACCGGGCCCGGCCCTCGTTGCCGGACGATCCTGCGCACCCGGCCCCGGCAGCGAAGCGCAGCGCACGCTCCAGAAGCTCGAACGGGTCCAGGTCGCCATAAACCACCTTGATCCTGCCGCTGTTGATCAGGCAGGCCAGTCCGTGGAACATGGACCAAAGGGAGAAGAGCAGCGTTTGTTCGTCCACTCCCTCGAAGCGGCCCGAAGCAAAACTCTCGGCCACGACCTGGGTGAAGTAGTCGAAGGTGGCCGTGGGCTCGGCGCTGCCCTCGAAGATGTCTTCCGGTCCCTGTCCCGCCAGATTGTACATCAGCGCGAAGGACTCCTGGTTGGACGTGGCGAAGCGAACGTATCCGCGCCCGAACTCCACCAGCCGCTCGCACGGGTCGTTGCTGCGCATTTCCGCCCGGAGCATCTCCAACATCTTGTCGAAGCCTTCGTGCCGCAATGCGTCCATGATCTCGCGCTTGTTCCGGAAATGCCTGTAGATGGCCGCCGCGCTGCATCCCACCTTGCGGCCGATGGCGCGCATGGTCACGTTTGAATAGCCCTGCTCCCGAAACAGCGTGCGCGCGCCGTTCATGATCTTCGCTCTCACGTTCTCTCCCCTGTGTGCGTGCTGCGTCCCGAATCCGGCGCTCCGACGCGCTCACTTTGCCGGATTCGACGCCGCACCGTTCGATCAAGACTTGAGCACGTCCAAAATTTCTATCCGCGACGCCTGCCATGCGGGATACGATCCCGCGAACAGCCCCAGCACGCCGGAGCCGACAAGAGTCATCCCGAAGACGCCCGAACTGAGCACCAGGGGATACTCCGTGAACCCGGCAAAGCCCAGGACGCCGAGCAGGCAGACCAGCACTCCGGCGCTGCCGCCGCAGGCCGAGAGCATGCCCGCCTCGTACATGAACTGCCGGACGATGTCCGAACGCCTGGCACCCACGGCCCGCCGGATGCCGATTTCCACCCGCCGCGCGCGCACCATCAGGATCATGATCGAGAGGATGCCCATGCCGCCCACGGCGAACGAAAGGCTCGAAGAGATCAGGCCCAGCGTCTGCATCAGGTCCAGGGCCTCGCGCTGAAGCTGGATGACGTCCTTGGCCTCGAGCATGCTGAAATCGTCCTCGACTCCGGGCCGCAGGCGGTGCCGCTCGCGCATCAGGCTGCGGACGCTTTCCCGGACCGACTCCAGGTCCGCGCCGTCCGCAAGGCTCATGCTCACCCCGCTGATCCAGTCCACGTTGGCGGCGCGCCGCATGTACGTGGACAGGGGCATGAAGATCTGCTCGTCCTGATTGACCCCGGACAAGTCCTGGCCTTTGACTTCCATGACGCCCAGGACGCGGTATCCTGCTCCGCGAATGAGCACCAGCTTTCCCAGCGCGGCTTCCGGCTCGCCGAAGAGCCTGTCCGCGATCTCGCGGCCCAGGACCACGACGCGGGCCTTGTCCCGCACCTCGGCCAGGTTGAAAAACCTGCCGTATGCCGGAATGAAGCTCCGCACCTGCTGGTACTCCGGCCAGGTCGCCGTGATCAGGGCGTTGGTCACGGTGCCCTGCCCGCGCACGGGCAGGCTCAGGTTGATGTAGGGCGCGCCCGCTGCCACGGCCGGAATCTTGTCCAGAATGCTCACCGCGTCGGACAGTTTGAAATTCGTATTGAAGTTGCTGAACTGGATGCCGCCCCCCCGGCGAAACCGCACCCGCCCCGCCAGCACGGAAAACAGGTTCGGCCCCATTTTCTCGGCCTGTATCTCGGCGTTGCGGACCATGATGTCGCTGACGCTCTGCACGCCCGTGAAGGCAAGCGCACCGAGAAACACGCCGAGCATGGCCAGGATCGTGCGCAGCTTTCGGGCGGTCAGCGAGGCGTAGGCGATGCGCATGTTCAGCAAAGCGGACACGTCAGTCCCCCAGGCCTTCGGCCAGTTCGCGCTCGGCGCGGCGTACCGCCTGCAAGGTCAGGTCGGAGAGCTTCTCGGCCACGCCTTCCAGTTGCCTGTCTCCGTGCTGCTGCCGCAGCTTCACGAGATTTCCCAGCGCGTTGCCTGCGGCGCTTGCGCCCCGCCGGGCCGCCTCGCCCGTGCGCTTGAGATGCTCCACGCGCAAGAATCCCTGGCAGACGGCGTAGCCGCCGGACTCGGCAACGCGCAGGTCGCGGTCCAGGTCGTCGAATTGGGATGGCGAGAAGCGGATGTCGAATCCGCCCTGCTCCGTGAGACTGCGGGTGCGGAAGAGGTGGCAACAGCCCGTGACCGAGACGCAGGTACGCAGGCTGTCGAACTGGCCAAGGTCGAACCCCTGGTGTTGCAGATCGCAGACCGGGAGGGCGGGCAGCTGCCCGCCCCCGGCGTCCGCCCGGTTTTCCCGGCCCAGGTCCGGACGCAGATGCAGGTCCGCATTCTGAACGACCCAGGGTCTGCCCGCGTCCACGACCTTGCAGCCCCATGCGTCCGCGCCGGGCTCGGAGCGGACCGCGGCGGCAAGTCTGCCGAGCCAGTCTTCCGGCACCAGGGCGTCGTCGTCGAGAAAGGCCGCGAACGGACGCGCCCGCACATCCTCGCGGGCAAGGAGCCAGTTCCGCGCGGCAGGCGCGCCCACGTTCACGTCCAGCCGCACGGCGGAAATACGTTCTGTGCCCCATTTCGACTTCCAACGCGAAAGCACGGCCGGAGTGGCGTCCGTGCTCGCGTTGTCCAGTGCCACGACATGGCAGCCGTCCAGGCCCGCGGCGTCGAGCCGGGCCAGACAGTTCTCCAGTTCGTCAGATTTTTCGTACGTATAGAGCAGAATGGAGCAATCGCCCGGCAGCGCGGCGGTTTCCCCGTCCCGCCCCAGGAGAACGTCCCTGGCGCGCAGGAGCGTGTTCACGTTCCAGGGCTGGGCCTTGAGCACGCCTTTCCAGAGCCGGAGCGCCAACTCCGGTTCGCCGAGCCCGTGGCGGCAGTGGGCCAGCCGGGTCAATCTGCCCGGCAGGGGCAATTCGCCCGCAAGCCTTTCCAGCTCGCCGCAAACGGAATAATCCCGCAGGATCAGCCGGGTTTCCGCCCGGACAACGTCCAGCAGGAACCGCCCAGGACCGTCCCAGCCCCTGCGCTCCAGTCCGCCGAAAAGCGCGGGCAGGCGCCCCGCATCCCCCTCCACGAGCAGCGACTCCACGCAGGCCCGGAGCAGGAAGGGATCGGCCTCGGCCCGGCCGGAGTGCATGTCCAGAAGCCGTTCATGGTCGCCCTTGGCGAGGTATCGGTCCGCGCGGGCGTCCGGCTTCCATTGTTCCGCGAGCCAGGTCAGCGCTCCGCGCAATTTCGGCGAGAAGGAATCCCGGCCCAGGGTCAGCAGGGGCTCGGCCAGGGAGCCGTTGAGCGGATCCTCTTCCCAGGCCGCCAGGAGGACATCGAACCCCAGCCGGGCCAGAAAGCCCGCCAGTTCGTGATCCGTTCCGGGAACGCGCGCGGAAGAGAGCGCGGCGTGGGCCAGTCCGGCCAGATGCGAACGCCCGACCCCTCCGGCGAGCAGGCCGCGGCGCAGCCTGCAAGGCAATCTTTCCCAGGCGAAATCCATGATGCACCCCCATGCACCCCAACAAGCCGCCGAGGCGCTCCACAACATTGACAAGAGCTTGCAGCCGCGTAAGAACCTTATCAATCCGCAACGGAAAACGCCAGCGCCGCCCGGCTGGACGCCTGTTTGACACTTCAACCCGCAAGGAAGCACCTGCCGAGGGAGTCACGTGGCCCTGCCAACGAGAGTCCGCCCCATACGAATCTGCGCCGTAATCCTGCATTACGGCGATCCGACGCTGACGGACCGGGTCCGGCGGCAGCTCCTGGATTCCGAGCACGAACTCGCGCCGGACATCCGCGTGCTGGACAATGCCGCACCGATTCCAGCGGTCGGAGCCTGGGTCCGGCTGCCGGAAAACATCTACTGGGCCGGAGCGCTGCGCTGGACCCTCGAACGCCTGGAGCAGGACGGCTCCCGCTACACGCATCTCTGGTTCCTGAACAACGACATTTCCTTTGCAACGCCCGGCCCCATGATCCGGCGCGTCGGCCAGCGGCTGGACTGGATCGAGTCCCGGCTCGGACCCGTGGGCGCGTACTCGCCGTCCGCCTTGCGCAACCCCTACCACGCGCAGATGGTCCGCGCGGCGGACAAGCAAATCCGCACGGTCGCCTATCTTGACGGAATCGCGCCTCTTTTCAATCTGGAAGCTCTGCGCGCCGCGGGCGGCATCGATCTGGAGGGCAACCCCTACGGATACGGGGTGGACGTCGTGACGAGCCTGCGCCTGCACGAAGCCGGGTGCGTCGTGGCCGTGGACCATCAGGTGGCCCTGCGCCACACCTACCACAGCACGGCCAGAACGGTTTCCGGTTTTCTGGAAGCCGCGTCCAAGGCCGAACATTCCTACCTTGCCGCCCGATTGGGCCAGGGCTACGCGCGCCGAATCGACGCGCTGCAACACGATTTCACGGACTACGACCGGCTTTGACCCCCCCCGGAGCGACCGCCCACGGTGGAGCCCCGGCCCGTCCCTGGATTGCCTGCCCCGTTCCCTGCCGTACGCAATACTTCAGCCCTGACTGCAACGCTGCCCGCCCCCTCTCAGAGGCGTTCGAAATGCCGCTCCGCAAGCTGAACCACAGCCTTTGAATGGCATTTCTTCATTGATCGCCTTGTAATCTTTCTTTGCGGCAACATGCACGAATGACATGTTTAGCTTTTATGATCGAATGAACGATCGCATATGGCTCACAGCTTGATCTCCGAATGCTCGATGGTCAAACCGCAACACTCCGCAAGTCACATTTTCTTGACTGTTCCGCAGGCTTCAGCGATGTTTTTCGCTGCATCTGCGAATTATCCACTCCAAGCCGAAAAAACGCTCACGTCCATGCTGATCAGTTCATCACGTTTTGCATGTCGGAGCTCTTTTTCACTTCGAGCGCTCTTCACCGACATTGAAAGCGAGAAACGCGATTCCCTTTCCGCATGGCCGGGAAAGGCGCGCACGAAACGGCAAAATGCCACCTCACAACATATCAACTTGAAATAATTGGCAATGCTGAAGTTGAGTCTTTGACGAAGCCCAGGCCGCTCTCCTGCATTGGAGGTCCCGAACCACGGCAACGGCCATTTCTTTCTGGACTATGCCAACCAACTATAATCATGTTCGATTTTCTCCGGAAGCGCGGTAGACATACCCGGCCAGGGTCAGCCCCAGGCCCTTGATCGTCTGCATGATCCTGGCGTGCGCTTTTTCAAGCAATGGTTCGGAACCAAAGGGGATTTCAAGGATCATCTTCAGATCGTCCAGGCGGGCGCGCACATCCTCGAAGCCCTCTTCGCGCAGAACCTCCTCCACGCGGGCCACTCTGGCAAGGTCTTCACGCCGGATGACTCGGCCCGCGATCAAGCGCGTGGCCAAGCAACTGTTCGATGGACGATTTGCGTTGGGAAGACCGAGGTTTTCCGCCAGTTCCCGGACATGATGCTTGCCCAGGCCGCACTCCTCCAGCGGCGAGCGGACATGATACTCGCGCAAGGCGCGCCTGCCCGGACGTGCGGGATCATCGTCGGCGTTTGTTCCGTCCAGCAGCAAGGCGTCCGGTGCGAGTTGTCTGGCCTGCGCGCAGAGAATCCGCTTGCAGCGCAGGCAGCGGTCGCTCTCGTGCGCGAGGATGCCGGGATCGTCCAGAAGACGCACACGCCCGAAGAGGTGGGCAATGCCGATGTGGGCGGCTATGCGCGCGGCCCATTCGGCATCGCAGCCGGAGGTGAACTCGCTGCGAAGGGTCACGGCCACGGCCCTGCCGCCCAGAGCGGCAAAAGCGCACGCGGCCACCACGGCGCTGTCCACCCCGCCGGACAGGAGCACGGCCACGCGCTCTTCCCGGTCCAGGGACGCGAAGAGCTGTTCCAATCGATCACCGAGGACGCTCATTCCCCTTTGTACCCCAGGATTCCGGGCTGTCAAACCCAACAGCGCAAACCTCCCCAAAACGGCAGCGGCTCGCCCTGGGCAAGACGGCGACGGTTCCTCCTGCGCTGCGTCAGGGCTTGATCACGGAAGCCTCGGTCCAGACATCGTCCTCGATGACCCGCATGGAACGCCACTTTCCCTGCCGGAAGCGTAGGCCGAAGATCAGCGCGAGCACGAGCACGTAGAACGAAAGCAGCGTCCAGGGCACCATGTAGCCCGATCCGAACCATTCCACGGCCAGATAGAGCGGCACGACCATGATCCCCAAAGAGCAGGCCCCGATGGTCCACATTACGAAACGGGTATCTCCCGCGCCCTTGAGCGCGCCCGAATACATCAGCATCAAGGCGTCCAGGAGGCTGTACGCCGCCACGAAGCGCAGCATGATCGTGCCCATCTCCAGGACAGGCTCGAACTCCGCGTCGCTCATGCCCAGCGGCCGGAACAGCTCCAGCAGGAAATGCGGCGCAAATAGAAAGAGAAGCGACATGCCGCCCATGTAGAGCATGCTCAGGCGGATGGCGTTGCCCGTGGCGCGTGCGCCGTGGTCCGGCTTGCCCGCGCCCAGGGACTGGCCCACGAGCACGCTGGTGGCGATGTGGAAACCGACGCAGGGCAGGAAAGCAAGGAGATCCAAGGAGATGATGATGTTCGTGGCGGCCAGCTCGGCCTTGCCCAGCCGGCCGATGATGTACACGAAGAAGGTGATCGCGAACATGTCCACGAAGAACTGTACCCCTCCGGGCAGTCCGAAGCGCATCAGCCTGCGGAAAATGCGCCAGTCCGGCCGCCACGCGCTGAGCACGTGGAAAGCCTCCTCGTTCGAGCGCCGGAAGATCAGCACGCCGAACATGACGGAAATGAGCGCGGTGCCTATGACCGTGGCCAACCCCGCTCCGGCGATGCCCAATTCGGGAAACGGTCCGATTCCGTATATCAGCATGTAATCCAAGGGAATGTTCACCGCTGCGCCGATGGTGTTCACGATCATCACGGATTTCGTCAGGCCGCGCCCGGAATAGAAGCAGGCCAGGCTCGCCGAGAGCACCGCGAATCCCGCTCCGAAGCTGAGAATTTGGAAATAGGTCACTTCCAGGGCCAGTATTTCGTGCGAGTGTCCCGCCATGGAAAAGATGGCTTCCCCGGCGAAACCCAGGCTCGCCAGGATGATCCAGGACGGGACGCAGAACCAGATGCCCTGCCAGAGCGAAGCTCCCACACGCTCCAGCTTGCCCGCGCCCATGTACTGGGCCACGAAGACGCTGACGTAATCCGCAACGCCGATGAAGAAGGCGAGGAACAGAAAGCTGGTGATGCTCGCGGGCAGCGATGCCGCGATGGCGTCCAGCGAATAGTTGGCCAGAAAGATCCTGTCCGTGAACTGCATCACGGTATTGGACACCATGCTCATGACCAGGGGCACGCCCACGGAAAGTACCTGGGAATAGCCTCCCGGACCGTTCCAGGCTTTGCGAATGCCGCTCTCGTCCATTTTATCCTTCCGTTTCCTTTTTGATCCGCGCCGCGTTGACATACGCGCCCGCCTATGTATGATCGTAGTGTTTCACTGCATCCGCGACACACCAGAACGAAGGAGAAGCATATGTCCTCATCCCGTTCCAAAGCCTGGAGCCCCTATGTGGCGGGCGCTCTTTCCGGGCTCGTGCTCGTGTTGTCCGTCTGGATCGCCGGAGAGTACTTCGGCGCGTCCACATCCTTTGTCCGCACTGCCGGGCTCATCGAACAAACCGTAGCGCCGGACCATGTTTCCGGACTTTCCTATTTCATGCATTACTTCGAGAAGAACGCGGGCATCGACTGGCAGTGGATGTTCGTTCTCGGCATCTTCCTCGGCTCGTTCTTCTCGTCCAACGCCTCCGGCAGCTTCCGCTGGATGGCGGTTCCGGATTCCTGGAAAGATCGTTTCGGTGCGAATGCCGCTAAACGCGGTCTCGTGGCCTTTCTCGGCGGGACCGTGGCTCTTTTCGGCGCCCGGCTCGCGGGCGGCTGCCCCAGCGGGCACGGCCTTTCCGGACTGGCCCAGCTCGCGGCGAGCGGCTATCTGGCCTTGATCATGTTCTTTGTCGGCGGGCTCGTGGTCGCGCGCCTGCTCTACGGAAGGAGGTAGACCCATGCAGCTCATCTATGGACTCGCCACGGGCATCCTCTTCGGAATCCTGCTCCAGAAGGCCCGCGTGCTGCGCTACGACAAGCAGCTCGGCGCGCTGCGCCTCAAGGACATGACCATCGTCAAGTACATGCTTTCGGCCATTCTCGTGGCCATGATCGGAATCTATCTCCTCAACGACCTGGGCATGATCGCCCTCAAGATCAAGGGCACCTCCCTGGGCGCTCAGATCCTCGGCGGGTTGATCTTCGGTGCGGGTTGGGCCTTGCTCGGCTATTGCCCCGGCACCTCCTGGGGCGCTCTGGGCGAAGGCCGCTACGACGCGCTCTGGGGCATCTTCGGCGGCTGGGCCGGATCCGCGCTCTACGCCGAGGTCTACCCGACCATGCAGCAAAGCGTCCTGCCCCTGGGCGATTACGGCAAGCTGACCTTGCCCGCTCTGTTCGGCGTCAACCACTGGGTGGTCATCGCCGTGCTCGCCGCGGCCTTCCTGGGCCTGTTCCGATTCTTCGAGCGCAAGGGGCTTTGAGCCGCGCCGCCGCACCTAACTCCAACAGACCGCAAAAGGGGCCGCAAGGCCCCTTTTCTCGTCTAAAGCGGACTCTTGCAGGCCACCGGCATTCGCCAGCCTGAGCCGAACGAACGCGCCCTGACCTTGACTCCGGGCACGGCCTGACGGCGTTTGAACTCCGCCCGCCGGACCAGTCCGAGCACGCTGTCCACAACCTCATCCGCAAAGCCCAGGGCCTTGATCTCGCGCCCGGCCATGCGCTGCTCCACGTGCAGCTCCAGGATGGCGTCGAGCGTCTCGTAATCGGGCAGGCTGTCCTGGTCGGTCTGTTCCGGCCGCAGCTCGGCCGAAGGGGCCTTGGTGAGGATCGCGGGCGGGATGATCTCCCCGAATTCCGCGTTCATCCAGGCGGCCAGCCGATACACGTCCGTCTTCGGCAGGTCCGAGATGGGCGCGAAGCCTCCGGCCATGTCGCCGTAGATGGTGCAGTAGCCCACGGCCAGTTCGCTCTTGTTGCCCGTGGCCAGGAGCATGGCTCCCGTCTTGTTCGAGATGGCCATGAGCAGATTGCCGCGGATGCGCGCCTGGATGTTTTCCTCGGTCACGTCCGGGTCGAGCCCCCGAAAAGGCTCTGCCAGCGTCTGCTGCATGGACTCCATGAGCGGGCCGATGGGCAGGGTGTGCGTGCGGATGCCGAGGCGCTTGGCCAGCTCCAGGGAATCGTCCACGCTGCCCTTGCTCGAATGGGGCGACGGCATGAGCACGCCGAGCACGTTGCCCCGGCCCAGGGCGTGCACGGCCAGAGCCGCTGTCAGGGCCGAGTCGATGCCGCCGGAAAGGCCGATGACGGCGCGGTGGAATCCGCTTTTGTTCAGGTAGTCCCGCAGCCCGGTGACCAGGGCGCGGTACGTCTCGGATTCCGGCGTGAAATCATCCTCGTCCAGCCGTCCGGATTTCTCGGAAAGGTCCACGATCAAGGTTTCCTCGCAAAAGCCGCAGGCACGGGCAAAGACCTTGCCGTCCGGGCCGATGGCCATGCTCCTGCCGTCGAAGACGAGATCGTCGTTGCCCCCGGTCTGGTTGGCGTAGACGATGGGGTAACCGTATTTGGCGGCCACCGCGCCGAGCATGGCCTCGCGCATCTGCTGCTTGCCCACGCTGAAGGGCGAGGCGGAGAGGTTGATCATCAGGTCGAGGTGCTCCCTGGAAAGCTGGTCCACCGGATCGTTCCGATAGGTGCAGATCGGATGGAAATCCTTGTCGTTCCAGGCGTCCTCGCAGATGGTCACGCCGATGCGGCGATCCATGAAGCGAAAGGTGTTGCGCGGATATTCCCCGCCCGTGCAGGACTCGGCGGATTCGAAGTAGCGCGCCTCGTCGAACACGTCGTAGGTGGGCAGCAGGGTCTTGCGGAATGTCCGGACAATCTCCCCTTCCATGAGCAGATACGCCGAGTTGTAGACCGGCTTGCCCACCCCGGAAAGGTTGGCTTCCGGCGCGCCCACCAGCAACGGCAGCGAATCCGAAAGCGATTCCGCGAGATTGAGGATGACCCGCTGGGAGGCGCGCACCACTTCGGGATAGAGCAGCAGGTCGCGCGGGGGGTAGCCCAGCAGGGCCAGCTCCGGCGCGACGCAGAAATGCGCTCCGGCGGACCGCGCTTCCTCGACCCCGCGGCGCAGTCGCTCGGCGTTGCCGTCCAGGTCTCCGACCACGGAATTGATCTGAAGTATTGCGATCTTCACAGGCTACCCTTCCGTTTCATCGTTCTGCTGCTGGACGATTTCCCGAATCACGTAGTTCTTGCGGTTCAGGACGCTGTCCAGGGTGTCGCCGAGGGCTTCCAGGATGAAGCCCGTGGACATGGCCCCCAGGGAGGCGATGTAGAGCAAGATCGCCCCCAGAAAAGGCGGACGGGTGCCCATGTGCTCGCCCAGAAAGACCTTTTCGTAAAGCAGCCAGGTCATGATCGCGGAGGCGGCCAGAAAGAGCAGCAGCGCGGCGCGCCCGAAAAGATACAGGGGCCGCTGCTTGAAGGAGTTCTGGAACCAGAGCATGACGATGTCGAAGAGCACGTCCACGCTGCGGCCGATGCCGTAGTGGCTCTTGCCCGCGAAGCGCGGCGGAGCCGTGGTCGGCACTTCCGTGACCGATCCGCCCATGCGGTGGATCAAGGCCGGAATCAGGCGGTGGTGCCCCTCGCGGAGCTGGAGCGACCGGGCCAGGTCGCCCTTGAGCACGGACAGGCCGCCCATGTCCTGGACCTGGCAGCCGCTGCTGCGGCGCAGCATCCAGTTGGCGATGCGGCTCGGCAGGCGGCGCAGGAGCATGCTTTCGCTGCGGTCCGTGCGGCGGCCCGAAACAAGATCCCACCCCTTGCGGATTTCCTCGATGAGCGAGGGCACCTCTTCGGGCTTGTGCTGAAGGTCGCCGTCCATGATCACGACATACCTGCCCCGGCTCTGCTGGATGCCCGCGTAGATGGCCGTGCACTGGCCCCGGTTGCGTGCCAGGAACACGCCGCGCAGGTTCGGGTCCTGCTTTGCCAGCTCGCGGATGATCTCCGGCGTGGAGTCCGTGGAGCCGTCGTTGACCAGAACGATCTCGTGGCTTGCGCCCATGCCCCGCAGGGCCGCGCTGATGCGGGTGTGGAACTCGCGCACGCAGAGTTCCTCGTTGTGCATGGGCGTGACGATGCTGACTTCGATTTCTTTGCTCATTGATTTGCCCCGGCTAGGCCATGGCTTGGATTCATTCGATATCTTCGGGCCGGATCTGGCCGTAGTGGACCAGCCGCGCGTCCATCTCCCGCAGCACGTCGCGCCAGCGGGGATCAGAGAGCCGGTCGAATTCGACGCTCCACTGGGAGCCGACGCGCATGGCCCCGAACTCGACCGGAAGCGGCGGATCACCCTCTTGCGGATCGCCGGGATGGCAGCAGATTTCCACCACCCGGTCGTTGCTGCCCGCCATATACTCTTTGAAGGCGTCGGGCAACAACCGCTCCCCCTGGTCCGCGATGCCCCAGATGCGGTCCGGCCAGGACACCGCTTCGGGCTTCTTCTGCATCAAGGCGCAGACATTGAGGAATTTCGTTCGCAGCCCGCCCTTGTCGAAGCGCAGAAGCCCGGCGCACTCCCGCGGCCTGCGCACCCAGCGAATGCCGTAGCGCTCGGCCAGCCGCCCGGCCACGGCCATCATGCCCGGCCAGGCGTGGATGTGCTTTTCGCTGTCCAGGTGCGTCGGACGCACGCCCAGGTCCATGATTTTTTCGATCTGGGCCGCCCATTCGGACTCGACCTGGCGCAGGTCCACGCGCCCGGCAAAATACCTGCCCATGAGCTTGCCGTAGTCGCCCAGAAAAAGATCGTCGTCCCCTAGGAGACTGGACACGAGGCGCGGCTGGAGCACGGACCTGCCGCGCAGCACGTTCATGTGCACGCCCAGCCCGACCCCGCCGATGCGCGCGGATTCTTCGAGGTCCGGTCCATTGGCCATGAGAGTCGAGGAAGTGACGATGCCCTCTGTCGACAAGGCGACCACGGCCCGCCGCACCGCAGGGTGCAGGCCCAGGTCGTCCACGTTTACGATGATGAACATGCGGCGCATCCTAGTCTTTCCGACCTGCAAGGTAAAGCGTGCGGGAGCGGCGCAATTCCGCTGCGGCATTGACATCTTTCAATTGCGGAAGCTATCTATATTTTCGACTATAAGAATCTCCATCCTGCGAGGTCTGATATGTCTTCCAGCTACGAGCAGTCCCCTTGCTCCCTGGCCGGCGCCCTTGCCCGCCTCCATGTCCAGGCCGTCCAGGCCAGGCTGGCCCCGCACAAGGCCACCGCTGCCGAGTTTCCCGTATTGCAGTGTCTCTGGCAGCGCGACGGCCAAACCCAAAGCGAGCTTTGCCGCAGCCTCAGCGTGGAGCAGCCCACCCTGGCCAACACGCTGAACCGCATGGTGCGCGACAATCTCGTGCGCAAGACCAAGGATACCAACGACCGCCGCCAAGTGATCATCAAGCTGACCCGGCGCGGGCGCGAGCTGGAGAACGTGCTTTCCGGCAGCGTGGACGAGGTGCTCGCCGCCGCGGAGCAAGGGCTTTCCGCAGAGGAGGTCCGGACCTATCTCGAACTGACGAGACGCATGATGGACAATCTCCGCCAGGATCTGGACCAGACTCCGGTGGTCCTGGACGAATCCCTGGCCCTTGCGGAAGAGGCAGAGCCGACGTCCACGCCGCCGCGGCCCGAGGAGGATGCCGCGGAAGAGGAAGTGCTCGTGCTCGGCGACGAGTACGAGGTGGAAGCCTGAGCCGCGCCTTCTTGCTTTCGCGGCCCGGAGAGGCTACGTCAGCAACGACCAGCGCCGCCGGGCCGGACGCCGAGCGCCCGCCTCAATCCCTGGCGCCGGGGGAAACATGCACAGCCTGACCCATTCCATGACCCGCTCCCTCAACGAACGCCCCGGTCTTTGGGCTTTTCTGATCATCCTGACGACCTTCGCCGTCCGCGTCGCCTATGTGGCCAGCGGGCAGGTCACCCTCGTCCAGGACGAGGCGCAATACTGGGACTGGACCCGGCATCTTCAGCTGACCTACTATTCCAAAGGCCCGCTCATCGCCTGGATCATCCATCTCTGGACCAGCGTGTTCGGGGACACGGAACTGGGCGTGCGATTCGGGTCCATCTTCGGGTCCGTGCTCACCCAGGCCGTGCTCTACCTCGGCATCGCCAAGCTCTGGAAGCAGCCCCGCGTCGCGCTCTGGACCCTGTTCATCTACAATACCACCGTGATCTTCAGCGGCCTGAGCATCCTGATGACCACGGACAATCCCTTCACCCTGACCTGGACCTGCTGCCTTTTCCTGCTCTACCTCGGCTCCCGGCCCCTGCGGGGCGAGCGCGCTCCCTGGTGGCCTTTCGCGCTGCTCAGCGTGGCTTTCGGCATCGGCGTGCTGGCCAAGTACACCATGCTCGGCTTCATCGGTCTCGCCGGGCTCTACTGGCTGATCCTGCTGCGCCAGAAAGCCTGCCCCAAAGGATTTTTCGCCAAGCTGGCCACGGCTCTCGGCGTGGGCCTTTTCCTCGGATTTCTGCCCACCCTGATCTGGAACATGCAGAACGATTTCGTGGGCTACAAGCACGTGCTGCATCTCATCGGCGCGCAAGGCAAGGAGGCACGGCACCTCTTCGACCTCCAGCGCGTGCCGGAACACCTGCTCGCCCAGATCGGGCTGGCCCTGCCCTGGTGGCTCTTCTTCATGTTCGTCGGGTCCGGTCGCGCACTGCGCCTCGCTTTTCGCCGCCGCCCGCCCGAAGATCGCGCCGAGATCGAAGAGCGCAAGCGCGCCGCCCTGCTGATGGTCCTGTTTCTCCCGGTCTGGCTGTTCTTCTTCTTCTGGAGCTTCCACGCCAAGATAATGCCCAACTGGACCACGGTCAGCTACGTTGCGGGCTGCATTCTCGCGGCCCGCGCCGTGGACCGCGCGCTCCAGAAGCGGGACGGCTTTCTGCAGCGCCATCGCAAGCTGCTCCCCGCACTGGGCATCGGCCTTTTCCTGTTGATGCACACGGCCCAGCTCCTGCCGCTGCCGAGCAGCATCGACCCCACGCGCCGGGTCAAGGGTTGGCGCGAACTCGGGCAGGTCATCGAAGAGCACCGGCTGCACGACTTCGCCGATCCGGACAAGGTCTTCATCTTCAGCAATCTCTACGACATGACCGCGGCTCTGGCCTTCTACACCCCTGGCCAGCCCCGCACCTACTGCGGCTGGGTCGATTCGCGGCGCATGAACCAGTACGACCTCTGGCCCGGCCCGGACGCGGACAAGGTCGGCTGGGACGCGGTCTACGTGCTCAAAGGCTACGACGACCTGCCCGCCAACGAGGTCCAGAAGATGTTCGACAGCTTCAGCGATCCCATCTACGTGCAGACCACCTTCAATGGCCGCGAGGCCCGGCGCTTCACCCTCTTCCTCTGCAAGGGCTACAACGGCTACTGGCCAAAGCGCCACAACCAGAAATTTTAATCTTTTTTTTCTCTCCTTTTCAAAAGACTCCGCAACCCAGCGGAGTCTTTTCTTTTCCATTTTCTAGACTTTTTTACGACAACGTATGACAGCTTTGACAATCTGTGACCAAGTATGACAAATGGAGTACAACCATTGCCAGCATGGGACAGAACAGTCATGAGCGACTCGCCGAAACCACCGACCTTGCTCACGGTGCAAGAGGTGGCCGACCTGCTCCGGGTGCATCAGCGCACGGCATACCGCCTGATCACGCGTGGAGACATCAAGGCCATCAAAATCGGCAGCCAGTGGCGCGTGGCCGAGGCGGCCCTGCTGGAGTTCATAGAATCTGGCTGGAAAACGGCGGCCAAGCGCCAGCCCAAGCCGGGAAAAGGTCCGCAGCAATTGCGGCTTCCCCTGGACGAGGAGTAGGGACGATGTCGGAGAAAGAGAAAGAGACGATGTGCAGGCAGCTTGTGGAAAACGTTGACCTTCCCAACGACCACGGGCACATGATCCGCGTCAGCGGCGCGATTCTCGCCGAGGACATGCACTTCAACGACAAAACCGGAATGCTCACCGTGGAAAAGGTCTACGACGCCGGGCAGGGCAAGCTCGCCTACGGCGCCATTTCCGCCGTGGACGATCGCCGCGACCGCAGGGCCTACATCATCGAGGAGCGCGGAGAGCGCTGCCTGGCCTCCAACGGCTCCATCACCCTTGATCTGCGCTCCAGCGACCTCATCCATCTGCTCGCGCTGGCACTGGAAGAGAGCAGGAATGTTTCGAGCCGCGCTCCCGGACTCGAACACATCCACCGCAAGCTGGCGGCCAACGCCTAGCTGATCCTCTCCTCATCCGGCTGCCGCGATTTCCACGATGGCAATGAAAAAGGGTCTTTCGGCCCTTTTTCATGTTCCGCGCACGTCCGGATGATCCGATCATCGCGCCGCGCACGCTGCGCACTTTTCCGCCAGGCGACGCCGCCCAGTATCAGCCGTTTTCCGGGAATCCGTTGCGCGTCGCGCTCTTGCAATGCCGCAGTTCCTGTCCCGTGGATTCGAGAACGGCGTGCCAGAAATCGGACTTGACCTTGACCGTTTTCCGGTTGCGGGTCACGAGGTGCAGCGGCAGATGCACGTAGCGGGACTGAAGCTGGGATACGACCATCCCGGTCTTGCCCGCCATGGCGGCGTGCACGGCATGCTGTCCGAGGAATCCGCAATAGACGCGGTCGTTCGCGTTGGCCGGGACCGAGCGGATGATGTAGCTGGGATCGATGAACTTGATGGTCACGTTCTTGTTCTTTTCCCGGAAGTAAGCCTTGATGCGGTCGATGAGCAGGGAACTGATGTCGCAGAGTACGGGATTTCCCGAAGCATCGGTCTGGCCCGAAGAGGAGCAGAACTCCTGCCCTGCTCCCTCCGCGCAGACGATCACCGCATGACGCCGGTTTTCCAGCCGCCGATCCAGAGATTCCAGCAGCCCGTCCGGCCCGTCCAGGTCGAAGCGGCATTCCGGGATGAGCACGTAGTTGACTTCCTTGAGCGCCAGAGCGGCCTGTCCGGCAATGAACCCGGATTCTCGGCCCATGACCTTGACCATGCCGATGCCCCGATCCACACCCGTGGCTTCCACATGCGCGCATTGGATGGCCTCGGTAGCCTTTTCCACCGCGGTATCGAACCCGAAGGAGCGGGTCACGAAGCTGATGTCGTTGTCGATGGTCTTGGGCACGCCGATGACCGCGATCTTGATGCCGCGCCGCGTGATCTCCTCCACGATGGCCTGGGCCGCGCGCATGGTGCCGTCTCCGCCGATGATGAACAGGCAGTTCACGTTCATGCGTTCCAGGGTGTCCACGATCACGGCGGGATCCTGCGGCCCGCGCGAGGAGCCGAGCATGGTTCCGCCGAACTGGTGGATGTTGGCCACGCTTTCCGGAGTCAGGGCTATCGGCTCGTGACCGTAGGACGGGACGAATCCCTGGAGGCCGAAGGGGATCCCGATCACGGACTGGACGTTGTAGTTGTGGAAGGACTCCAGGACGATGGCCCTGATCACGTCGTTGATTCCGGGGCAGAGCCCGCCGCAGGTGACCACGGCGCAGCGCGTCTTGGAGGGATCGAAGTAGAGATATTGCCTGGGACCGGCCTTTTCCATGGTCACGTTCTGCCCGGTCCGGAATTCAGCAAGATCCTCGTCGAGATCCTCGTCCGTGAGGTTGATGTGGTACTCCTCGCAGGAGTCCACGAACCGGCATGTATCCACGCCGGTTTTGACCTTTGGTTCGCCCAGAACCGGAATTGCCGTGTCCAGCCGAATTCCGGTCTCCTTGCTCTTGCTCATTTCCGCTCTCCCGGACAGTTTTGGTTCACCTTCATGCCACTCTACGTCATTGCGGGCGCGTGCGTAAAGCATCCGCCGACGTTCTGCCGTACAATGCCCTTCGCCCCTGGATGAGAAAAAGCCCCGGAAAGGGGCTTTCCTCTTTCCGGGGGGTACAGCGAATGATCCGCAATGCTCCGCGAAGACAACCGCAAACGAAGACATGTGCGAATATCATATTTTACTGCGGCTAGTTATGCCACGTCGATATATCCGGCTCCGGGAGGTTTCTCGCCGCTTCCACAAGCTCATCCAAGGTGGCGACGGCAGCGCCGATCTGACCCACAACGATCCCAGCGGCGTAGTTCGCAAAGACGCAGGACGTGAGCAGGTCGAGATCACTGGCGAGTCCGAGAGCCAGGGTCGCGATGACCGTGTCTCCCGCGCCGGTAACATCGAAGACTTTCCGGGCGAATGTCGGAATGTGATACACCTTGTCCCTGGTATCGAACAGCGCCATGCCCTGCCCGCCAAGGGTGATCAGCAGATGCTTGCAGCTCAGGCGGTCGAAGATCGCCTGACCGGCCGCGATGATCTCTTCGCGGCTGTTCACGGGAAGATGCGCGCCCTCGCTCGCTTCCTTGGCATTCGGGGTGAGCAGATCAACCCCGCCATAGAGATCATAGTTCCGGGTTTTCGGGTCCACGAGAATCATGGGCCGCTGCGGAAGAGCCGCGATCAGGGCATTGAATCTAGTCATAAACTCCCTGGATAGCAGCCCTTTGCCGTAATCGGAAAGGATGATCACCTTGCGTCCCGGAAGTTCGTCGCGGATCATCTTCAGGAGGACATCGTAATCAGCGGGATCAAGCGGATCAGTGTGTTCCTTGTCCACCCTGACCACCTGCTGATTATGTGCAATGATCCTGGTTTTTACCGTGGTCGGGCGCGTGGGAATCCTGTGAACGCGCAGGTTGATGTTTGCCTGGTCGCAGTGTCCGCCAAGGCAGATGGCGTGCTCGTCCTCGCCGGCCACGGTGATCAGGGTCGGCAGACCGCCCAGGGCGGCGATGTTCCGGGCCACGTTGCCCGCTCCGCCAAGGAGGGATTCCTCACGAGTGACCGCCACCACTGGCACGGGGGCCTCCGGTGAAATGCGGTCCACGGTCCCGATGAGATAATGGTCCAGCATCAAATCGCCGATGATCAGCACATCATGCCCGGCGAGCTGGGGAATGCGTTCTTTCATCACGGAAAAAATATCCTCATACGCTTACGCAACAATTCGTATGACCGCGCGCGCGACGTTTGCGCCGTATCTGCCCTGGTCATGTCGTGAACACGCCTGTGGCGGCCGTGATCAGCCTTCCCGAAAAGCAAGGCTCAGCGGACGCCGAGCAGTTCCGCCAGTTCGTGCAGGTCTTCCAAGGAGGAGAACGGCACGGTCAACTTTCCCTGGGTCGCGTCTCCGGAAATGGAAACCTTGCGCGAAAGCGCCTTGCTGAGTTCCCGCTGGACCTCGACGATTTCAGGATTGACCTCCCGCGTCCCGCTCTGTGGGCGCTTCTTCGGCCTTTCATCCAGCCGCTCCAGCGCCTCCGCGTCCGGAAGGGAGCCATGCTCCTTCCAGTAGGAAGCCTGGGCCTCGGCCTGTCGAACCGAAAGCCCCTCGCCGAGGATGCGCTCGTGCAGTTTGGCTGCGGTTTCGGCATCCGCCACGGCCATGAGCGCCCTGCCGTGGCCGGCGGTCATGCGGCCCTGCTTGATGTCGTCCTGCACGGGCTGGGCAAGGTTGAGCAGGCGCATGGAGTTGGCCAGGGCCGAGCGGCTCTTGCCCACGCTCTTGGCCAGGTCTTCCTGGCTGAGGCCGAACTGCTCCATGAGCTGCTTGTAGCCGAGCGCCTCTTCAATGGCGTTGAGATCCTCCCGCTGAAGGTTCTCGATGAGCGCGATGGCCAGGCTTTCCTGGTCGTTCATTTCCCGCACGAGCGCGGGAATTTCCCGAAGGCCTGCCATCTTGGAAGCCCGCAGACGGCGTTCGCCGGCGACCAGCTCGAACTGTCCTGCCGTGAGGGGCCGGACGAGAATGGGCTGCAAGACGCCCTGGGTTTTGATGCTGGCAGACAAATCCGCGAGTCCCTGCTCGGAGAATTCCATGCGGGGCTGGTGCGGATTGGGCCGGATGGAATGAATGGGAAGCTGCCTCACCTCGGCCGGATTGACCGGCTCGTCGCGGTTTGCGCCGCCCAAGAGGGCGTCCAGACCGCGACCAAGTCCCCTCGAACCTGTAGACATGCTCATCTCCTGTTTTTCTTCGCGCATCCCGGCCTTGCCGCCCCGGATGGAGGTGTATATATTCCCGCCACCAATACATGAAGGAGCAAATACGCATGAGCCAGGAACACGTTATTGAAATCTTCGACAAGGAAGGCAACAGTCTCGGCGCGATCATCGACGCCGAAGCCTGGCCGGCCATCAAACCTATCCTTGCGCGCGAGTTCGGCCTTTTCAGCAAGCAGGGTCCGGAAGCGAAACCCGAACCCATGCAGGACTGGGAATATCTCCTGCAATACTGGGACTTCCCCTACCCGCCGGACTACGACGTGGCCTGCGGACACTGCGGCCAGCAGACCGAAAACTGGTCCAAGGACGATCCCAGGCTGTTCCGCCTGCGCGCCGCCAGCCTTTCGGGCCTGGTCACGTTCATCTGCCAGAAATGCAACGCGCGCATCATCAAGAAGCACTTCAAGAACGAAATCCTCACCGAGACGCATCCCTACCTCGACGACAAGGACGCCCTCAAGGAAGCGCGTTACAACACGTCCGCGAAGTAATCCCGCATCTGATCATGGGCGGCCTTCGGGCCGCCCATATCCTTCAAGAATCCCTTCACACGCATGGCTTGCTTCCGTCCCCGCCGCAGCTAGGCCACGGCAGTCTGGCTGTTTTCCACTTCCTGGGCCAGTTGCAGGTACGCCTCGGCTCCCTTGGACTTGATGTCGTAGGTGATTACGGATTTGCCGAAGCTGGGAGCCTCGGACAGGCGCACATTGCGGGGGATGATCGATTCGAAGAGGTGCTGCGGGAACGCCCGGCGAACCTCATTCTTGACCTGCCAGGAGAGCCTGTTGCGCGAATCGTACATGGTCAGCACCACGCCAAGAATCGCAAGGTCCGGATTGAGGCGTTTGCGCACGAGCTCGTAGGTCATCAAGAGCTGCGCAATGCCCTCCAGAGCGTAATACTCGCACTGAAGAGGGACAAGCAGCTCGCGGGCCGCGCACAACGCGTTCACGGTCAGGATGCCGAGCGAAGGCGGGCAGTCGAGCAGGATATAGTCATAATCATCATCCAGAGGCGCAATCAGGTCGCGCACGTAATATTCGCGACCAATCTTGTCGGCGAGTTCGACTTCAGCGCCGGCCATGTCCGGGGTTCCCGGAAGCAGAGAAAGAAAAGGAATCTCCGTCTGGCAAATGGCATTGCGCACGTTCTCAGGATTGAAAAGCGACGTATAGATGTTCTCGCGCTGATCGCTGGGATAAAAGCCGAGGCCGCTGGACGCGTTGCCCTGAGGATCGCAATCCACGATCAAGACTTTCTTTTCCATGACGGCAAGGCAAGCGCCAAGGTTCACTGCGGTCGTGGTCTTACCGACACCGCCCTTCTGGTTTGCCATGACAATGATTCTAGCCACTCTGATACCCCCTGAATTAGGCCGTTCGGCTCCTGAAGCTTCCCGTTGATGGACAGCCCGGCTTACCATTTTGACCATGTTTCACGTGAAACAATTCGGTTGACGGGTTCCATGCGTGAACGTTTCACGTGAAACATACATTCGCATGTGAGAAGGTAGTAAGACGGATGGGGGGAGAAAGCAAGACCAGGAGGGCGGGAAACCGCCCTCCTGCGAAAGAAAAGATGTTACATCTTGAAATAGGAGCGATACCACTCCACAAAACGGGCGATTCCGACCTCGATGGAGGTGCTCGGCTGGAAGTCAACGTCCCGCACCAAGTCGTCCACATCGGCCCAGGTGGCGGGAACATCACCGGGCTGCATGGGCAGGAGGTTGCGCTCCGCCTTCTTGCCAAGCTGTTTTTCAAGCTCTTCGATGTATTTGTTCAGCTCAACCTTGTTGTTGTTGCCGATGTTATAGATCTGGTAAGGCTTGGGGCTCGTGGCCGGGTCCGGATTGTTCCCGTCCCAGTCGGGGTTCCCTTGCGGGATGTGAAACATGACGCGCGCGACGCCTTCGACAATATCATCTACATAAGTAAAGTCGCGCTCCATCTTACCGTAGTTGAATACGTTGATGGGCTCGCCTGCGAGGATGGCTTTCGTGAAGAGGAACAGCGCCATGTCCGGGCGGCCCCAGGGACCGTAAACAGTGAAGAACCGAAGGCCCGTGGTCGGCAGGTCGAAAAGGTTGCTGTAGGAATGGGCCATCATCTCATTGGATTTCTTGCTGGCCGCATACAAGCTCATGGGATGATCGACCGCGTCATGCGTGCTCAGCGGCATCTTCGTATTCATTCCGTAAACGGAGCTGGAAGAGGCGTAGCAAAGATGCTTGACCTTGTTATGGCGGCAGCCTTCCAGAATGTTGAAAAAGCCGACGATGTTGGAATCGACGTAGCTGCGCGGGTTTTCAATGCTGTAGCGCACTCCGGCCTGAGCCGCGAGGTTGACCACGATGTCGAAGCCCTCTTCCTGAAACAGCCGTTCCATGGCGGGCGCGTCGGCAAGGTTGATGCGGGCGTGGCGGAAATCAGGGTTCTTCTGAAGAATCGCCAGCCGGGCCAGCTTGAGGTTCACATCATAATAGTCGTTGAGAATATCCAGGCCAACGACGCTGTGACCCTGTCCCAGCAGTTTGCGGGAAAGATGAAAGCCTATGAATCCGGCGGCGCCAGTGACGAGTATCTTCATGAACATATCCTTTCAGGGGTTGATCGAATCGGACTCATACTTCAGGCCCGCCCGATGCGCAAGAGCGACTCGGAAACGATTTAGAACGAGAGCTGCTTGACGATCTGCAAGGCGATCAGGCGCTCGTGGGGCAGCATGGGCAGAAGCTCCGCCAGGGTGGGAAGCGTATAGAGCGTGACCTCCCCGACCCGGACTCCGGTTGCATGCGCGGGCGCGTCCGGCGCCACCAGCGGCAGCACGTCCGGCCCGAAGATGGCGACATGCCGGGTTCCGAGCCTGTCCACGCCGCGCCAGAACATGTCCACGTTCGGTACGCAGTCCTCTCCTGCAAGCTCGCTCATGGGCCAAAAGGCGATGGTCCCCTTGGGCCACCGGAAATAGTAGATCAGGGACTGCAAAAGCTTGCCGATTTCCGGATCAGGACGTCCGCCCATGTGCGCGCCGAGATCGTAGTAAGTCCAGACGATCTTGGGGTCGTGCGGCGTCTTCAGCCAGAGGGATCGCCATGGTTCAGGCCAGTTCGTATAATCGTCGGACTGCGCCGGACCGGAATCCGGAGAGGTATCCGCAGCAGCAGCGCCCTGCGGAACCATGCCCCCGCCTGCATCGGCTGCGGGGCGGGATATGCTTGGGGTCGGGGACTCTTGCGGGGCGGCTGGGATGCGAGAAGATTCCGCCGCGTGTGCGGTCGTCGCCGCCGGGGATCCGGCGGCCGAGTCGGAACCGGGCGCGGAAGCATCCGCAGGTGCTGTTGGTCCGGCCTGTCCCGCATCGCCCGCAGGGCTTTTCAGAACATAGTGCAGCCCGGCTTCATGCCAGGCGCGCAGCTGTTCCGGTATGTTCAGATTTCGGCCAGGTGATCCCATATCCGCCACGCGACTTCCGATTTATCCAAAGAGGGCCACTCTTCCCTGCGTCCGGTGCGATCAAGGACGAGCACGCTGTTGGTCCTGCTGCCGAATCCGGAACCATGCGCGTTCACGGGATTCGCCACGATAAGATCAAGATTCTTGCGCTCCAGCTTGGCCGCGGCATTGGCGCGCAAGTCGTCCGTTTCCGCGGCAAAGCCGATCAGGCGTTGATCACGGCGCTTGGACGCGCCCAGACCGGCAAGAATATCGGGGTTGGAATCGAACGCGACCGTCAATCCCCCCTCGCCGATGACGTCCTTCTTCATCTTGGTCTCGCCGAAGGGACGAGGCCGGAAATCCGCCACCGCAGCCGTGCAGCAGGCAATGTCCATATCGGGCCAAAGATCGGAAACCGCAGCGTGCATCTCCCTGGCGGAAGTCACGTCCGTGCGCGCGACCCCGTCCGGAAGCTGCAACGAGCATGGACCGGCAACCACGTGCACCTGGGCGCCGCGCAGCCAGGCCGCCGTGGCAAGGCAGGCTCCCATGCGTCCGGTGGAGGGGTTGGACCAGAAGCGCACCGCGTCGAATTTCTCGCGGGTGGGGCCGAGAGTGAGCAGCACACGAACACCGGAAAGATCCTGCGGAGAGAGCAGACGGCACACATGGCCTAAAATCGCCGCCACAGGGGCCAGACGGCCGTTTCCAACATCGCCGCAGGCTACCTTCCCGGAACCGGGAAAAACCAGCTCTACGCCCCTGTCACGAAGACGGGCCACGTTTTCCTTGGTGGCCGGGGCTTCCCACATGGCGGGGTTCATGGCCGGGGCCAAAAGCAAGGGACCGGCATGGGCGAGCACCTGGCAGGAGAGCATGTCGTCTGCCAGACCGCAGGCGAACTTGGCCAGGCTGTTCGCCGTGCAGGGAGCCACGGCCAGAACGTCGGCCGCCCTGCCCGGCCCGAGGTGGGCATAGGGGTCGTCCCCGTCCGCGAACATGGCCCCGTAGACAGGGTCCGCGCCGAGCGCGGCAAAGGAAAGCGGAGTCACGAATTTCGCGGCCGCATCCGTGAGCGTGGCCGAAACGGAAACGTTGCAGTCCAGAAGGCCGCGCACAAGGTCGATCGCCTTGTACGCGGCCACGCTTCCGGTCACGCCGAGATGGACCCGCTTACCCAGATATCCGCGAAAGAGCAGATCGGTGTCCATGGGTTCGCGCCTATTGCGGCAGATCCTGGCCCATGGGCGCGGAGCCGGAGAACGACCCGGCAGCGGCGTCCTTGAACTCGATGGCGAAGATGGTGACCTTGGTCTTGAAACCGTCCTCGATCTGGATCGTGCAGCTCTTGTTGGCCTTTTCAAAGGCCAGGACGGACTTTTCGGCCTTGAGGGAGAACTTCTTGCGCCAGTTGTCCTTGGCCATGTTGTTCACGAAGAAGTTGAACACGTCCTCGGCCACGACGCGGCCGGAGAAAATGCGGAATCCCGCGAGAAAACGGGGATCGTCAAAGACATACTTCTCGTCGTCGATGGGTTCCAGCTCGCGCGGCACGAGAATGTCGTTGAAATCGTAATAGAAATTCGGGTTGTCATACGTTTCCTGGTAGGCCGTGGCCAAGGGCTGCGACTGTGTGTCCTCGCCCGTGGGCTCGGTGCCGGTGGACTTGGTGGCACAGCCGGCCGCGAAAACGATGAGCAAAAGCAGCAAAGGAAGAAGAGCTTTACGCATGGCGATACTCCTGGGCGAAAAGGGTTCTTCGGCGCGAGCGCCGATGGATGGTCTGTTACAACAGAGGCCGAACAACCGCAAACAATGGAGAGAGGGCCGAATCAGTCCTCTTCCCGCATACGGTCTATCTTGGACTGGAAAAACTTTTCCATCTCGCGGCGATCCTTGCGCAGCCGGATCAGTTCGGATTCCAGTATCTGAAGCTTGGCCTTGATGTCGGAGGTATCGAAGGAAAGATTCAAAGCCATTTCTTCCAGCTCGGAATCCTTTTTGGCCAGCAGGGCGGTTCGCTCTTCCAGGACGCTGGTGTCCAGGGCGGCAGGTGCAGGCGCAGGAAGCTGGCGAAGCCGCTTCTGGCTGCGGGAAAGAAGCACGAAGGCGGTCTTCAGTTTTTGAATGTCTTCGCGCTGCCGTTCGATCATGGTTTTCTGGTCCGCGATGATCTGAAGGCATTGCCCGAACTTGTCCATGACTTCCTTGAAGGAGTTCGCAAAATCGCCTCCCATGCCGATGGCGGGTATGTCCGCCTGGTCCGGGGCGAGTTCCGCGGAGCGGGAATACTCCTGCTTGAGGGCGTCCTCGATCTCGCCGGTGACGTGGCCCTCCTGGTAGAGGCTGGAAATGGTCTCGAAGATGCGCACGGCATCCTCGGAATATTTCATGACCCTTCCGACCTTGCGGCTGGGCAGGAAATCACGGAACAGCGAAGCGTAGCGCCGCGCCGTAGGCGCGGGTATCCGGGTTATTTTGGCTACTTCCGCCACGGACAACCAGTTCATGCCACAAGTATGTATCAGGATTATGAGGGGAATCAAGTAAAGAAGCTGTCCGGAAAGCCGCGGCTTGCAAAGTCGTGCCCGGCAAACTAGGATGGCGCGCCGCCAGAGAGGAACAATGCACCCAGACAACGAACTGAAAAGCTACACGTACGAACTGCCGGAAGACCGCATCGCCCAGACTCCTGCCGCCCGCCGCCAGGACTCCAGGCTGCTGCATCTCGACCGCGCGGCCGGGCGCACCAGCCTCGGAATGTTCGCGGACCTTCCCGCGCTGCTGCCGCCGGGCGCCCTGCTCGTGGCAAACAATTCCAAGGTGGTGCCAGCGCGCCTCTTCGGCCAGAAGCCCACCGGGGGCAAGGTCGAATTCCTGCTGCTGACCCCCCTGCCCCTGCTCGACTTCATCGAGGACGCTTCGGGACTGAAAACCGCCGAGGCCTGGGGCCTTTTGCGCGCGTCCAAGGCTCCGAAACCGGGCGAAGCCGTCCAGCTCGGACCGCGCCTTTCCCTGCGGGTGCTGGAGCGGGCCGAATTCGGCCGCTGCCGTGTGGCGCTCTTCTGGCGCGGAAGCATCAAGGAAATCGTCGAATCCGAAGGTCGCATGCCGCTGCCGCCCTATATCCACCGCCAGGCCGGGGACGAGGACGTGAGCCGCTACCAGACGGTCTACGCCCGCGAGGACAAGGCCGGGAGCGTCGCCGCGCCCACAGCCGGGCTCCACTTCACCCCGCAGGTGCGCGAGGCCCTGCTGGCGAAAGGCTGCCGCTGGGCCGAGGTCACGCTCTACGTGGGCTACGGCACCTTCAGCCCGGTGCGGGCCGAAGACATCCGCGAGCACGTCATGCACGAGGAATACATCGAAGTTCCACGTGAAACAGCCGAAGCCGTACGCCTGGCCAAGGCCGAGGGCCGTCCCGTGGTGGCCGTGGGGACCACGAGCGCCCGGAGCCTGGAGGGCATGCACCGCGCCCTGGGCGAAATAGGGCCCTACAAGGGCATGACGGACATCTTCATCAAACCCGGATACGAATTCCAGGTGGTGGATAAACTGCTGACGAATTTCCATTTGCCAGAGTCATCTCTTCTTATTATGGTTTCAGCCCTAGCTGGAAGAGTAACCACCCTCGATGCCTACAGCGAGGCTCTCCGTAACGGATTTCGCTTCTTTTCGTACGGTGACGCCATGCTCATTTCTTGAAGCTGCAACAGGAGGGCAAGATGTCCCGAATCGAAGTATTGGAAGACCGTTGCAAAGGTTGCCTGCTCTGCACCACGGTCTGCCCCGTGCAGATCATCGTGCAGTCCGAGCGGTTCAACCAGAACGGGTACAAGGTCGCCGAAGTGCCGGACGAAGATAAGGACAAGTGCACGGGCTGCACATCCTGCGCGCTGATTTGCCCGGACCTGGCCATCCGCGTGTACAAGACCCCGAAAGCCAAGAAGGGGGAGGACTGATGGCGGACAAGATTTTCATCAAGGGGAACGAGGCAGTGGCGCGCGGCGCGCTGGCCGCGGGCTGCAAATGCTTCTTCGGCTACCCCATCACCCCGCAGAACGACATTCCCGAATTCATGTCCAAGGCCATCGTGGACGCGGGCGGCGAGTTCGTCCAGGCCGAGTCCGAGGTGGCCGCGGCCAACATGCTGCTCGGCGCGGGCGCCACGGGCGTGCGCTCCATGACCTCCTCCTCCTCGCCCGGCATCTCGCTGAAGCAGGAGGCCATTTCCTACATGGCCGGCAGCGGCATTCCCGCCGTGGTCGTGAACATGAACCGCGGCGGCCCGGGACTCGGCGACATCGGCCCGGCCCAGGGCGACTACTACCAGTCCACGCGCGGCGGCGGACACGGCGACTACCGCCTACTCGTCTACGCCCCGGCCACGGGCCAGGAGGCCTACGACCTGACCATCAAGGCCTTTGACATGGCCTTCAAGTACCGCAACCCGGTCATGATCCTGGGCGACGCCATTCTCGGCCAGATGAAGGAGCCCATCGTGCCCTGGCAGCCGGAGCTTCCCGGCGACGAGGAAGGCGCGGAATGGCGTCTGCAAGGCACCGGAGGCCGCGAAAAGAGGCTGATCAAGTCCCTGTTCCTGGAGGAAGGCGCCCTGGCCGGGCAAAACCAGTACCTCCAGGCCAAGTATGAAAAGATGCAGGGCGAGATCGAGTACGAAGCTTTCGAGACGGACGACGCCGACCTGATCGTCTGCGCCTACGGCTCCATCGGCCGCATCGCCAAGAGCGCGGTCCGCAAGCTGCGCAAGGCCGGACACAAGGTCGGACTGTTCCGGCCCATCACGCTCTATCCTTTCCCGGCGGCGCCGCTGCTGGAAATGGCCAAGGCGGGCAAACGCTTTCTCACCGTCGAGCACAACCTCGGCCAGATGGTGGACGACGTCAGGCTTTCCATCCGCACCGTGGCGGATTCGGATTTCTTCGCCATCTACCCCGGCAACCTGCCCACCCCGGACGAATTCGAGGAACCCATCCTCAAGAGCCTGGAGGGGAAATAAATGACCGACATGAATGAAAAACTGGTCTTCGAAAGACCGGAATCCGTGGTGGACCGCGCCACGCACTACTGCCCCGGCTGCCACCACGGCGTAGCCCATCGGCTCGTGGGCGAGCTTCTGGACGAGATGAACCTGCGCGAAAAAGCCCTGCTCATCGGCTCCATCGGCTGCTCCGTGTTCCTCTACAACTACCTCGACGTGGACGCCGTGGAAGCCCCGCACGGACGCGCGCCCGCCGTGGCCACGGGCGCCAAGCGCGCCCGCAACGACTGCTTCGTCTTCACCTACCAGGGCGACGGCGACCTCGCTTCCATCGGCATGGCCGAGATCATGCACGCCGCCAACCGCGGCGAGCGCATCGCCGTTGTCTTCGTGAACAACACGGTTTACGGCATGACCGGCGGCCAGATGGCCCCGACCACCCTCGTGGGCCAGAAGACCACCACCTGCCCCGGCGGACGCTGCCGCGACAAGGAAGGCATGCCCATCAAGATGACCGAGATCATCTCCCAGCTGGGCGGCGTGGCCTTTGCCGCGCGCGGCTCCCTGGACAGCGTGAAGAACATCCGCACGGCCAAGAAGTATCTGCGCAAGGCCTTCGAATGCCAGACGAACAACCTCGGCTTCGGATTCGTGGAGCTGCTCTCGGCCTGCCCCACGAACTGGAAAATGACTCCGGTGAAGGCCAACGAACGCATCGGCGAGGAAATGATCCCCTACTTCCCGCTGGGCGTGTACAAGGACGTGACCGAGGAAGGAGGCGCCTGCTGATGGCCAAATATCTCGACGCGATCATCGCCGGATTCGGCGGCCAGGGCGTCATGCTCATCGGCAACCTCCTGGCCTATGCGGGCATGAACCAGGGCCTGAACGTCACCTACATCCCGGTCTACGGCCCGGAAATGCGCGGCGGCACGGCCAACTGCACGGTGGTCCTCTCCAGCGAGGACATCGGCTCGCCCATCATCCATCGGCCCAAAAGCCTGATCGTCATGAACCGCCCTTCCCTGGACAAGTTCCAGTCGCGGCTCCAGGACGGCGGCGTGCAGATCATCAACTCCTCGCTCGTGGACGCGGACCTCGTCGAAGAAGGGCGCGTCAAGACCGTGCTCGTCCCGGCCAACGAGATCGCGGACAAGATCGGCAACACCCGCATGGCCAACATGGTCGCCATCGGCGCGTACCTCCAGGCCACGGGCCTGATTTCGGTCCAGGCCGCCATCGACAGCCTGGAAAACGTGATCTCCCCGCACTACGCCAAGCTGATCCCCATGAACGCGCAGGCCATCGAGGCGGGCGCGGCCCACGTAAGCTGAAGCATAACAACCGAATGACAAGGGCCGGGACGTGCAAGCGTTCCGGCCCTTTTTACGTGGATTCGTCCAGGTGCCGGATTGTTACGATGCGCCGCGCGGCGTTGAGCGCGCTGGATTCCCGTACGGGACTCAGGTATGCAAAGTCAGCTTCGCGATTTCAGACCAGGGAGAGAGAAAATGGATCAGTACGGAATCATCGGCCACCCGCTCGGCCACAGCCTCAGCCCCGTCCTGCACAATTGGGGCTATGCGCAGCATGGCCTGGAAGCCCGCTACGACGCCTGGGACACGCCGCACGAAGCTCTCCCCGCCTTTATCGCGCGCGTGCGCGCAGAGGGCATCCAGGGCGTCAGCGTGACCATTCCCCACAAGCAGGCGGTCATGCCGCTGCTGGACAGGGTTTCCACCAAGGCGCGGGCCGTGGGAGCCGTGAACACCCTGCTCTGGGATCGCGGGCTGCTCAAGGGCACGAACACGGACGTCACGGGCTGCCTGATCCCGCTTCAGGAACTGGGACGAACCCTGCGGACGGGGCTTGTGCTCGGCGCGGGGGGCGCGGCCAGGGCCGCTGTGGCGGCGCTGAACGAACTGGGCCTGGATTGGGTCGGGGTTTCCAACCGGAACCGGGACAAGGCGGACAAGCTCGCCCTGGAATTCGGCGTCGAAGCCGTGGATTGGCAGGAGCGGTACAAGAATCCGCCCGACGTGCTGGTCAACTCCACCCCGCTGGGCATGTCCGGTTCCCTTGAGAACGAGAATCCCTGGCCCATGCGCTCCCTGCCGTCGGAAACCGTGGTCTTCGATCTGGTTTACAATCCCTTGAAGACGAAGCTCCTGCTCCTGGCCGAGCAAAGCGGCTGCACCACGATTTCCGGCCTGGAAATGTTCCTGCATCAGGGACTGAAGCAGTTCAAGCTCTGGACCGGGCTGGACCTGGACGCGGACGCGGCCAGGGAGGTGCTCCTGGCGCGGCTCAACCAGGGCTGAGCCGTTCCGGAGACGAAAAAAGCCGACGGCGAGGGCCGTCGGCTTTTTCATTGTGGCAGTGGAATGGTCCGTTACTGCACGTAGACCTTGAGAACCTGGTTCGCGTAGATCGTGCTCTTGCTGCCCAGCTTGTTCCAGGAGCGGATCTGGTCGATGCTGACCCCGAACTTGCGGGCAATGGCGGAAAGCGTGTCGCCTCGGCGGACCTTGTAGCGCACCAGTTCGGCGTGCATGGTCTCGGCCTGTCCCTTGGACGCGCGCTGGGTGCTGCCCGTGGCGTCGGGGATGTAGAGACGCTGGCCCGACTTGAGGGTGCTGCGCTGGGTCAGTCCGTTGGCCTGCTGGAGCGTGCGCACGCTGACGTTGTAGCGCTTGGAGATGTCCCAGAGAGTGTCGCCGGGCTGGATCACGTAGTTGCTGCGCGACTGCGCGACCTTGCGGGTCTTGGTCCGGCTGCTCGTGCGGTCCGTGTCCTTGTCCGAGGCCGCGGCCACGGCGTCGGCCGATCCCGCTCCGGGAACCATGATCATCTGGCCGGGATGCAGCGTGTTGGAGTTGCGGTTGTTGACCTTCTTCAGGATGGAGATGGGCACGCCGAAACGGCGGGAGATGGCCCACCAGGAGTCGCCGTTGCGGACGCGGTAAGCCTGATATCCCGCGTAGGGCCGGGTGGGCGCGTCCTTGAGGTAGGCGATCATGGCCGGAGCCTTGTCGCTGGGAAGGTGCGCGGTGGTCACGCCCTTGGGCGGGCTGACCTGGCGGCGGTACGCAGGGTTCAGGGCATGGAAATCGCTCCAGCTCATGCCGCCGGCCTTGGCCAGGGCGAGCAGGTCCGTGCCGCCGGGAACCTCGACGTGATCCAGTTCGGGAGCCTCGGCCCAGCTCACGGATTCGAATCCGAGCGCCTCGAGGTTCTGGAAGATCTTGGAAATGGCGATGAACTTGGGAACGTATTGCAGGGTTTCGCGACGCAGGCGCGCCTTGTAGGACAGGCGATTGTTGTTGGCGGCCAGTTCGAAGAAATTGGAAACGTCGAGCGCGTCGATGGCCCGCTTGATCTTGCCTTCGCCCGCGTTGTAGGCCGCGAGGGCCAGGTGCCAGTCGCCGAAGAGGTCGTAGAGATCCTTGAGGTAGCGGGCAGCCGCGTCCGTGGCCAGGTACGGGTCGCGCCGTTCGTCGATCCACCAGTCCACCCGCAGCCCGTACTTGCGGCCCGTGTAGGGCATGAACTGCCAGAGCCCGCCCGCGCCGGCCCAGGAATAAGCCTTGACGTTGTAGCCGCTCTCGGCGAAGGGCAGGAGCACGAGATCCTGCGGGATGCCGTATTTGGTGAAGACCTGGCGCACCATGGGCAGATGCTGCTCGGCGCGCTTGAGCCATTTTTCAAAGGTTCCCCGCGCCCGGTGCGTGAAATACGTGAAGAAATGCTCGACTTCCTTCGTGTTGTGAAGATCGAGATCGAAGAAGATGCCGTTGCGGGAGTAAAAGATGGAACGTTCGCTGGAAGTCAGCTCGCCGCCGTCGGTGGGTTCGGCGCTGAGTTCTGGATCAAGGGGTTCCGCGTCCTCGGTCATGATCAGCGAGGACGGATCCTTGACGGTGTCGACCACCGGGGAAGGGTTCTTCTGGGCGCATGAAACCAGAACCGTGACGATGACCACGATCCACATGGCCCAGGCAAAGCATCTGGCAGCCAAATAAGACAAGGAGACCTCCGCGAAGTGTTGCCGTTCCTAGCTCTGAAGCATATTTTATGCTTGGTGACAAGACAAATCTAGACATTTTCTAAGGGTTGTGCGCATCCCTGGACAAGATGCGGGAGCAGGGTAGAATGGATCGTGAAAAATGGAAAGCAGCCAACATACCGGAATTATTGAATGGAGAAAAAATGCCAGAATCCAAAGCCGGCAGCGGCATGAAAAAAGACCGGGAACCGGGTTCGGATCGGGACCAGAACCGGAATCAGGATTCCAGACAGGAGAACGGCAAGGGCGACAAAAACTTCGTGGCCGGAAGAAAGCCCGTGGCCGAACTGCTCAAGACCGCGCCCGGCCGGGTGGACTACGTCAACCTGCGCAAGGGACGGGTGGACGCCAAGATCGGAGCCATCGTGGACCTTTGCGCGCAGGCGGGGGTTCGCTATAAGTTCGTGGACTCCGCCAGCCTGGACAGGCTCTTCCGGGGTGCGCACCAGGGCGTCGTGGCCCAGGTCGCCGGGCTGGAATACGCGGAAATGGAAACCCTGCTGGACAACGGCCTGGACGCCCCTCTGCCCCTGGTGCTCATCCTCGACAGGGTCCAGGACACGGGCAACGTGGGCGCGCTGGCGCGCACGCTCTACGCCCTGGGCGGCGCGGGCATCGTGGTGCCGCAGCACGAGGGCGCGTACATCGGCGCGGGCGCAATCAAGGCCAGCGCCGGAGCCCTGAACATGCTGCCCGTGGCCAAGGTGGTCAACGTGGCCCGGGCCGTGGACCAATTCGCGGAGCGCGGCTGGATGACGTATTGCGCAGGAGAATCCGAAACGTCTGAAAACGTCTTCGACCCCAAGGTGCGCCTGCATCTGCCCGCCGCGCTGGTGCTCGGCAACGAGGAAAAAGGCGTGCGCCCGGGCGTGGCCAAGGCCTGCGGCAGAACCCTGCACATCCCCTTTGCCAGGAAGTTCGATTCCCTGAACGTCTCTTCGGCCGGGTCCGCGCTGATGACGCTCTTCGCGCTCCAGGCCGCCTCGAAATAAAAGAGATCGGCACCGGATATCGTCCGGTGCCGATTTCATATCTGCCTATAAATGATAGCGATCAGGGCGACGATTCAGCGGATGTAGTTCGGCAGGTTCAGAAAGATGTCTCGGGTGTACGTGACCATCTTGTCCATGATCCAGGGAAAGGAAATGATCAGGGCCAGGAAGATGGCCACGATCTTGGGCACCATGGTCAGGGTCATTTCCTGAATCTGCGTCGCGGCCTGAATGACGCTGACGAGAATGCCCACGATCATCCCGATGCCGAGCATGGGCAGCGAAATGACCAGGGTGACCTCGATGGCCTGTCTGGCGAATCCGACGATGAATTCAGGCGTCATGACGCAGCTCTCCTCTGGTTATGGGGCGACGTCAGCCGAAGGTGTTCACAAGGGAGCCAACAAGCAGGCTCCAGCCGTCCACGAGAATGAACAGAAGGATCTTGAACGGCAGTGAAATCATGGCCGGCGGCAGCATCATCATGCCCATGGAAAGCAGGATCGAGGCCACGACCATGTCCAGGATCAGGAACGGGATGTAGATCAAGAAGCCGATGGTGAAGCCCGTCTTCAGCTCGCTGATGGTGAAGGCGGCCACCAGCATCATGGTGGGCACCTCGTCCTTGTTCTGGGGCCGCTCCATCTTCGTGATGGAGTAGAAAATGGAAAGATCCTTTTCCCGCGTGTGCTTGAAGAGAAATTCGCGCGCGGGAATCTGGGCCTTTTCCAGCGCCTCGTCAAAGCCGATCTCCTCGTTGAGATACGGCTGGAGCGCGGTGTCGTTGATGGCCTTGCCCACGGGCATCATGATCACGACGGTCATGAAGATGGCCAGACTGGCGAGAATCTGGTTCGGGGGCATCTGCTGCGTGCCCATGGCCTGGCGCAGGAAGTGGAAGACGATGATGATCCGCGTGAAGGACGTCATGGTCAGCACGATGGCCGGAGCCATGGACAACACCGTGAGCAGGAAGAGAATCTCCAGCAGGACGGAGACCTTTTCCGGCTCGGCCTGACCCGCGGCAAGCTCCATGGTCAGGGTCGGTATGGTTTGCGCGGCGGCTGGAAAGGCCAGCAAGAGGCCGGCGGTCAGAAGGCTAAGCGCCGTCAGCAGCGTCTTTGCGCTTCTCGGCCAGCTCTTCCGCGAAACGGGTGAAGTCATCTTCGTCCTCGTCCTCGTAACAGCGCCCGGCCGGGGTGTCTGTCTCGGCCAGCAGGTTGATGCGTTGCTCGGTGACGCCGAGTATCAGGTTGCGCTCGTGCACGCGCACGACGCAGACGCTCTGCTTGGGTCCGAGCATGAGCCGCCCGATGAGCCGGGGGTTGTCCGGTCCCTTGGTCCGGGAGACGGATGCCGGGCCGTACCGCCGCAGCAGCCAGACCGCAAGAAAAATCACGCCCAGGATCAGGCAGAGATAGGCCGCCGTGACCAGGGTGGTGCCGAGCAGGGAGTGGCTCGCGTCGATCATGGACCCGGTCGTGGAAGGATCCACCGTGCCCAGCGCGCCGGTGTGCGCCGCAGAGGGGTCCAGAAGCGGCGGGCTCATGCCCGGGAGGGAGCCGGTCGCATTGGCGGCGGGTGCGGCCGCGTGACTCGTCGCTCCAAGGGCCTGCCCCACGCCGGAAGACGCGGCCGAGGCCGGAGGCGCGAGGCTGGTGGCGTTCAGGGCTGCGCTTTCGGCCAGGGCCGAAGTGGCCTGGGAAGCCTGTTCCGCGGCCTGCGTGGCATTGGCCGCGATGACCTGCAATGTGGCGTCAGGCAAGTTGTTTTACCCGTTCGATGGGGCTGATGATGTCCGTCAGCCGGATGCCGAATTTCTCGTTGATGACCACGGCTTCGCCGCGCGCAACGAGCTTGCCGTTGACATAGATTTCCAGCGGTTCGCCCGCGAGCTTGTTCAGCTCCACGACGGACCCCTGGCCGAGCTGGAGCAGCTCGTTGATGAGCAGCTTGGTGCGGCCAAGCTCCGCGGAAACCTCCAGCGGAATGTCCAGGATGAAGTCCAGGTCGCGCCGGGAACCTTCGGGCTTGGGGCCCTTGGCCTGGGCGGTCATGTCGCGGAACTCCGCGTCCTTCATCTGGGTGGAGAGGTATTCCTGCTCCTTTTCCTTCTTCAGCCCGATTTCCTCGGATTCGGCGAGGGCCGCGGCCCATTCGTTGGCCAGCGCGTCGTCCCCGCCCTGGCTCTGGTCGTCGGAGCCGCCCGCATCAAGGGAAGTCTCCTCGTCGCCGCTGTCCCGCAGGGCCTCTTCCCATTCCTGGGCCAACTTATCCTGATCATCCGGGCACATGTCATAAACCTCGTGGTTTGCGCGTGACGAAATATTGACGCCCAGACCGCGACGGCAGGGGCCATGTCGTCACTATGCAAAGACCGTGCACATCCATACTCGCTCGCGGTTACTGGAGGATGTAGACGGTGAAATAAACTTGCAGCACCTTGCCCTCTCCGATGAGCTGATTGATGCGGTCCACGATTTCCTGCTGGAGCTGGATCTGGTTCTTGGGACCGAGCATCTCCTGCGGCTTCTTGCTGCCGAGCAGGATGAGGAGCATGTTCTTGACCTTGATCTGCGCGGCCTCGAACTCGACCACGGCTTCCTTGTCGATCAGCTCCACTTCCAGGCCGAGCTTGATGTAGCGCTTGCCCAGAGGGTCGTTGAGGTTGGCCACGAAAGGCTCGACCGCGGACATCTCGCCCTTGAATCCCGGAGCCGGCGCCTTGGACTGGTCAGCGGGCTGGGACTCCTCCGTGGCGTTGCCGCCCATGCCGATCATCTCCATGATCGTGTCCTTGAAGAAAAAGGCCGCAGCCGCGATGCCCAGGATGAGCACCAGGATGATGATCCATTTGAGCAGGCCTTTCTTTTTTTTCGGCTGATCCAGAGCGGCTTCTTCGGCCAAGGCACACCTCGCAGGTTCTTTCGTTGATCCGTCAGCGGGGAGTTTACAACGAACGGCGGGGATTATCCAGGCCTATCAGGAATAGCTTCCTATGGCCCGGTTCGTGCGGATGAGGATCTCGATGCGGCGGTTCGCGGCGCGGTGTTCGCCGGAATCGTTGGGATACATGGGCTTGGTGTCGCCGTAGGCGGCGATGGAGAACTGTTCGTTCCTGAGCCCGGATTCGATGAAATACGCGAGCACGGACTCGACGCGCTTGGCCGAAAGCTCGAAAAGCTGCTCGCGCGGCGCTTCAGCGTCGTCGGTATGGGCCGAGATGAACACGGGCTCGTTGGCGTAGCCGAGCAGCGGCGTGACCTGGTCCAAGATTTCGCGGGCCGTGTCGTCCAGCTCGTACCCGCCGCGCGGGAACAGGAGCTTGTCCGTAAGCACCAGGGCCACGCCGTCGTCGCGCGCCAGCACCTTGAGATTCTCGTTCAGCGTGGAGCGGGACACGTCGTTCGGCAGGTTCTCGTCCGGATAGAGCAGATCCTTGATGCGCTCGACCTTGTCCAGCACTTCCCACGGCTCGTCGATGAGCTCCAGCACCTCCTGGAGCGCGATGGAAATGCGGCCCGCGCCCTTGGAGTCCATGACGCCGAGGTCCAGCGGCATGACCGTGACGCGGGTGATGAAGCTCTGGTCCATGGAAGACATGGTCAGCAGGAGCACGAAAAAGGTCAGCAGCAGCGTAACCAGGTCCGAGAACGTGACCAGCCAGAGGGCCAGAGGCGCGCAAACGGTCCGCTTTTCGCGCTTCATGGCGCAGTCCCTCCCTCGGGGGGGGTGCCTTCGGGCGCGGGCGGGGCTTCGGGGTCCGTGAGCCGGAATTCGAAGCCGTTTACGTCATAGGTATCCTTGCGGACCTTGGGGTTCATCTCCTGAACCGTCCGGTCCACGGCGCTTGCGCTGTCCGGGGCATTGCGCTTGTCCAGCACGAGATCGACCCGGCGGTTCCTGGCCCTCTCCTCGGGATCGTTGGTATTGTAGAGCGGGCGGAAGCGGCCGAAGCTCTCCATGCGCAGCATGTCCGGATTCATGCCCTGGCCCAGCAGGTAGGAATAGACGGCCAGGGCGCGATTGATGGAGATGCGCCAGGAAAGGTCGGGCACGATGTCCGCGTCGCCGCTGCGATAGTCCGTGCCCAGTTCGTCGCGCAGGCTTCCGGTGTGTCCGGCGATGAGCAGCGGATACTTGAGCTCGAGCAGCACGGGCAGCATGCGGTCGAGCAGTTCGGTGCCCTTGGCGCTCAGGGCGGTTTGCCCCGGAGCGAAGAGCAGCTCCGCGTTGATGGAGAGAATCTGCACGAAGCGGTCGGACTGGAAGTCGAGATCCTTTTCCACGTCCTCCCAGAGCATGGGCTTGAGCGCGGCCAGGTCTTCCTCGTTCTCGATGACGCCGGGATCCACGGTCCGCTTGGTGTCTTTGAGGGTCATGACGTCGTAGCTGGTGTCGAGCCCGAACGCGCCCACGATGGAACCGAGCACCACGAGCTTGCGGCGCTCGTCGATCTTGGACATGGAGACCAGGAGCACGAAAAAGGTCAGCATGAGCGTCATCACGTCCGAGAACGTGATCATCCAGGGAGGCATCTCCTCGCAGGTGATCTTTCTCTTGCGTCTGCCCATGCTCCCTTCCTGGCGTGCAGAGGGCTAGTCGCCCTGCCTGCGGTCCTTGGGGGAAATGTAGCTGTTGAGCTTTTCCTCGATGATGCGGGGGTTTTCGCCCTTGGAGATGGAGAGGATGCCCTCCAGGATCATCTCGCGGATCAGCTGTTCCTGCTTGTGGCGAACCTTGAGCTTGCCCGCCATGGGGTTGAAGACGAGGTTGGAAAGCACCGCGCCGTAGAGGGTTGTCAGCAGGGCCACGGCCATGGCCGGGCCGATGGTGGACGGGTCGGACATGGTCTGGAGCATCTGGACAAGGCCGATGACCGTGCCGATCATGCCCATGGCCGGGGCCAGCGCGCCCATGACGCCGAGCAGCTCCGCGCCCGCGTCGTGGCGCTGTTCGAGGTAGGAAATCTCCGTTTCGAGGATTTCCTGGATCGTCTGCGGCTCCAGGCCGTCCACGGTGAGCTGAAGCCCCTTGCGCAGATAATCGTCGTCGATTTCCTTGATCACCGGCTCCAGCGAGAGGATGCCCTCGCGGCGGGCGCGGTTGGAGAAGTCGAGGAATTGGGCGATGACTTCGCCGGGCGCCTGGATGGAGTGGAAGAACGTGTTCTTCATGACCCCGATGACGCCGAGCATGTAGTTCGTGGGGTAGTTGACCAGACAGGCGCCGATGGTCCCGCCGATGACGATGAGGAAGGACGGGACGGAAATGAAGATCACCAGGCTGGACCCGGTCAGAATGGCTGATACGACCAGACCGAAGGAAAGGACGATGCCGATTACGGTTGCCAGATCCATAGTTCCCGCCCGTTGAAGTCCGTTTGTTCAGAGCCTGGGGCCGAAAATCCGCGTGCCGATGCGAACCAGGGTCGCGCCCTCCAGCACGGCCTGCACGAAGTCGCCGGTCATGCCCATGGAAAGCTCGGGCAGCCGGACCCCGAATCGCCGTTCCAGCCCGTCGCGCAGTTCGCGAAGCCGGGAAAAAACAGGGCGTACCCGCTCCGGCTGGTCGCAGAACCACGGCATCGTCATCAATCCGACGATGCGCAGGTGATCCAGCGCAAGGGCCTCCTCAAGCAGTGCGTCCACATCTTCTTCAAGAATTCCGCACTTCTGGTCCTCACAACAGAGATTCACCTGAAGCATGGCCCGCTGTACCGTGTTCAACTCTCCGGCTTTCTTGTGCAATACGCGAGCCAGCTTGATGGAGTCAACGCTGTGCACAACCGCAAAGCGTCCGGCCACGAATTTGGCCTTGTTGCTTTGCAGCCCGCCGATGAAATGCCATTCCAGGTCGAGGTCCGCCAGGGCGTCCTGCTTGGCGCAGGCCTCCTGCACGTAGTTCTCGCCGAAGACGCGCTGGCCCGCGCGGTGCAGCGCGGCCACGTCCTCGGCGGGATGGTGCTTGGAGACCGCCACCAGCCGCACGTCCGCGGGGTCGCGGCCCGCGGCCCTTGCCGCCGCCGCGATGTCCTCGCGCACGGCGGCGAGATTGTCCGCCAGAATTCGTTCCCGATCAGTGGTCATTGAGCATGGTCCCACGCGAACATACACTCTATCGGCATGTCGCGGCAAAGGTTTATGAACGTCTCGCCCTCACTCGCCGAGGCCGATGGAGCGCAGGAAGCCCGGATGCTCGGTCCAGTCCTCCTTGACCTTGACCCACAGCTCCAGCATGACCTTGCGTTCCAGCATCTCCTCCAGCTCCTCGCGGGCCTGCTGGCCGATGAGCTTGAGGTTCTGGCCGCCCTTGCCGATGATCATGCCCTTGTGGTTCTTGCGCGAGGCATAGATGGCCGCAGCGATGTGGATGGTCGCCCCGGTTTCGTCGAAAAGCTCGATCTCCACGGCCGTGGAGTACGGCAGCTCCTCGCGCAGGGACATGAACAGCTTTTCGCGGATGATCTCCGAGGCCAGAAAGCGCATGGGCACCGTGGAAATCTGGTCTTCCGGGAACATGGCCGGGCCTTCGGGCAGAATGCCCAGCAGCTTGTCCAGCAGCTTGTCCCGGCCCTCGCCCGTTACGGCGGAAAGGGGCAGCAGCTCGAATTCCGGGAACGTCTCGCTGATGCGCTGCATCAACGGCAGGAGCTGGGCCTTGTCCTTGACGCGGTCCACCTTGTTCAGGGCCACGATCACGGGCAGATGGCAGCCGCGCAGCGGCTCGATCATGGGCTCGACCTCCTTCTCAAAGAGGTGCGGCTTTCCCGAATAGAGCGCGGCGTCGAACAGGGCCACGACCACGTCGCAGGAGCCCAGCGCGCTCCAGGCGGAGTCGAGCAGGAAACGGTTCATGCGTCCGCGCAGGCGGTGGATGCCCGGCGTGTCCAGAAACACGATCTGGGCGTCGTCGCGGGAGAGGATGCCGCTGATGCGGTTGCGCGTGGTCTGGGGCTTCGGCGTGACGATGGCCAGCTTCTGCCCGAGAAAGGCGTTCATCAGGGTGGACTTGCCCGCGTTGGGCGGCCCGATCAACGCCACCATGCCGAACTTGTGTTCCTGGGTCATCGCGTCCTCCCGGAGCGGGCGCCGCAGCGGGGCGACGCCGAATATCGATACGTTTTCAATTTTATATCCTTCTGAAAATACATTTTAATTGCCTTACCGAAGGCCGCCGAAAAGCAGCGGGCGCAGCCTCTCCGGCGGCCATGGAAAAGCGCGAAAAAAGGTGCGGGCGCAGCGGAAACGGCCGGAGAAGACCAGACGCGAAACACGCCGGGGGCGCATCCCCGTGGAGCGCCGTCCGCAGCCATCCGCCGGTCCCGGAGAAAGGGGATCAGGACTCGTCGTCCATGAGCGAATAGCCGCAACCCTTCTGCGGACAGGCCACGTGGTCGCCCTTTGCCTTGGTGCGCTTCTGTACCAGTACCGGGTGTCCGCATTCGGGACAAGGCCCAGGCACGGGATAATTCCAGAGCGCGTAATCGCACTTGGGGTAGTTGGAGCAGGAGAAGAAGATCTTGCCGCCACGGGAGGAGCGCTCCACGAGCTCGCCGTCGCAGCCTTCCTTGGGGCAGGGCACGCCCGTGGAAAAGGGCGCGGTATGCTTGCATTTCGGATAGTTGGAACAGGCGATGAAGCGGCTGCCCGTGCGCGCCCGCTTGACCACGAGGTCGTGGCCGCAGTCCGGGCACTTGCCCACCACTTCGGGCTCTTCCTGGGCGATGGGCACGATGCGGCCGTCGTCGTCGCGCTTGAAGTTGAGGATGTTGCGGCAGTCCGGATATCCGGAGCAGCCGAGAAATTCGCCCCGGCGGCTGTTCTTGACGACCATGGGCTGTCCGCACTTCTCGCAGGTCACGCCCGTGTCCTCGTCCTGGCCGGATTCGACCACCTGGATGCCGCCCTGCTCGTCGCGGGTGAAGTTCTTGATGGTCTTGCAGTCCGGATACCCGGAGCAGCCCAGGAACTCGCCCGTGCGGCCGAACTTGACGACCATGGGCTTGCCGCAGTTCTCGCACTTGATGCCCGTGTCCATGACCGCCTTGGCCATGCCCGTGCGGGCCTTTTCCAGCGTGGGGTAAAACCCGCCCGCGAACTGGTTGAGCAGCTCCGTCCAGTTGGACTTGCCCTCGGCCACGTCGTCCAGCTGGTTTTCCATGTTGGCGGTGAATTCCACGTCCATGAGCTCGCGGAAATGTTCGGAAAGCTGGTCGCTGACCATGAAGCCCAGCTCCGTGGGGGCGAAGCGCTTGTCCTCCATGCGCACGTAGTCGCGGTCGCGCAGGGTGGAAATGATGCTCGCGTAGGTGGAGGGGCGTCCGATGCCGTTCTCCTCCAGCTCCTTGACGAGGGAGGCTTCCGAGTAGCGGGCGGGCGGCTGGGTGAACTTCTGTTCCTTGCTCATGTCCTGGACCGTGAGCTGTTCGCCGACGGTCAGCTTGGGCATCTCCACGGCCTGCTCGTCCGTGGTCCGGCCCATGGCCTGGAGAAAGCCCGGAAAGAGCAGCCGCTCGCCCCTGGAGCGCCAGAGCGTGCGCGCGGCCTTGACCGTGACCACCGTGTCCTTGAACACGGCGGGGGCCATCTGCGAGGCCATGAAGCGCTGCCAGATCAGCGAGTAGAGCTTGTATTGCTCGTCGGGCAGGAAGGGGCGCACGGATTCGGGGTCGATAGCGGCATCGACCGGGCGGATGGCTTCGTGCGCGTCCTGGGCCGAGCCCTTGGATTTGTAGGCGTTGGGCTTGGAGGGGTAATATTCCTTGCCCCAGCGCGAGAGGATCAGCTCCTTGGCCTGGTCGCGCGCGTCCTTGGCGATGCGCACCGAGTCGGTACGCATGTAGGTGATCAGCGCGGTCACGCCCTTGTCGCCGAGCTCCACGCCCTCGTAGAGCCGCTGGGCCACGGTCATGGTCCGGCGGGCGGAAAAGCCCAGGCGGCGGTTGGCGTCCTGTTGCAGGGTGGAGGTGATGAAGGGCGGCATGGCCTTCTTCTTGCGCTCCTTCTCCTCGACGCTTTCCACCAGGAACGGGGCCTTTTCCAGCTCCGCGGCGAGCTTTCCGGCCTCGTCCGCGTTGCCTACGGGGTGGGTCTTCACGGCCTTGCCGCCGACCTTCCACAGCTCCGAGGCGAAGGGCGGGGGATTCTCCCCGGCGAACACGGCCTTGAAGAGCCAGTATTCTTCGGGGACAAAGGCCCGGCGGGCCTTTTCGCGCTCCACGATGATCTTCAGGGCCACGGACTGGACCCGCCCGGCGGAAATGCCGCGCTTGACGTTCTTCCAGAGGATCGGGGAAATCTTGTAGCCCACGAGCCGATCCAGGATGCGCCGCGCCTGCTGGGAATCGAAGAGGTTGCCGTCGAGCTCCTTGGGGTGCTCCAGGGCTTCCTTCACGGCGCGGGAGGTGATTTCGTTGAACTGGATGCGGCTGACGTTGGAATTCTGCTTGCGGATCAATTCGGCCACGTGCCAGGCAATGGCCTCGCCCTCGCGGTCCGGGTCAGGGGCGAGGTAGACGCGCTCGGCCTTTTTCGCGGCTTTCTGGAGGCGCTTGACCACCTCCTCCTTGCCGTCGATGACCTGGTATCGCGGAGCGAATCCGTTTTCCTCGTCCACTCCCAGCTCCTTGGTGGGCAGGTCGCGGACGTGGCCGACGGAGGCTTCCACGAGAAAATCCTTCCCGAGAAACTTGCTGATGGTCTTCACCTTGGCGGGAGACTCGACGATGATGAGATCCTTTGGCATGACGGTTCGCGTATAACCACCCGCCGCTGTCATGGCAAGGGCGGGGCCGGGGCGGCGGGAAAAGGGAAATGGGGCTTTGCGTCCTGCCCGGCCCTCGCAGGGGCGCGGCCTGCGGGCCGGGGCGGCATTGCCGGGCGGTCTCGGCGGGCACGGGAAGAAAAATAAAATATCAGAGTTCGCCTTCGAGAAGCACGATCTTGCCCTTGGGGCCGGACGGGGACGTTCCGGAATTCCGCTTCCCGGCGGACGGTCCGGCCTCGCCTTCCTCCTGGATGCGGCGGGCGAGCTTGCGCACGTATTCCGCGAATTCCTGCGCCTCGTGGTGGCAGGCGTTCATGCCCAGGCAGGTTTCGAGGTGTTCCAGGCACTTGGCGGCGTCGCCCTTTTCGAAAAAGGCGCGGGCGATGTTGTAGTGCAGGTTCTCGTCGGCGGGAGCCATGGCCAGCGCCCTGGAATAATACTCCACGGCCTGGTCGAGCAGTCCGCTCTTGCGCAGATTGATCCCGAAGTCGTTGAAGAGGTGCTTGTGCTCCTCGCTGAAGGCGGCCTCCAGGTGCACGATGCGCTGGAAGATGTCGTCCGCGCGCGCGGTGTCGCCCCGGTCCATGTAGGTCAGGCCCAGGCCGAAGTTGGCCCGGACGTTGTCCACGTCGATATCCAGGGCCTTGCCGAATTCGAACTCCGCGCTGTAGGCGCGGCCGTTCTCGCGGGCCTTTTCCGCGCGGTCGATGGTTTCCTCCAGCTCGCGCAGCTTGGGGTAGACCTTTTGCTGGTAGTACTCCGGCTCCGGGTTGTAGTCGCGCAGAAAGCTCTCGCGCTGCACCTCGACCTTGGGTCCGGAGGGCACGAAGGCCGCGTTGATGGGCTGGACCAGGATCTGGCCGGCGTCGTTTTCCTCGGCGAACCAGTAGGTCTTGCTGATGGCCCGGCGCAGGGTCGTGCCCGTGCCCACGTTTTCCACGGTCTGGGTGGAAAAAAGCCCCCGGATGGCGCGGTCGCTTTTCTTGCGGGGCGCGGGAGCCGTGGCGAAGCCGTCGTCCACGACGAGCTGCGCTTCGCCGTCTTGGGCCTGCTCCGGGTCGGACCGCTCCGCAGAGAGCGTCCGCAGCTGTTCGGTTTCGGTTTCCTGAGGCATAAAAATCTCCGGGTCTCGCGAGGTTGCGCGCGCGTGGTTCCGCCCGTGGACAGCCGACCGTCTCGAATACGATTTGCCGGGGGATACTACCTTCGGGCATTGCACAACGCAACCGGATCGTATTAAGGAATCGGGGCGCGTGAACAGCGATAACAGACAACCCACCGGGTACCCTGCTCTTTTATGTGACAATCGGCCTGCTTTCTGGTAGTCGCGCACGTAAGGCTCCGTCCCCTCTCGGCGGAGGGCCGGACCAAGAACACGTCATAGGAGGATTTCATGGAAAACGGTAAAGTTGGGGCTCGCATCCGCACGTTTCGCGAAAAGGCGGAACTGAGCCCCGCGGACCTCGCGGAACGGACCGGCCTGGACATCACGTTCATCAAGGCCATCGAGGACGACGACCTCTACCCCTCTCTCCAGCCCCTGGTGAAGATCGCCCGCGCCCTGGGCGTCCGGCTCGGAACCTTCATGGACGACCAGGTCTCCCGCGACCCTCTCGTCGTCCGCCAGAGCCAGCGCCGCGAGGAGCTGACCATGCACCACACGGGCAAGGACGAGCCCGCCCTGCGCTTCCACTCCCTGGGCCGGGGCAAGTCCGACCGCCACATGGAACCGTTCTACATTGAAATCCTACCCGAATCCGCCGAAGACGCCAGCCTCTCCTCCCACGAGGGCGAAGAATTCATCGTGGTCATTTCCGGCAAGGTGGCGATCCGCTACGGCCAGGAAACCACCGTGCTCGAAGAGGGGGACTCGGCCTATTTCAACTCCATCGTGCCCCACCACGTGGGCGCGGCCGGAGACGAGCCCGCGAAAATCTACGCCGTGCTGTACTTCCCGGAATAGGAGCGCGGCATGAGCAATCTGAGAGAACGAACCCTCGGCCAGATCCTGGACGAGACCGTCGCAAAGTGGCCCGACAACGAGGCCGTGGTCTATGTGGACCGCGACTTCCGGCTGACCTACCGCGAATTCGCCGAAAAGGTGGACACCCTGGCCAAGGGCCTCATGGGCCTGGGCGTCAAGAAGGGCGAAAAAGTGGCCATCTGGGCCACCAACGTGCCCTACTGGGTGGCCTTCCAGTTCGCCACGGCCAAGATCGGCGCGGTCCTGCTCACGGTCAACACCTACTACCGCAACCACGAGCTGGACTACCTCCTCAAGCAGTCCGACGCCGAAAACCTGATCCTCATCGACGGCTTCCGCGACGTGGACTACGTGGGCACGGCCTACGAGCTGGTGCCCGAACTGAAGACCATGGAACGCGGCCGCCTGAAGAGCGAGCGCTACCCGCACCTCAAGCGGGTGCTCTTCCTCGGGCAGGAAAAGCATCGCGGCATGTACTCCATGCCCGAGCTGGAAGCCATGTCCGTGATGGTCTCGGACGAGCAGTACAAGGCGCGCCAGGACGAGCTGGACCCGCACGACGTGGTCAACATGCAGTACACCTCCGGGACCACGGGCTTTCCCAAGGGCGTGCAGCTCACGCACTACAACATCGGCAACAACGGCTTCTGGATCGGCGAGAACCAGCGGTTCACCGAGAAGGACCGGGTCTGCCTGCCCGTGCCCCTGTTCCACTGCTTCGGCTGCGTGCTCGGCGTGCTCGCCAGCGTGACCCACGGCGCCACCATGGTCATCCTGGAGGGCTTCGACCCGCTGCTGGTCATGGCCAGCGTGGATTCGGAGCGCTGCACCGCGCTCTACGGCGTGCCGACCATGTACATCGCCGTGCTGGAACACCGCAGCTTCAAGCGCTTCGACTACTCCAGCTTGCGCACCGGCATCATGGCGGGCTCGCCCTGCCCCGTGCCGGTCATGCGCCGGGTCATGGAAAGCATGAACATGAAGGACATCACCATCTGCTACGGGCTCACCGAGTCCAGCCCGGTGATGACCCAGACCCGCATCGGCGACCCCATCGAAAAGATGACCGAGACGGTGGGCCGGCCCATGCCCGAGGTGGAGGTGGCCGTCATCGACCCGGAAACGGGCGAGCACTGCGGCGTGGGCGTGCAGGGCGAGGTCTGCTGCCGGGGCTACCTCGTGATGAAGGGCTACTACAACAACCCCGAAGCCACGGAAAAGGCCATCGACAAGGACGGCTGGCTCCACTCCGGCGACCTGGGCACCTTTGACGAGGACGGCTACCTGGCCATCACCGGCCGGCTCAAGGACATGATCATCCGGGGCGGCGAAAACGTCTACCCGCGCGAGATCGAGGAATTCCTCTACACCATGGAGGGCATCCAGGACGTGCAGGTGGCGGGCGTGCCCAGCCGCAAGTACGGCGAGGAGATCGGCGCGTTCATCATCCTCAAGCAGGGGGTCGAGATGAACCCCGAAGACGTGCGCGACTATTGCCGAGGCAAAATCTCGCGCTACAAGATACCGAAATACATCGCTTTCGTGGACGAGTATCCCATGACGGCCAGCGGCAAGATCCAGAAATACAAGCTGCGCGACATGGGAGCCGAGCTCTTCCCGGAAGCAATGAAATAGATCAGGGCGAGCGCCCGGCGGCCCGCTGGCTGCCGGGCGCGTCCATTTTGGGCCGCATGGGACGCACCGTCCCGCTGCGCTGCGCGGACGACCCGCGCGAGGAGGACAGATGGAACAGGCGTACAAGGAAATCGCGCCCAGGCTCGCGGGCCTGCGCGACGCGCTCGGCGAGAGCGTGGAGGAATTCGCGGCGCGCGTCGGCGTGGACGCGGCCGCGGTGCGGCGATACGAAGCTGGCCAAACCGAAATCCCGGTGGGCTACCTCATGGAGGTATCCAAGTCCACGGGCGTGGAGCTGAACACGCTCATCGCGGGTTCGGAATCGCACCTGATCTCGCACAGCGTGGTGCGCGCGGGCAAGGGCCTGAGCGTGGACCGCCGCAAGGACTACGACTACAAGAACCTCGCCTACCGCTTCAAGGGCCGCAAGATGGAGCCCTTCGAGATCCGCGTTCCGGCCAAGTCCGAAAGCGAGATCAGCTACACGCGCCACTCCGGCCAGGAATTCATCTACATGCTCGAGGGACGGCTGGAAATCCGCCTCGGCGACAAGGTGGAGGTGCTGGAACCCGGCGACAGCCTGTATTTCGACTCCCAGACCCCCCACGGCATGCGCGGCCTGGACGGCGCGCCCGCCCGCTTTCTCGACGTGATTCTCTAGGGCTGTCCAGGCGACCTGGTCAGCCCCGGCGCAAGCCCGGAATACCGAAATCCCCGGCCTCCCGGTCGCACGCACCGGAAGACCCAGCGCAACAAGACGAATCACGGAGAGAGAAAGACCATGCAGAAACTGAGGCCCGCCAGTTACGAGGAATTTCAGGAACAATTCAAGGTCGAGGTGCCCGAAGGCTACAACTTCGCCTTCGATTTCGTGGACAAGATCGCGGCCGAGGATCCCACGCGCCCCGCGCTGGTGCACGTGGACACCCACGGCACGCGCCGGGATCTGGACTACGCCTGGCTGAGGCAGCGCTCCAACCGCCTGGCCGCCGCGCTCAAGGCCAGGGGCATCGGCAAGGGCGACCGGGTCATGCTCATCCTCTTCCGCCGCGCCGAATATTGGGAAACCATGCTCGCCCTGCACAAGATCGGCGCGCTGCCCATCCCCTCGCCTTCGCTGCTGACCCCCAAGGACATCACCCAGCGCGCGAACTACGCGGGCATCAAGGCCGTGATCTGCGAAGATACCATCGCGGAGCGCGTGGAGGCGGCCAAGGCCGACTGCCCTTCCTTCAGCCTGCTCGTGCAGGTGGACGGCAAAGCCGTTCCGGACGGCTGGACCGGGTACGAGGCGCTCATGGCCGAAGGCTCGCCCGACTACCCCCGCCCGGCGGACGCGCCCGGCGGCGACGATCCCATGGTCATCTTCTTCACCTCCGGCACCACGGGCATGCCCAAGATGGTGGTCCACCCCCACTCCTACCCCCTCGGCCACTACACCACCGGCGCCTACTGGCACGACCTGGAGCCGGGCGACCTGCACCTGACCCTCTCGGAAACGGGCTGGGCCAAGTCGGTCTGGGGCAAGTTCTACGGGCAGTTCCTGGCCGGGGCCACGGTCTTCGTCTGGGACTTCCGGGGCAAGTTCGTGCCCGCCGAGCTGCTGGACATCATCAGCGAACACAAGATCACCACCTTTTGCGCGCCGCCCACGGTCTACCGCTTCCTGATCCGCGAAGACCTGACCAAGTGGGATCTCTCGGCCCTGCGCCACTGCACCACCGCGGGCGAGCTGCTCAACGACTCGGTCTTCGAGGCCTGGAAGGCCGCCACGGGCAAGCCCATCTACGAAGGCTACGGCCAGACCGAAACCTGCCTCCAGATCGCGACCATGACCTTCATGGAGCCCAAGCCCGGCTCCATCGGCAAGCCCACCCCCGGCTGGGACATCGTGCTCCTGGACGAAACCGGCGCACCCTGCCCGGCGGGCGAGGAAGGCGAAATCTGCATCCGGCTGAAGAACAAGGACAACGCCCAGGGCGTGCTCGGCCTGTTCCACGGCTACATGGACGAGCCGGGCAAGACCGGGTCCGTGATGTTCGACGGCTTCTACCACACGGGCGACAAGGCCTGGGTGGACGAGGACGGGTACTTCTGGTTCCTGGGCCGCACGGACGACCTGATCAAGGCCTCGGGCTACCGCATCGGCCCGTTCGAGGTGGAAAGCGCGCTGATCACCCACGACGCGATCATCGAGGCCGCGGTCACGGGCGTGCCCGACCCGGCGCGCGGCCAGTCCGTCAAGGCCACCGTGGTGCTCGCGCCCGGATACGAGCCTTCGGACGAGCTGACCAAGTCCATCCAGGACCACGTCAAAAAGGTCACGGCCCCGTACAAGTATCCCCGCTTCGTGGAATACGTGGACGAGCTGCCCAAGACCATCTCCGGCAAGATCAAGCGCAAGGAAATCCGCGACCGCGACCTGGAAAAATACTCGGATTAAAGCAAGTTGCGCAGTCGCATCCGTTTCACGTGAAAAAAAAGGGCGGCCCCGCAAGGAGCCGCCCTTTTCATGATTCCGGGGGAAGACGGACTAGTGGCAGCCGCCGTCGCCGCAGGAGCCGGTGCCGCAGCTGGAGCAGCCGCAGCCGCCGCCCTGGGGGAATTCCAGGCTGGAGTCCACGGAAAAGCCCATGGGGCCCATGTCGATGCTCACGGGCTGGGCGTCGTTGAGCAGCTCCTCTTCCATGACGACCTTGATGCCGCCGTCGAAATCAAAGCTCTTGTCGCCGTCGCGGACCTCGTCCAGGCCAAGGGCCAGGGAAGCGCCGGAGCAGCTCTGGGCCACGAAAACGCGTATCGGAGCCACATCATTGGTTTCAAAGTATTTCTTCAGCCCGGAAAGGGCCGCTTCCGTCAAATTCAGCATGATTCCTCCTAGGGGTTTTAATCAATCCTGAGGTTCAATCTATACATCAAATCGGGGCTGTCAATGACCTGCGGGATTTCAGAGTCCGGCACCCGGCGCTGCCAGCGCCGTGGCGCGGGGATAAAAGAAAACGAAAAAAAGGGGAAACGAACCGCAGCGCCGCCGGATTTCCGCAATCGGGATTCCGCTCAGCGCTTTTCCATGTCTTCCAGAAGAATGTCCAGGGCGTTCACGGAAATGCGTATTTCCAGGAACGAAACCCAGAGCGAGGCCATGAGCAGCGCGAGGCTGAGGCCGAAGAGCACCTCCCCGGCCAGGGTCCAGTCCTCCACGAGGCAGATCATGGAGAGGATGCAGCTGAGCATGGAGAGCACGCCCAGGCCCTGCATCTGCCGGATCATGTAGATGCGCTTGCGCAGGTTGCTGATCTGCTTGCGCGCGGATTCCTCCTCGCTGCGCAGAAAATGGTCGTGCAGGGAGCGGATGCGGCTGCCCAGGGAGAGAAAGCGGTTGGTGAAGGCCAGCATGAACAGGGAAATGGCCGGAAAAAGCAAAGCGGGTGTGGTCACGGTTATCTGCACGTCTCGGCTCCTTGCTTGCGTCGGAAAAAAGGGCGCGCCGCCAGGGGCGCGAAGCGAGCATTGGACATGCCGGGCCGGGCGTCAAGAAAAAGAGGAAAGACCCACGGCGGGACCGGCCGTTCCCAAGAAGCCCGAAAGGACGGACCTGAACCCGATCCGCCTGGCCAATCAGCTCGGCCAATCAGCTCGGCCAATCCGTTCGATCAATCCGCGCGACCAATCCGCTCGATCAATCCATGCGACCGATCCATGCGACCGATCCGTTCGATCAATCCGCGCGATCAATCCGTTCGATCAATCCATGCGCCCGATCCATGCCACCGATCCGCCTGACCAATACGAAAACAGCGCCGAGGGAGCGGGCAAAGCCGGAACAGGCCCATTTCAGCGGCATTGCCGCGTTCAGGCAGCGCGAGCAACCGTCCCGGCGCGCCCGCGCACCTCTCCGGCAATATGGACGAGCCGTTTTCGCCGGAGAAACGGCAACATTTCCCGGTGCCCGCCGCTTTGACAACCGGGGCCTGATGGACTAACGAAAATCGTTTCCAGCAAACAATGATGCGGCCTGTGGCCGTTCGCATGGCCCCCTGCGGCCCGGAGCGTATTCGAGCATGAGCAACAAGATTCAGAAGATCAAGGGATTCGCGGATCTCTTCCCCAACGAGGCGGCGGTGTTCACCTTCATGGAAGCCACGGCCCGCGAGGTGTTCGAGCGCTTCGGCTTCGGCGAGCTGCGCACGCCCCTGCTGGAGAAGACCGAACTCTTCCAGAAGTCCATCGGCGAGGACACGGACGTGGTCGGCAAGGAGATGTTCACCTTCCCGGACCGCAAGGGACGCTCCCTGACCCTGCGGCCCGAAGCCACGGCCGGGGTCATGCGCGCCTTTGTGGAGCAGGGCGGCTACCAGCCCGGCATGGTCGCCAAGTATTACACCTTCGGCCCCATGTTCCGCTACGAGCGTCCCCAGAAGGGCCGCCAGCGCCAGTTCCACCAGATCAACGCCGAGATCGTGGGCGCGCCCGAAGCCCAGTCCGACGCCGAGCTGATCCTCATGCTCGACACCTTTCTGCGCGCCCTCGGCCTGGAAAAGCTCTCCATCGAGCTGAACTCCCTGGGCTGCCCGGCCTGCCGCCCGCTCTACCGCCAGGCCCTCACGGACTTCTTCAACACCCTGCCCGCGGACGAGCTGTGCGAAGACTGCCGCCGCCGCAAGGACACCAACCCCCTGCGCGTGCTGGACTGCAAGGTGCCGGGCTGCAAGGCCCTGGTCGCGGCCGCGCCCAGCGTCACGGACCACCTCTGCGACGAGTGCGCCGAACATTTCGCCCAGGTCCGCGAAGTCCTGGACGCCGCCGGACTGACCTACGTGCTCAATCCCCGGCTCGTGCGCGGGCTGGACTACTACCAGCGCACCACCTTCGAGATCACCTCCGGGGACATCGGCGCGCAGACCGCCGTGGCCGGAGGCGGCCGCTACGACGGCCTGGTCAAGAACCTGGGCGGCCCGGACGTGCCCGCCACGGGCTTCGCCTGCGGCATGGAGCGGCTGGCCCTGCTGCTCGGCGATAAAGCCCCGGCCGCGCCCGACTTCTACGTGGCCGTGACTGCGCCCCAGGCCGCCAACGCGGCCCTGCTCCTGGCCCAGAAGCTGCGCGCCTCCGGCCTGGGCGGCGAGGTCAGCTACGGCGCGGGCAGCATGAAGAGCCGCCTGCGCGCCGCCAACAGGATCAGCGCCAAGCACTGCCTGATCCTGGGCGAAGAGGAATTCGTTAACAATACCGTGACCATCAAGGACATGGTCGGCGACAAGGAACAGGTCACCGTTGCGCACGAAGAGTGCCTGCGCCTGCTCCTGGAGTCGCGGTCGGCGTCCTGTTCCGAAGGCAGATAATCAACGGTCCGCCCCACGGGCGGAAATGGGAATTTTGGATACGGCCCCCCGGCCCCGACCAAGCGTCGGCAACTTTGGCCCCAGCATAGAGGACCACACATGAGCGAGCAGAAATTCCAGGACGACAGCGTCTACGACAAATACCGCTGGATCGACGATCTCGGCGGCTGGCGCCGCACGCACCACAACAACCAGCTCACCGCCGCCAATCTGGACGAGACCGTCTGCCTCATGGGCTGGGTCCAGTTCCGGCGCGACCACGGCGGGCTGATCTTCATCGACCTGCGCGACCGCGAGGGACTGACCCAGGTCGTCTTCAGCCCGGAGCACAACACCGAGGCCCATGAACGCGCCCACGCCATCCGCCCGGAATACGTGGTCGCCATCCTGGGCAAGGTGCGCCCCCGGCCCGAAGGCATGGCCAACCCGAACCTCGTCACCGGCGAGGTCGAGATCGTGGTGGACGACTGGAAGCTCCTGAACACCTCCGAAACGCCGCCCTTCCCCATCGAGGACCGCGTGGAGGTCAGCGAGAACCTGCGCCTCAAGTACCGTTTCCTGGACCTGCGCAGGCCCAGCCTGGCCCGCAACTTCGTGCTGCGCAACAAGGCCGCCCAGAGCGTGCGCCGCTACCTCGACGGCCTCGGCTTCCTGGAGATCGAAACCCCGGTGCTGACCAAGTCCACGCCCGAAGGCGCGCGCGACTTCCTGGTGCCCAGCCGCCTGAACCAGGGCCAGTTCTTCGCCCTGCCGCAGTCGCCCCAGCTCTTCAAGCAGATGCTCATGGTCGCGGGCATGGAGCGCTATTTCCAGATCGTGAAATGCTTCCGCGACGAAGATCTGCGCGCCGACCGCCAGCCCGAATTCACCCAGATCGACATCGAGATGAGCTTCGTGGATGAGCAAATCGTGCAGGACATGGCCGAAGGCATGGTCCGCACCCTCTTCCGCGAAACCCTGAACCAGGAGCTGCCCGACCCGTTCCCGCGCATGACCTTTGCCGACGCCATGCGCGACTACGGCGTGGACAAGCCGGACGTGCGCTTCGGACTGAAGCTCCAGGACGTCAGCGAGGTCTTCAAGGGCTCCGGCTTCAAGGTCTTTGCCCAGGCCTCCCTGGTCAAGCTGCTGCGCGTGCCCGCCGGGGGCCAGCTCTCCCGCAAGGAAATCGACGACTACACCAAGTTCGTGGAAATCTACGGCTCCAAGGGCCTGGCCTGGATCAAGGTCAAGGAGGACGGCGAATGGCAGTCGCCCATCGTCAAGTTCTTCTCCGAGGATGAAAAGGCCCGCATCGCGGAAATCTCCGGCGTGCAGCCCGGCGACATCCTCTTCTTCCAGGCCGGTCAGGTCGATATCGTCAACGCCGCCCTGGGCAACCTGCGCCTCAAGATCGGCGAGCGCTTCGGACTCATCGAAGAAGGCACCTTCGCCCCGCTCTGGATCACGGACTTCCCGCTGCTGGAATGGGACGAGGAGGACAAGCGCTGGGTCGCCCGGCACCATCCCTTCACCTCGGCCCAGCCCGGACAGCTGGAAACGCTGACCGACAATCCCGGAGACGCCCTGGCCCGCGCCTACGACCTCGTGCTCAACGGACACGAGATCGGCGGCGGCTCCATCCGCATCCACACCCCGGAAATGCAGCAGAAGATGTTCGCCGCCCTGGGCATCGACGAGGAAGAGGCCCGCGCCAAGTTCGGGTTCCTCATGGACGCGCTCAAGTTCGGCGCGCCGCCCCACGGCGGCATCGCCTTCGGCCTGGACCGGCTGATCATGATCATGACCGGGGCCAAGTCCATCCGCGACGTCATCGCCTTCCCCAAGACCCAGAAGGCCACCTGCATGATGACCGAGGCTCCGTCCGGAGTGGCCACGAAGCAGCTGCGGGAACTGGGCATCCGGCTGCGGGAGAAGAAAGAGGAAGAATAGGGGGAATCGCCTCCGGCGGCATAGGGGCCCGCGGCCCCTATGAACCCCATTTTGCGCCGGGAACCGATGCTTGCGCATCGGTTCCCGGCGCGGTCCTTTTGCTGGGCGAAGAAGGGCGGGCGGGACACTTTTCGCACGAACAAGCGGCCGGGGCATCATGCCGGGCAGCGCGCCCAATAAGTTTTGCCAAACGGGCCGAGCGTGATTATGCTTGCCTTCTGGAGGACGCATGAAGCTTGAGATACTCACCTATCCCGACGATGTTCTTTCCACGCCGTGCGAACGGGTGGAAGAGATCACGCCGGAACTGAAACAACTCATCGAAGACATGGTCGAAACCATGTACGCGGACGACGGCGTGGGCCTGGCGGCCCCGCAGGTGGGCCGCAATATTCGCCTGATCACCGTGGACCAGTCCGGACCCAAGGAACGCAAGGATCTGCGCGTGATCGTGAACCCGGAAATCGTGGAGCGCGAAGGCGAGGTGGATTCCCAGGAAGCGTGCCTGAGCTGCCCCGGATTCCAGGCCAAGATCAAGCGCAGCGAGCGCGTGCGCGTGAAGGGCCTCGACGCCAAGGGCAAGGACGTCTGCATCGACGCGGACGAGCTGCTGGCCATCATCCTGCAACACGAGATCGACCACCTGGACGGCAAGACCATCGTGGACCGCGCCGGACGCCTGAAGCGGGCCATGTACGACAAGAAAGTGAAGAAATGGAAGAAGTAGCCGGATTGCAGCCGCTGCGCGCGGTGTTCATGGGTACGCCCGACTTCGCGGCCGAGGTGCTTCGGCATCTGGCCGCGTGGCCGGGCTGCGAGCTGGTGGGGGTCTATACGCAGCCGGACCGGCCCTGCGGGCGCGGACGCCACTGCCAGCCGAGCCCCGTGAAGACCCTGGCCCTGGAACTGGGCGCGCCCATTTTCCAGCCGGAGAATTTCAAGAATCCCGAAGCCGTGGAAGAACTTCGCGCCCTCAGGCCGGACGTGCTTGTGGTCGCGGCCTACGGCCTGATCCTGCCGCAAGCCGTGCTGGACGTTCCCAGGCTGATGCCCCTGAACGTGCACGCCTCGCTGCTGCCCAAATATCGCGGGGCCGCGCCCATCCAGCGGGCCATCGAAGCGGGCGAGGTCATCACGGGCACCACGATCATGCGCATGGAGGCCGGGCTGGACACGGGTCCGATCCTGCTCCAGCGCGCCCTGCGCATCGGCCACGACCAGCACGCCGGGGAAATCCACGACGAGCTGGCCGAGCAGGGCGGCAAGATGATCGTGGAGGCCCTGGAGCGGCTCTGGCGCGGCGCGCTGGTCGAGATTCCCCAGGACGACGCCAAATCCACCTATGCGCCCAAGCTGACCAAGGAAGAGGGCGAGGTGGACTGGAACCGTCCCGCGCAAGCGGTGCACGACCACATCCGGGCCATGTATCCCTGGCCCGGTCCGTTCTGGTTCTGGTCGGGCCGGGGCGAGCCGCTGCGGCTGAACGTGCTGCCGGGCCGGGTCGGACGCGAGCTGGCCGAGGGCGAGGCCGCGCCGGGCGAGATCCTGGGCGAGGAAGAAGGCCTCCTGGCCGTGGCCTGCGCGGACAAGGTCTACCTCACGCCGGGCGTGAAGCCCCAAGGCCGCAAGGAATTGGACGCGACCGCCTTTTGCTGCGGGTACATGAGCATTTGCAAATAATGCTCTCATTCATGGAATGAGGATGTTTTTTCAGAAAGATAGCCATAGCAAAACGTGTTGCTTGAAATCGAGGTCGCGGCACGGCGGCAGCGCACTTCCACGGCGCTGCGCGCAAGCGAGGGCCACGGCATGACGGCCTCCAGGAAACGCCTCTTCATCGGGCTCATCTCCGGTTCCTGCGCCCTGGTCTGCGGGCTGCTCGCGCTGCTCTGGATCGTGCCCTACGTGGGCCTGGACAACATCCACCCCTCCCTGAAATGGGTCTGGGGGGCGCTGCTGGCCGGGTTGCTGCTGCTGATCTCCTGGGCCACCCTCGGACTGATCCTGAACATCTGGACCGGGCGCACCTTTCTTTTCACCCGGCGGCTGCGCGGCGTGACCATCAAGCTCTTCCTGCCGCTCATGGTCCTGCTCGGCAGGCTCGTGGGCGTGGGCAAGGAGCGCATCCGCTCCTCGTTCATCAACGTGAACAACGAGATGGTCCTCACCGAGGCCGGGAACTTCAAGCCCCGCGAAATCCTGCTGCTCATGCCGCACTGCCTGCAAAACAGCCGCTGCGACATGCGCCTGACCTACGACATCAACAACTGCAAGCGCTGCGGCAAGTGCCCGCTCAAGGGCCTGCTGGAGCTGCACGACAAATACGGCGTGCATCTGGCCATCGCCACGGGCGGCACCATCGCCCGGCGCATCGTGGTCCAGAAGCGGCCCCGCATGATCATCGCCGTGGCCTGCGAGCGCGACCTTTCCAGCGGCATCCAGGACACCTACCCCCTGCCCGTGTACGGCGTGCTCAACGAGCGGCCCAACGGTCCCTGCCTGGACACCTTCGTGGCCCTGGACCTCGTGGAAAAGGCGCTGCTGCGCTTTCTCGCGCCCGAATATCACCACGGCGCGGGCGAGGCCCAGCGGGGCCAGGCCATCGCCACAGCCGGAGCCGCCGGAGCAGACAATGAAGCCGAATAAGCCCACCAAGCGTCACGATGCTTCTCATAACCCCGCAGCGAAACGATCGAACGTGCCCCCGGCGCGCGCCGCCGCCCTGGAAGCGCTGGAGCGCTGCCTGGGCCTGGCCGCTCCGGAGCGGCGGCAAGTCCGCGAAACAGACGCCCAGGCCGCCCTGGACGCGACCCTTTCCGCCCGGCCGCTCGACCCGCGCGACGCGGCCCTGGCCACGGAGCTGTTCTACGGCGTGCTGCGCAGCAAAACGCGCGTCGAGTACATCTTGTCGCGCTTTTTGGACCGGCCCGAATCCCTGCCGCCGGGCGTGCTGCTGATCCTCTGCGCCGCCAGCCACGAGATGCTCCACCTGGACCGCGTGCCAGCGCGCGCCTCGGTCAATTGGGGCGTGGACGCCGTGCGCGAGGCCGCGAACGACGGGCTGGCCGGACTGGCCAACGCCGTGCTGCGCAAGGTGGCCGCCCTGGCGGAACAGCCCCTGCCCGAAGGCTTCTTCGGTCCGGAGACCCCGCCGGAAGAGCACCCCGACACCCTGGCCCGGAAATACGCCTGCCCGGACTGGCTCGTGGAGCTTTGGCTCGACGAATACGGCCCGGAAACGGGCCTGCGCTACCTCCAGGCCCAGGCCCTGCCGCCCGCGCTGGGCATCGCCGTGCAGCACAGGCACCCCAGGGCCGCGGAAATCGCCGCGTCCCTCGCGGCCCGGCCCGGTCTGCTCGGCAGCTCCGGCCTGGGGCTGGCCTTTGCCGCCGGAACGCACCTGGACGATCTGCCGGACGAAACCCTGGTCCGGCAGAGCTTTGCCGGGCGCGAGGCCCTGCTCGCCCTGGATCCCGGCTCCTGGCCCGACCCGGTCTGGGACGCCTGCTCCGGACGCGGCGGCAAGACGCGCCTGCTGCTGGAGCTGGGCAAGAGCGTCCTGGCCTCGGACATTCACCGGGGGCGCATCCGCGCCCTCCAGGCCGAGCAGCCCGAAGTGGAAGCCGTGGCGGCCTCGGCCCTGGAAAGGCCGCCCTTTTCCACGCCGCCGCGCACCATCCTGCTCGACGCGCCCTGTTCCGGCCTGGGCACTCTTTCGCGCAGGCCGGACATCAAATGGAAACGTTCCGAGGACGATTTCGACGACCTCGTGGAACTCCAGGCCGCCATGCTGGAAAACGCCTGGAAGCGCCTCCCGCGGGGCGGACTGCTCGCCTATTTGACCTGCACGCTCAATCCCGACGAGAACGAACGCCAGATCGCCGCGTTCCTGGCCGGGCACCCCGACGCCGAGCTGCGCACGGAATGGACCACCGATCCCGACGCGAAATGGGGCGAATTCTTCTACGCCGCGCTGCTGGCGAAGTAGCGGCAATCCGGACGAATCCCGCCGGACCTCCGCCGTGGCGTCGCCGCGCACGGTCCGTTTGCGGACGACAATTCTCAGCTGCCATGGGAGAGCATCGGCAATGAATCACGAAGGCAGTCCGAGCAGCGCCGCGCTGACGCCGCTGCTCCTGTTCCTGGTCCTGTTCGTGGGCACGGGAGCCGTGCTGAGCGCGCAGGGGGTCGAAATGGCCTTCTACCAGCTCTCGGCCGCCGTGGCCATTCTTCCCGGCATTGCGCTCGGCCTGATCCAGGGCCGGGGCGGGCTGAACACGAAGATCAACGTCTTTCTCAAGGGCGCGGGAGAGATCAGCATCGTGACCATGTGCATGATCTATCTCCTTGCGGGCGGTTTCGCCGCCGTGGCCGAGTCCATCGGCGGGGTGGACGCCACGGTCAATCTCGGACTCTCCTACATCCCGGTGCGGCTCGTCCTGCCCGGCCTGTTCGCCATCGCCGCCTTCGTGGCCACGGCCATGGGCACCTCCATGGGCACGGTGGCGGCCATCGCGCCCATCGCCGCGGGCATCGCCCAGCAGACCGGCATTTCCGGCGGGCTGCTCATGGGCACCATCGTGGGCGGGGCCATGTTCGGGGACAACCTTTCCATGATCTCGGACACGACCATCGCGGCGACGCGCACCCAGGGCTGCGCCATGAGCGACAAGTTCAAGATGAACCTCAAGATCGTCGCGCCCGCGGCCCTGGCCACCCTGCTGCTGCTCGGCGCGGTCGGCGTTTCCGGCTCCGTGGCCCATGCCGGGAGCTGGGAGTTCATCCGCGTGGCGCCCTATCTGGTCATTCTCGCGCTCGCGCTGGCCGGGGTGAACGTCTTCGCGGTGCTCGCCTGCGGCATCCTCCTGGCCGGAGGCGTGGGGCTGGCCGTGCTGCCCGACTATTCGCTGCTGAAGCTGTCCGGGGACATCTATTCCGGATTCGCTTCCATGCACGAGATCCTCGTGCTCTCCATGCTCGTGGGCGGCCTCGGCGAGCTGATCCGCTTCAACGGCGGCCTGGCCTGGCTGCTGGAGCGGGTCAACAGCCTGGCCCGCAAGGCGGGCAGGGGCAACAAGCGCCGCTCCGGAGAATTCGGCATCGCCGCGCTCGTCTCCTTCGCCGACATCTGCACCGCGAACAACACCGTGGCCATCATCCTGACGGGCAACCTGGCCAGGGGCATCGCCTCGGACACCGGGGTGGACCCGCGCCGAAGCGCCAGCCTGCTGGACATTTTTTCCTGCGTCTTCCAGGGGCTGACCCCTTATGCGGCCCAGGTGCTGCTGGCCGGATCCATCGCGGGCATCTCGCCCGTGGCCGTGGCCGGGGGCAACTGGTACTGCATGCTGCTCGCGGGCATTTCCCTGGCGGCCGTGGCCACGGGCTGGCCCCAGCCGAAGAATCCCATGCCGGATGATCCCCAGGCCCGCGCAGCGGACCCGGAGCCGAGGCTCCCTTCCGAGGCTGTTGACGCGCCGCGAACGTAAGGCTATTTCTCCCGCAACGACCCTCAGGGGAGTAGCCTGCCCCGGCGCGCGCCGGGGAGCGGACGCCAACAAGCCCGGGGACATCCCCTGGCGTCCGCGGGCCAAGAGCCTCGGCAAGACCTGGGAAACGGCAGACGCATGGACCGTCTGCGGTTTCTTCATGGTTCCGAACCCCGTCCGCACAAGGGCCGCGTCATGTTCGAATGGCTTTTCGACCCCAACGCCTGGATCGGCCTGCTCACGCTCACCGCGCTGGAGCTGGTTCTCGGCATCGACAACATCGTCTTCCTGACCCTGGTGGTTTCCCGGCTGCCCTGGGAGCAGCAGCACAAGGCCCGGCGCATCGGCCTGCTCCTGGCCATGCTCATGCGCCTGGGGCTGCTGGCGTCCATCAGCTGGGTCATGTCCCTGACCATGCCGCTCTTCTCCGCCCTCGGCCGCGACGTTTCCGGCCGCGACCTGATCCTGCTCCTGGGCGGGCTCTTCCTGATCGTCAAGGCCACGCATGAAATCCACCATTCCGTGGAAGGCGCTTCCGGCGGCGGCGCGCCCAGGGCCACGACCTTTTCCTCGGCCCTGTTCCAGATCGTGCTCCTGGACATCATCTTTTCGCTGGATTCCGTAATCACGGCCGTGGGCCTCGTGGAGCATCTGCCCGTCATGATGATCGCCGTGATCCTCTCGGTGATCGTCATGCTCTACGCGGCCAAACCCATAGCGGAATTCGTGGAGAAACGGCCCTCCTTCAAGATCCTGGCCCTGGCCTTCCTGCTGCTCGTGGGCTTCACGCTCATGGCGGAAGGGCTGGGCCTGCACGTGCCCAAGGGCTACATCTACTTCGCCATGTGCTTCAGCCTCGGCGTGGAGCTGCTCAACCAGAAGCGGGCGCGCAACGCGGAGCAGGCCGGCAGGGACCGCTAGCGGGCCGCCGCCGGGAAAGCCGGACCGTGGAGGCGGAAGCCGCCGTTCGCATTGGCCTTTGCGGGCCGTGGGGCGGCGGGGCTCAGGCGCGGGTGCCCTGAACCCAGGAGGCGATGGGGGTGAGCGGGGTCTGGTCGCGGAAGTCCACGCGGGCCGCGGTGAAGGCTCCGAACCAGGGAGGAATGCAGCGCGAGTTGAGGAGGCGGTAGGGCTGCTTGTTCTTCCAGGTCTTCACGGGCCCGGGCAGCACGGAAAAGGCGTGGTCCGCGCTGCGGCCCACGTTGACGCTGATCATGCGCCGCATCTCGCCCCAGCTGAACCAGTGCGCGCGCCCAAGGGTGGTGTTCTTGTCGCGGCCGTGGGAGAGGTAGTAGAGGGACCAGCGGTTGAGAAAGCCCACGAGCACGCCCTGGTCGGCCACGCGCGAGGCCTCGCGCAGCAGGGCCGCGGGGTCGCGGCAGAATTCGAGCACGGTCCAGAGCATCACGAAATCGAATTCCCCGGCGCGGAAGGGCAGGCACTCGCCGTTGCCCACCTCGACTTCCGCACGCTTGCCCATGCGGTTTCGGGCCGCTTCGACCATTTCCGGGGAGCGGTCCACCCCGCGCACGTCGAAGCCCTTCTGCCAGAGCGATTCGAGGAACAGGCCCGTGCCGCAGCCGACCTCGAGCAGCTTGGTGCCGCGCCTGGGCCAGCCCGCGACCATGAAGTCGAGCAGACGCCGCTCGCAATCGAGCGCCACCGCGCCGGGATCGGTGGAGAACCAGTTCTCGTATCGGATCGGATCCCAGCTCATGGACGCTCCGGGGACTTGCGCCGGGGGCCGCCACGGGGTAAGGCGTGGCGGCCCGGACGCAGTTAGTCGTTCAACGATTCATAGACCTTGCCCACGAGTTCCTCGCCGGGCAGCAGGGTCTTCTGGCCGGGAGTCCAGCGGGCAGGGCAGGCCTGCTCGGGGTGCTCGCGCACGTGCACGTTGGCCGCGAGCTTGCGCAGCAGCTCGTCGGCGTTGCGGCCCACGTTGTAGAAGTTGACCTCGGAGGAGACGAGCAATCCGTCGGGGTCGATGAGGAAGGTGCCGCGCAGGGCCAGGCCGGAGTCCGGATCCCAGACGTCGAAGTAGCGGGAAAGCTCTCCCGCCGGGTCCGAGGCCATCTTGAAGCGCACCTTTTCAAGCAGGCGCTCGCTCGTCTTCCAGGCCATGTGCACGAACTTGGTGTCCGTGGACACGGAGAGCACCTCGGCGCCGAGCTTCTCCAGAGCCTCGTGCTTTTCGGCCAGGTCCGCAAGCTCGGTGGGGCAGACAAAGGTGAAGTCCGCCGGGTAGAAGACCAGGACGGTCCACTTTCCCCGGCTCTGGATATCGGAAAGCGTCACCTCGCCGAACGCGCCCTCCACGGGATCAAAGACCTCGACGGTGAAATCTTTGACCTGGGAGCCCACGCGGGCGCATTCGAGCAGATCCTCGAAGTGGTCGTGTTCGCAGTTCATATTTCTATCTCCTTCAATTTATGCGATATGCGCTCTTAACAAAGCGGGCGCAGCTGATTATACAGAGGTAGGACGCGTTGCTGGTGGCGTCAAGTCGCCGGCTTTGCTATTCTTGGAAATCGGGAATCAATAACCTGCGGGATGAGATAATGGCCAAAAAGCACGGATTCACCCTTGTAGCGGACCGGGAAATTCCGGAAATGTCTTCCAGGGCGCTGCTCTACGAACACGACCGGACCGGGGGGCGCGTGCTCTCCGTGGTCAACTCGGACGAAAACAAGGTCTTCGGGATCAGCTTTCGGACCACCCCGGCGGACTCCACGGGCCTGCCCCACATCCTGGAGCACTCCGTGCTCTGCGGCTCGCGCAAGTATCCGGTCCGGGAGCCTTTCGTGGAGCTGCTCAAAGGCTCGCTCCAGACCTTCCTGAACGCCCTGACCTTTCCGGACAAGACCTGCTATCCCGTGGCCAGCGCCAATCTCCAGGATTTCTACAACCTCGTGGACGTCTACCTGGACGCGGTCTTCTTCCCCAGGCTGACGCGGAACACCCTGCGCCAGGAAGGCTGGCACTACGAGCAGGAAGGTCCGGGAATGCCCCTGACCTACAAGGGCGTGGTCTTCAACGAGATGAAGGGCGCGTATTCCTCCCCGGACAACATCCTGCACGAGCAGTCCCAGAACGCGCTCCACCCGGACACGGCCTACGGCCTGGATTCGGGCGGCAATCCGGAGGTCATCCCGGAACTCAGCTTCGAGCGCTTCATGGCCTTCCACAAGGCCCACTACCATCCCTCCAACGCCTTCGCCTTTTTCTGGGGCGACGACGATCCGGAAAAGCGGCTGGCCGTTCTGGACGAATATTTCGACAAGTTCGAGCGCACGCAGCCCGGAACCATGGTCCGGCTGCAACCGGCCTTCGAGGCCCCGCGCACCCTGGTCAAGCCGTATCCCGGCGGCGACGGCAAGGCCATGGTCACGGTCAACTTCTGCCTGCCCGAAACCCGCGACCCGGAGCTGAACCTGGCGCTGCACGCCCTGGAGCATGTGCTCGTCGGGCTTTCCTCCTCGCCGCTGCGCAAGGCGCTGCTCGACTCGGAGCTGGGCGAGGACATGGCCGGGGTGGGCCTGGAGGCGGACATCCGCCAGATGTACTTTTCCGTGGGACTCAAAGGCGTGGACCCCGAAGACGCGGACAAGGTCGAGCCGCTGATCCTGCGGACGCTGACCGACATCGTGGAGCAGGGCGCGCACCCCCACGACGTGGAAGCGGCCATGAACAGCGAGGAATTCGCCCTGCGCGAGAACAATACCGGCAACTACCCGCGCGGGCTGTCGGCCATGTTCCGGGCGCTCTCCACCTGGCTCTACGACGGCGACCCCGTGGACCTGATCGCCTTCGAAGCACCGCTCCTGCGGCTCAAGGAGCGCATCGCCTCGGGCGAGCCCGTGTTCGAAAACCTGATCCGCGCCCATCTCATCGACAATCCGCACCGGGCCACGCTCAAGCTCCTGCCGGACCCGGAACTTTCGGACAAGGTCCGCAAGCGGGAAAAGGAACGCCTGGAAACCGTGCGCGCCAGCATGACCGAGGGCGAGCAGGCCCGCCTGCGCGAGATTGCGGAACAGCTGCGCGAGGAGCAGAGCAAGCCCGACAGCCCCGAGGCCCTGGCCGCCATTCCGCGCCTCTCCCTGAACGACCTGCCCCGGCGCAACCAGATCATTCCCATCGAGTCCTACGAACGGGACGAGTCGCGCACCCTGCTGCACGACCTGGACACGGCCGGGCTGCTCTATCTCGACCTCGGCTTCGACCTCTGCCGCCTGCCGGAACGGCTCCTGCCCTACGTCCCGCTCTTCGGCGAGGCCCTGCTGGAAATGGGCACCGAGACCAGCGACTACGTGACGCTGACCAAGCGCATCGCCCGCAAGACCGGCGGCATCGAATCCATGACCTACGCCGCGCCCGCCCTGGGCACCGCCGAAGGCTGCGTTTCCAAGCTCTTCCTGCGCTGCAAGGCCACGGTGGAGCGCAGCGAGGAGCTTTTCAAGATCCTGCTCGAAGTGCTCATGCTCTGCCGCCTGGACAACAAGGACCGCTTCCGTCAGATGGTCCTGGAAGCCAAGGCCCAGGCCGAGCATCGCCTGATACCCTCCGGGCACATGGCCGTGGCCGCGCGGCTGCGCGCGGGCATGCACGAGGCCGGGCTGACCAACGAGCTGATGCACGGAGTCACCAACCTCTTCTACCTGCGCGAGCTGGCCGATCGGGTGGAGAACGACTTCGAAAGCGTGCACCGCGACCTGGAGGAGATGCGCCGCCTGCTCTTCTCCCGCAACAATCTGATCATCAACGTCACGGCCAGCGAGGACGATTTCGCGAGCATCATGCCCGGCATCACCTCCCTGACCCGCGCGCTGCCCGATGCGACGAACCCCCGGCTGGAGCGCACCCCGTGCAGCTACCCGAAGCTTGAGGCCCTGACCCTGCCCGCGCAGGTCAACTACGTGGGCCGGGGCGCGAACCTCCGGGATCTGGGCATGCAGTTCACGGGCGCGGCCAACGCCGTGAGCAAGTTCCTGCGCGCGGGCTACCTCTGGGAAAAGGTGCGGGTGCTGGGCGGGGCCTACGGCGCGTTCAGCATGTTCGACCTCGTGGCGGGCACGCTCTGCTTCGTTTCCTACCGCGACCCGAACCTGACCAAGACCCTGGACGCCTTCGACCACATCGGAGCCTACCTGCGCGACGCCGCGCTGAGCCACGACGACATCGAGAAAAGCGTCATCGGGGCCATCGGCGAGATGGACAGCTACATGCTGCCGGACGCCAAGGGCTTCACCTCCATGATCCGCTACCTTTCCGGCATCACCGATGCCTGGCGGCAGCAGGTCCGAGGGGAAATCCTGGGCACCACCAGCGGCGACTTCCGGCATTTCGCCGAGGCCGCGCGGCTGGTGGCCGAGCATGGCCGCGCCGTTGTGGTGGGCTCGCCCGAAGCGGTTCAGGAATCGGGCCTGGAATTCATTTCCAGCAAACTGCTCTGATCCCGGGCCAGCCGGTTTGCGGACCTGAAAAGCCCTCCGGGCCGGAAAGCGGATCACGTCGCGCTTTCCGGCCCGGTCCTTGACTTCCCTGTCCCATGTCGATATCGATCAGTTACTGATCATTGCCCTGCAAGGATTTACAGGGTGACGATCGGTGACGAAATGATTCCGGCGATGCTGCGCCGCAGCGAGACGAAGACACGGAGATAAAAGCGAATGCCAGACAAGACCCTGACCCACAAGGATCTCGGAGACGCCCTGGGCGTGTCCGTGACCACGGTGAAAAGCTATCGTCGCAAATTTCCGGGCTACATTCCCGTGGCGGGGTACGGCAAGCCCATCCGCTTCCAGCCCAAGGCGCTGGAGGTCTGCAAGAAAATCCGCGAATGCTTCGAGCAGGGCCTTTCCGTGGCCGAAACCGAGAAGCGCCTCAAGCAGGCCGGGTTCCGCTCCGAGGGCGGACGTCGGGAAACCGCCCCCGAAGGGCAGAGCGTCTCGGCCATGGCCGGAGCCTCTCCGGAATATCTGGAAAAATTCTTCAAGACCGCCGGGCAGATGATGCAGGGCATGGCCCAGCTGGCCACGGCCCAGGCAAGGTCGGAGCAGCGCCTTTCCAGGCTGGAGGAGGCCCTGCGCGGCCTGCTGGAAGCCGAAGCCGGGAATCAGGTGCTGCTCGGCGAGCTGGCCGCGGGATTCCGCACCGATCGGCAGTCGGGCGACGCCTCCTCCGGTCAGCTGCCGGGCGGGGAAGCGAGCGCCCCGCAGGATCGCACCGCCGAGGATCGGACCATGGAAACAGACGGCCTTGCTGCGCAAGAACGCGGCGACGCAGAAGCGGATTCCGCGGGCGAGGACGGGGAAACTCCCTCCCCACAGGAAGAGCAGGGCACCCCGGAGCGCCGCGTCCGCGCCAAGAAGATCGTCAACGTGCGCGGCCGGGACGGCGTGGACAGCTATGCCCTGGAAAAAGGGGGCCAGCCCGACGCAAGCCGCCCCGCAGAGCCGGAAACGGATCAGCCGGGCGCGGAATTCCTGGCCATGCCCGTGGCCATCCGTTCCGAACGCGGCGATTTTCTCGGTCTGCCGGGTCGGCTCTCCCTGGGCGACTTCACCAGCTTTCTCGTGCGCCAGGAGCGCGAAAGCGGTCCCGTGCTCTCCACCTGGAGCGGCGTGGGCGACACCTGGACGCTCTCCCTGCGCTCCTCCACGGCCAAGCGCCGCGAGCTGGGCTTTTCCAAGCACACCACCAACCGGGGCGTGGACCTCGCCGTGCTCCTGCACCTGAACCAGGGCGGAGTCGTGGCCGACCGCGAGGAACTCATGGAGTTCTTCCGGGAGATGAAAGACCTCATTCATATGATCGGTGAAAACTGAACTTCGCAGAGCAATCGCTCGAGCGGGGAATCGAAAATAACACTTTCGTTCTATGCAAGCCGGAATGAACGCGTTTCAGGCCTCATGAAACCGTAAATTTCTTGTTTCGGCAGAAATTGGAAGAGATCATCCCCCAAAAAGCATCCGGAGCGGCCCAGTTCGGCCGCAGGGGCAAAAGTCCGCGAATCGGCTCTGGGAGTCGATTCGCGGACTCTTTTTTGCCCGTGGAAGGGGTTCCGGCTCCGGTTTCGGCCATTTCAAGACAGGACGAGGAAATGCCTCCGCAGGGCGAAATGCGCTTGACGCGAGGCCCAAAAAATGGCTCATTCAACCCCGACGAGGCGAAAAACAGGTCCAAAGTTGACAATAATGTGTGGTCTACGGTTCCATTTCCGGTTTTTTCAAGCTCTTTTGTTGACAATATTGTTTCATTTTTGAAGCGGGCTTGTTTTTCCATCACAAAATTGTAATTTTTTATGGGAATCTGATGCTGCCAAAGGCGTCAACATGAAGATAACAGTTTGAAATTTCGCAACTAATTAGTATTGGCATCGAACTTGTTAATCAGGAACCCATTCGCATCCAAGTCGTGAAACCCAACAACCCTTTTTGGAGGTCCGGCACATGAATATCCCCGTGTTTGATTGCAAAAACGCCGACGACGTGCTGAAAGCCGTCAAGGATTACAACGTCAGCTTCATTCAGTACTGGTTCGTCGACATCCTCGGCACCCTGAAATCTTTCCAGATCACCCCGAACGAGATCGAAGCTTCCTTCGAGGAAGGCATGGGCTTTGACGGCTCCTCGATCCTGGGCTTCTGCCGCATCGACGAGTCCGACATGGTCGCCATGCCGGATCCGACCACCTTCCAGATCTGCTCCTGGCGTCCGACCGAGCGTCCGGTCGCCCGCATGTTCTGCGACGTGGTCAACCCCGACGGCACCCCGTTCACCGCCGATTCCCGCTACGTGCTGAAGAAGGTTCTCGCCAAGGCCGCCGAGAAGGGCTACACCTCCTACGTCGGTCCCGAGCTGGAGTTCTTCCTCTTCGCCGACGACCAGGACACCGAGATCCTCGACCACGGCGGATACTTCGACGCTCCGCCGCTGGACCTGGGCAACAACATCCGCCGCGAGATCATCTTCGCCCTCGAAGCCATGGGCATGCAGGTCGAGTACTCCCACCACGAGGTGGCCCCGTCCCAGCATGAGATCGACCTGCGCTACGCCGAGGCCCTGCGCATGGCCGACATCGCCATGACCTACCGCGTGGTCGTCAAGGAAACCGCCCGCAAGCACGGCTGCTACGCCTCCTTCATGCCCAAGCCCATCTTCGGCGAGAACGGCTCCGGCATGCACGTGCACCAGTCCCTGTTCAAGAACGGCAAAAACGTCTTCTACGAAGGATCCGACAAGTACCATCTGTCCGCCGAGGGCAAGAGCTACATCGCCGGCATCCTCAAGCACGCTCCCGAATTCGTCTGCGTGACCAACCAGTGGGTCAACTCCTACAAGCGCCTGGTCCCCGGCTACGAAGCCCCGGTCTACATCGCCTGGGCCCGCCGCAACCGTTCCGCCCTTGTCCGCGTGCCCATGTACAAGCCCGGCAAGGAACTGGCCACCCGCATGGAGCTGCGCTGCCCGGATCCGGCGGCCAACCCCTACCTGGCCTTCGCCGTCATGATCGCGGCCGGTCTGAAGGGCATCGAAGAAAACTACACCCTGACCACCCCGGTCGAGGAAGACATCTTCCACATGAACGACCGCCAGCTGAAGCGCAACAAGATCAAGGCGCTTCCCGGCTCCCTGTTCGAAGCCGCCATGAACCTGAAGAAGTCCAAGTTCATGAAGGAAGTCCTGGGCGACCACCTGCACAACGCCCTGGTCGAGAACAAGGTCGCCGAGTGGGACGAATACCGCACTCAGGTCACCGAGTACGAACTGGACAAGTACCTGCCCATTCTGTAGTTCGACGCCGACCCTCATCGCCGTCATTCCTGGGCCCCCGTTCGCGGGGGCCTTTTTCGTTTCCGCACGTTTCCGCACGGTTCCATAGAGCGCGCGGCCGCCGCGCACGTGCGTGCGCTCCTTTGGGCCGCGCATGAAAACAGGCGCGCATGAAAAAAGGGAGGACCGTTTCCGATCCTCCCTGGAATGCCGTTGATGCGTTGTCCGGCTAATGGCCCTTGCCCATGTTCTTCAGCCGGATCTGGATGACCTTGGGATTCGGGTAGGTGTCTTCTATGGAATGGAAGAGCTCGCGCGCCCGGTCGAAGTCCATTTCCTGCTCGTAGACGTCGGCCAGCAGGAACACGGCCAGGGCCTGGGTGTCCTTGTCGGCCACGCCGTCCGCCATGATCACTTCCAGCACTTCCTTGGCCTGGCCCCAGCTCTGCATGAAGCTGTAGGTCTGGGCCTCCTCGTACTGGCAGCGCGCGCGGGTCGGCCCGTCCGGGGCCAGCTCCTCGCACTGCTGAAGCAGGGTCAGGGCGCGGTCGTAGTTGCGCAGCACCCGGTGCACTCCGGCCATGCGCAGCAGGGTTTCCACCTTGCGCTGCTGGTCGTCCCCGCTCAGCTCCAGGCATTTCTGCCAGGTGTCCAGCGCCTTGGTCCGGTCGCCGCGCTGGTCGTAGAGCTCGCCGAGCTGGAACATCAGGGTCCAGGCCGAATTGGACTTTTCCCCGTACTCCAGGATCATGGCTTCCAGCAGCACGATGGAGCGGTCCAGGTCGCCCTTGACGTTGAGCGCGATTTCCAGAAGCCGCTCCCAGGCTTCGAGCCGGTTCTCGCCCTTGGGGTAGCGCTGAAGGTAGCGTTCGTACCCTTCCTTGGCCTCGATGTAGAAGCCGTTCATGTACGCAGTGCGCACCTCTTCCAGGTCCGAGCGCTCGCTGGAACCGGGAACGGAACAGCCCGCAAGCAGACAGCCGAGGCTCGCCAGCAGAGCCAGAATGAGCGCAACGCGATGGGGGGTCGCCATCTAGTCTTCCTCGTCGAGTCCCTTGTCGAGCACCAGGTCGAATCCGGCCACCTGTCCGCCGTCCATCTGCACGAGGCGCACGCCCTGGGTGGCGCGTCCGCGCGTTTCGCTGATCTCGGAGACGTCCATGCGGATGATCTTGTTGCCGGAGGTCAGGAGCACGACCTCGTCGTTCTCGCCGACCATGATGGCGCCGAGCACGGGTCCGGTCTTGGCGGTAACGCGCATGTTGATGATGCCCTTGCCGCCGCGCGTCTGGACCCGGTACTGGTCCAGGCCGGTGCGCTTGCCGTAGCCCCCTTCGGACACGGTCAGCAGGCTGTCGCGGCCGTTGCCGGTGATGACCGCGGCCACCACGCGGTCCGCGTCGCGCAGGGCCATGCCCTTGACTCCGGCGGCCACGCGGCCCATGGGCCGGGCGTCCTGCATGTTGAAGCGGATGGAGATGCCGTCCGCGGAGATGAGCAGGCAGTCCGCGTCGCTCGGAACCTCCTTCACGGTCATCAGCTCGTCGTGTTCCTTGAGGGTCACGGCCTTGATGCCCGTGGAGCGGCAGTTGCCGTACAGCTCCATGCTGGAACGCTTGATCATGCCGCGCTTGGTCACGAAGAGCAGGTAGCGCTCCTTGTCGAACTCGCGGGTGGCCAGGGCCGCTGCCACGTACTCGTCCTTGCTCAGGGGCAGCAGGTTGGCGATGTGCACGCCCTTGGCGTAGCGGCTGCCTTCGGGCACCTGGTGGACCTTGAGCTGGTACATCCGGCCCAGGTTGGTGAAGAGCAGCAGGGTCTGGTGGTTCGTGGTCAGGAGGAAGTTGTGCACGAAGTCGCCGTCGCCCGTCTGGACGCCCGCCACGCCCTTTCCGCCCCTCTTCTGGGACTGGTAGTTGGAAAGGGGGGTTCGCTTCACGTAGCCGCGCTGGGAGAGCGTAATAACGGTCTCGTCGTCGGCGATGAGATCCTCGATGTTGATGTCGTAGGGATTGTCTTCCAGGAGCACGCTGCGGCGCGGGGTGCTGTAGGTCTTGCGGATCTCGGTCAGCTCGTCGTCGATGACGCCCTTGAGCACGCTTTCGTTTTCAAGGATGCTCTTGAAGTATTTGATCTTCTCCATGAGATCCAGGTACTCGGCCTCCAGCTTGTCCCGCTCCAGACCGGTCAGACGCTGCAGACGCATGTCCAGGATGGCCTGGGCCTGCACGTCGGACAGCTCGAAGCGCGCCTTCAGGGCGGCCTTGGCCTCGTCCGGGCTGGAAGAGGCGCGGATCAGCCGCACGACCTCGTCGATGTTGTCCACCGCGATCTTGAGGCCTTCCAGGATGTGGGCGCGCTTTTCGCTCTTGTCCAGGTCGAAGCGGGTGCGCCGGATGATGACCTCGCGCCGATGCTCCAGGAAGTAGGCCAGCACCTGCTTGAGGTTCAGGAGCATGGGCCGGTTGCCGGCCACGGCCATCATGTTGATGCCGAAGCTCGTCTCCAGCGGGGTGAACTTGTAGAGCGCGTTGACGATGATGTCGGCGATGGAGCCGCGCTTGAGTTCGAGCACGATGCGGATGCCGTTGCGGTCGGACTCGTCGCGCAGGTCCGAAACGCCGTCGATCTTCTTCTCGTGCACGAGCTGGGCGATCTTCTCCACCAGGGTGGACTTGTTCAGCGCGTAGGGAATTTCCTTGATGATGATCGACTCGCGGTTGCCCTTGAGCTGCTCGATCTCGATCTTGCCCCGGATGCGGATGCTGCCGCGCCCGGTGTGGTAGGCGTCGCGCAGGCCCTGGCCGCCGTAGATGGAGGCGCCCGTGGGGAAGTCCGGACCCTTGATGTGCTGCATCAGGTCGCTGACGCTGCAATCCGGGTTGCGCAGCAGGTGCAGGGTGCCGTCCACCAGCTCGCCCAGGTTGTGGGGCGGGATGTTGGTGGCCATGCCCACGGCGATGCCGGCCGTGCCGTTGAGCAGCAGGTTGGGCACCTTGGTGGGCAGGACCGCGGGCTCCTGCATGGTGTTGTCGTAGTTGGGCCGGAAATCCACGGTCTGCTTGTCGATGTCCGCCAGGAACTCGCTGGCCAGACGCGCCATGCGCACCTCGGTGTAACGCATGGCCGCGGCGGCGTCGCCGTCGATGGAGCCGAAGTTGCCCTGGCCGTCCACGAGCGGATCGCGCATGGAGAATTCCTGGGCCATGCGCACCAGCGCGTCGTACACGGCGGAGTCGCCGTGCGGATGGTATTTACCGATGACGTCACCGACCACGCGGGCGGACTTCTTGTAGGCTCGGTTGTACGAGTTTCCGAGATCGTGCATGGCGAAGAGAATCCGCCTGTGCACGGGCTTGAGCCCGTCGCGCACGTCCGGAATGGCGCGACCGATGATCACGCTCAAGGAATACTCAAGATAACTTTTCTTGAGTTCTTCCTCGATGGTTATGAAATCGTTCATGTATCCTCCATGGCGAAGGGCGGGGCCGCTGCTTCCGGTTCACGCCGTGACCTCGGAAAAGCCGGACCGAACCCTTCGTAATGCTGCTAGATGTCCAGTTCGCGGACGGCCAGGGCGTTGCGCTCGATGAACAGGCGACGCGGCTCCACGGAATCCCCCATGAGATCCTGGAAGATGTCGTCCGCCTCGGACATGTCGTCGATCTTCACCTGGAGCATGGTCCGCTTGGTCGGGTCCATGGTCGTCTCCCAGAGCTGCTCCGGGTTCATTTCGCCCAGACCCTTGTAGCGCTGGATCTGATAGCCCTTGTGCGCTTCTTCGAGAATGGCCTCCAGGGTCTTGAAAAGCCCCGTCACCGGCGTCTGCTCCGCGCCCTTGACCAGCAGGAACTCCACCCCGCCGCATTCGTCCTTGATCTTGCGGTTGGTGTCGTAGGCCTGGCGGTAGAGCTTGGAATTGAAGAATTCCATGGCCAGGCGCGTGCGGTGCCCGTTCTGGTTCTCGAAGACGAGGAAGGTGCGGTCCTTTTCGGACTCTTCGTCATGCTCGCTCTCCAGGCGGACGCTGTAGCCACGTTCGGCCATGTCCGCGTAGAAGGCTTCGGGATCGTTTTCCTCCTTCTCGAACCAGCGGAACGAGAGGCGCTGCTGCGAGTCGAGCAGATGCATGAAGAGCGGCTCCTCGATGGCCATGTTCACGGCGTCGTGGACCTTGCCGCGCACGAAGCGGATCTGGTTGGCGAAGTCCACGAGCTTTTCGCCCGTGTATTCGTAGCCGTTCACCGAGCGGACCACGAGATCCTTGCTCACGCTGGTGAGCAGAAAGTCGTTCAGCTCCGTCTCTTCCTTGATGAACTTCTCGAACTTGCCCTTGTGCACGCGGAACAGGGGCGGCTGCGCGATGTAGAGATTGCCGCGCTCGATCAGCTCCGGGTACTGCCGGAAGAAGAAGGTCAGCAGCAGGGTGCGGATGTGCGAGCCGTCCACGTCGGCGTCCGTCATGATGACGATCTTGTGGTAGCGCAGCTTGTCGTAGTCCTTTTCCTGGTCGTCGCCCACGCCGATGCCCACGCCGAGCGCCGTGATCATGGCCCGGATTTCCTTGTTGGAGAGCATCTTGTCCACGCGGGTCTTTTCCACGTTCAGGATCTTGCCGCGCAGGGGCAAAATGGCCTGGCAGCGCGGGTCGCGGCCCTGCTTGGCCGAGCCGCCTGCGGAGTCGCCCTCGACGATGAAGATCTCGGATTCCTCGGCCTTCTTGGTCTGGCAGTCCGCGAGCTTGCCCGGCAGGGCGTTGTCCGAAAGCGCTCCCTTGCGCCGGACCAGATCGCGCGCCTTGCGGGCGGCGTCGCGGGCGCGGGCCGCGTCGATGACCTTTTCCAGGATGGCCTTGATGTCCTTGGGATTTTCCTCGAAAAACTGGGTCAGCTTCTCGTAGACCAATCCGGCCACCAGGCCGCTGACCTCGGAGTTGCCGAGCTTGGTCTTGGTCTGGCCCTCGAACTGCGGCATGGGCAGCTTGACGCTGACGATGGCTGTCAGGCCCTCGCGCACGTCGTCGCCCGAAACCTTGCGGATCAGCTTCTTGGGCAGGTCCGCGTTGGCGATGTAGTTGTTCAGGGCGCGGGTCAGCGCCGTGCGGAAGCCCGCGAGGTGCGTGCCGCCTTCCACGGTGCGGATGTTGTTGGCGAACGTGTAGACGTTCTCCTTGTAGCCCGTGTTGTACTGCACCGCGAACTCGGTGACCATGTTCTCGGCTTCGCCGATGCCGTAGATCACGTCCGTGACCACGGTCTGCCCGCTGTTGATGTCCTGGGTGTAGGAGCGGATGCCGCCCTCGAAGTGGAAGCTGTCCGAATCCCCGGTGCGCTCGTCCATGAAGTCGATCTGCAGGCCGGAGTTGAGGTAGGCCAGTTCCTGGAGCCGCTTTTTCAGCGTGCCGTAGTCGAACTGGTTGACCTCGAAGATCTCCTCGTCCGGACGAAAGCGGATGGCGGTTCCCGTGCTGGTGGACTCGCCCACCAGTTCCAGGCCGGAAACGGGCACGCCGCGCTCGTAGGTCTGACGCCAGGTCTTGCCGTCGCGCTTGACCGTGGCCTCCAGGAATTCGGAAAGCGCGTTCACGCAGGACACGCCCACGCCGTGCAGGCCGCCGGAAACCTTGTAGGAGTCGTTGTCGAACTTGCCGCCCGCGTGCAGCGTGGTCATGACCACTTCCAGCGCGGGACGATGCTCCTTGGGGTGCATGTCCACGGGAATGCCGCGGCCGTTGTCCGTGACGGTCACGGAGTTGTCCATGTGCAGCTGGACCTTGATGCGGTTGCAATACCCGCCCATGGCCTCGTCGATGGAGTTGTCCACCACCTCGTAGACCAGGTGGTGCAGGCCGCGCCCGTCCGTGGAACCGATGTACATGGCGGGGCGTTTCCGTACGGCGGAAAGCCCCTCGAGAATGGTGATGCTGTCAGCCGTATAGCTGTTGGTCTGCCTCTGTTCGGTCATTAAGCGTCTTCCTCGGTATAATAAGTCTCTTCCTGAATCATCATGGGCATGACGATGACCTGATAGTCGGCGTCGTCGGTGCCGGTGATGCCGCAGGGCGCTTCGCCGCCGGTGAGAACCATCTCCACGGTCTGCGAGCTGAAATGGTTGAGGATCTCGATGAGATTCTTGGTCGGGAACGCGATGCGCTCCAGATCGCCGCTGAACTGCGACTCCATGGACTCCGTGGCCGTGCCGGTTTCCTGGCCCTGGCTGTAGAGCACGAGCTCGCCGGGCTGGAGCATGAAATGGGTGCAGCGGTTGGAATCGGTGTTGAAGATGGAGATGCGGTCCAGGGAATTGATCATTTCCGCCCGGTTGAACGAAAGACGGGAAACCCCTTCCTCGCCGAGCTTGGAAAGGAAGTTGTTGTAGTTCGGATACTGGTAATACGAAAGCGGCAGGCTGAAGGTTTCCTGCTGGTCCCCGGTGCGGAAGAAGAGCCGCTTGTCCGAGATGTTCAGCTCGATCTCGTCCGCGGTCAGCCATTTCTTCAGCTCGGCCAGATATTTCTTCTGGATGAGCACGCCTTCTTCCGGGAGCATTTCAAAGATGTCGTCGTTGACGAACTTGATCATGGCGAACTGGTGGCCGTTCAGCCCGCAGACCTCGATGGCCTTGTCGCCGTTCTTGGCCCTGGCGAAATAGATGCACGCGATGGCCTCCATGGAGTCCTCGTCGCTGATGCAGTAGGCGATCTTGTCGATGATCTCGTGCAGGAAATCGCCGGACCAGAAGACCGTGCCCTCGTCCGGGAAGGAGGAAAACTTCTGGAACCACTCCTCGTCGTTCACGGGCAGCTTGTACTTGCGCGCTCCCTGCTCGACCAGGACGTTCTGCTTGTCCGCGTCGGTCTTGATGATCAGCTCGCCCGAAGGCAGCTTGCGGACCAGCTCGTAGAAGGCGCGGCCCTGGATGCCGGCCAGGCCCTCTTCCTGGATCTGGGCGGGATAGGAACCGCAGAACTCCAGGTTGGAATCCGTGGACATTATGTTGAGCCTTCCGTCCTCGCACTTCAGCCAGATCGTGCGCAGGAAGGCGGCGCCCGTCTTGGCCGGAATGATGTTGGCCGACTTCTGCAAACCTTCGATGATCTCGTCTCTTTGTACTCTTAAGAACATAAAGAAGACTCCTTGTTGCTTTTATAAGGCCTGTCACTTGGTAGATAACCATGTTATCAGGCTGTATTTTATAGAAAAAATATCTACACGCCTTGTCGAGGACAAGGAACTTCACCGACACCCCCCCGCACGGGGATCACTCTCTGCCGTAAAGCAGACATTTCTTCTTCAACTCTTTCAACAGGCTGTTCATTGTGGGGTCATCTTCCCGAAGTTGCTCTATTTTTTTTACCGAGTAGAGCACGGTGGAGTGGTCCTTGCCGCCGAAAGTCCTGCCCAGCGCCGGGTAGGAAACCGGCAGGAGCGTCTTGCACAGGTACATGGAAACCTGGCGGGCCTGGGCGATGTGGGCGTGGCGCTTGCTGCCTTTCAGCTCCTTGACGCTGACCCCGAAATGGTCGGCCACCAGGGAGATGACGTGCTCGGACTTGAGCGTTTCCGTGGTGGTTTCTTCCGTGTTGTTCAGGATCTGCTCGAAATCCCGTTTGGAGATGTCCTTGCGGACCAGCTCGCGGAAGGCCACCAGCTTGATGAGGATGCCCTGAAGGTAGCGGAAATCCTTGAAGCGCTGGGCCAGGGTCAGGATCTGTTCCTTGGACAGGGGCAGCTTCTTGAGCTTGGCCTGCTCGCGGATGTAGTCGATGCGCACTTCCAGGTCCGGCTGCTTGAGCGAGACCATCAGCCCCCATTCCAGCCGGGAGAGCAGCACCGGATCAAGATAGTCGTAGGAGGATATCTTGTCCTGGCAGCAGAAGACCATCTGTTTCTTTCGATCGAAGAAATGGTTGAAAATAATGATCATTTCCTGCTGCATGCCGTCGTACTTCTGGATCTGGTGGAAGTCGTCGATGAACAGGAAGTCGTGGGAGAAAATATGGTTGCGCGCCCGGAAGACGTCGCCGGAAAAGGTGGTGCTGTAGAGGTTCTTCAGCTCGTCCATGGAGAGCAGCAGCAGGGAGGCGGGGTCGGCTTTCTTGCTGATCTCGTTGGCGATGGCGCGCAGGAGGTGGGACTTGCCCGAACCGTGCTCCCCGCAGATGAGGAAGGGATTGAAGAGCGTGCCCGCCTGCTTGGTCACCTCCCGGGCCGAGGCCAGCGGGAAGTAGTTTTTCTTGTTCACCAGGAAGGAATCGAAGATGAACTGGGAATCAAAGGGGAAGCCCACGGCCTTGGTGCTTGTCTCCACCGCGCGGCCGTTCTCCCCGCCGTTGGAGGGGGTGTTGTAGCGGATCGTGTATTCGCCGCCGAGGAACGAGTTCAGCTGCGCTTCGAACTTGTCCTGAATCGTGCCCTCGAACCAGCGCGCGAAGAAGCCGTGCGGAAAGAGCACGGAGGCGCGACGTTCCGCCGGGACGATGTCCACGTCCAGCGGGTCGAACCAGCGGCGGAGCTCCTGTTCCGAACTGGTCTGAAGAAGGTGTTCTCGAAGTGCTTGCTTTGCGTTCAAGGCCGGGTCTTTGCTGACTTTTCAGGTTGTAGAAATAATTGCAGAAATTCTGGAATGAAGAGCAACGCTTCTGACTGCGTCGGAACGTATCATTATATAGCTCAAAAAAGCCCCCAAGCCAAGGGCGCACAAGGGGCCGCAGGCAGGTTCCCGGAAAAAAATTGCCTTCGGAAACGATTTGAGACACTATCAAAGACTTCCAAGCCATATGTATGAACGGAGGTACCCGTGGCCACCCATCAGGTCAATAAAACCATCCAGGAAATCAACGACCGCATCCGCAAAGGCAAGGCGGTCGTGCTCAACGCGGAAGAAATGACCGCGGAAGTGCGCCGCCTCGGCAAGGTCAAGGCGGCCAAGGAAGTGGACGTGGTCACCACGGGAACGTTCTCGACCATGTGCTCTTCCGGCATGCTCTTCAACATCGGGCAGGAACCGCCCGTGATGAAGGTTTCCCAGCTCTGGCTGAACAACGTGCCCGCCTATTCCGGCCTGGCCGCGGTGGACGGCTACATGGGCGCCACCGAGCCCGCCGAGGACGATCCCCTGAACAAGGTCTATCCCGGCCGCTTCGTCTACGGCGGCGGCCACGTCATCGAAGACCTGCTGCGCGGCAAGGCCGTGCATCTCAAGGCCCGCGCCTACGGAACGGACTGCTATCCGCGCCGCAAGCTCGACAAGGACGTGACCCTGGCGGACCTGCCCAATGCCTGGCTGCTCAACCCGCGCAACTGCTACCAGAACTACAACTGCGCCGTGAACCTGACCAGCCGGACCATCTACACCTACATGGGCCCGCTGAAGCCCAAGTCCCGCAACGCCAACTACGCCACGGCGGGCGAGCTTTCGCCCCTGTTCAACGATCCGCTGTTCAAGACCATCGGCCTGGGCACGCGCATCTTCCTGGGCGGCGGCGTGGGCTATGTGATCGGCTCCGGAACGCAGCACAACCCCAAGCCGCCCCGCAACGAGTACGGCATTCCGACCACGCCGTCCGGAACCCTGATGCTCAAGGGCGACATGAAGAAGATGAACCCGCGCTATGTGCGCGGCGTGTCCATCGTGGGCTACGGCTGCTCCTTGGCCGTGGGCGTGGGCATCCCCATTCCCATCCTCAACGAGGAGATCGCCTGGCATACGGGCGTGTCCAACGCGGACATCCAGGTGCCCGTGCGCGATTACGGCTATGATTATCCCAACGGCGTGCCCCGCGTGCTCGGACATGTGACCTTCGAGGAACTCCAGTCCGGGGAGATCGTGCTCGACGGCAAGAAGGTGGCCACCGTGCCGCTGACTTCCTATCCCATGTCCGTGGAAGTGGCCGACGAGCTCAAGAAGTGGATTCTGGACGGGAACTTCAGCCTGACCCAGCCGGTCGAGGAGATCGACTGCTTCTTCTAGCCTGAAGCGAAGCAAGCGGTGATATTTCTCCTTTCCAGAGAGAAATACCCGCGATCAAACAAAACGTATCGGAAAATTCCAGCCGGACGCTCCAGGGCGTCCGGCTTTTTTTCGTCTCATAGCCGGTCCGCGCCCGAATCCAGCTTTCCGAACCTCTCCAGCTCTCTATTGCACCCGCCCGACCGCGCTGGTCGCGGTCGGCAAAAGGGGTTCCCAGGGGCCGCGGGCCCCTGGGCCGCCGGAGGCATCTTCTCCAAGCATTTTTCTCTTGGCCTTTTTTCTGCCCTTTTTCTCGCCTCATCCCAAAATGCTTCAGTCCCATTCCCAGCGTTTCCTGCGCAGCAGGGCGTAGCTCCGTTCGCCGTGGACCATTTCTGCGAGTTTGGACCCTCCGGCTTTCAGAAACAGGGACACGGGCGCATAGCCGTGGACGCGCACGGCGGTCAGCAGGATTTTTCTGAGCATATTCGAAGCTTTGAGTTCAGGAAAAAGATTCCTTTCCAGCCGCCGCCGATAGAGCGCGTCCGCGCTGCCCAGGTTGCGGACCTGATCGAGCACGGAGAGCGCCGCGTATTTGCCGCTCATGAGGGCGTAGAAAATGCCTTCGCCCAGGGTCGGCTCCACGAGCCCGGCCGCGTCGCCCGCGAGCAGCAGGGGGCCTTTGCCGCTGATTTTGAGCCAATTGCCGTAGGGCAGGGGATGGCCCTGCATCGGAGGCCGCTGCTCGGTGCGGATGTGGAGGGTGTCGAGATATTCCTGGAGGCTGGCGCGCAAGGGGCGTTTCTCCCGCAGCCCGCACATGCCGATGACGAGGTGTTCCGGGTTGGGAAAAACCCAGCCGTACCCGGCCTTGTTGAAGCCGAGGTGCAGCAGCGGCTTTTGGAGATCGCGCAGGGGGGAGGCCAGGCCGTCGCGGGGGATGCGCAGCTCGATGCTGTCCGCGAGGTTGCAGCGCCAGCGGTTCTTGTCGGGCTGAAGCGCGCGGCGCACGCGGCTGTTGGCTCCGTCCGCGCCGATGATGAAGCGCGCCTGGAAGGTTCGTCCGTCTTCGGTTGCCACCGTGCCCCGCTGCGGATTACAGTCGATTGCCCTGGCCTGGACGAGTTCGGCCCCGGCCTCGACGGCCTTGCGGAGCAGCAGGTGGTCCATTGCGCTTCTGCTCGCGAAGTGGAAGGGAAAAGGCGCGGTGCCGGAATGGAGCAGCCTGTCCCGATGGTAGAGGGAAAAGGCGTCGGACTGGCCGAAGATGACGCCCTGTTCGACGAGGGCTTCGCGGCATAGCCCAAAGGCGGCGTCCAGGGCGCGTAGGGTTTTTTTCGTCAGCAGCCCGCCGCAGAGCTTGGGCCTGGGGAAAAGGGCGCGGTCCATGAGCGCGACGCGCAGGCCTCCGAGGGCCAGGGTGCGCGCCGCAGCGGATCCGGCCGGACCGGCCCCGACCACGAGTGCGTCGAAGCCACCGGGATTGTTGTCGGAACGGTCCATGAATTGGATATTTACTCCGAGCCGCGAGGAATCGCAAGAAGTGCGCGCGGCAGGATCGAAATTGCATGAACTTCAAGCGTGAACGCGGAAAGCGGAAGCGGAACCGGAGCAGGCGTGAGCATGGGAAAGATTCGGGCCATAATTTTTGATTTCGACGGGACGCTCGCCGAGCTGACCATCGATTTCGATCTGATGAAGCGGCGGGTCAGGGCGCTGGCCGCCGCGTTTCTGGGCGAGGAGCCCGAAGCCAACGGGATGCCCGTGCTGGAATGGATGGCCGAGCTGGCCGCGGAAGTGGAAGAGAACGAAGGCCGCGACATGGGCCTGGAATTTCATTCGCGGGCGCGGCTGGTGGTCAACGCCACGGAGCTGGACGCGGCCCGCGAGGGCAGGCTCTTTGCCTTCACCGAGCCGCTGCTGGCGGAACTTGCGGCGCGGGGCGTGGGCGTGGGCGTGATCACGCGCAATTCCACGGCGGCCGTGCGCACGGTCTTTCCGGAGATAGTCCGGCGATGCGGCGTGTTCCTGCCGCGCGAGGACGCCCGCGCGCTCAAGCCGGACCCGGCGCACGTGCTCCAGGCCCTGGAGCGGCTCGGCGTGGAGCCGGGAAGCGCGCTCATGGTCGGGGACCACGGCATGGACATCGCGGCGGGCAGGGCCGCGGGCTGCCGGACGGCCGGAGTGCTCAGCGGGAACCTGGGCCGGGAGGCGCTGGAAGCGTTCCATCCCGACTACATCGAGACGGATGCCGAGGCTCTGGTGCGGCGGCTCGCGGCCGAGGGGCGGCTCTAAGGCCGCGGCCCGGACGAAAAGACCAAGATCGGAAAGCGGGGAATCGGCGTGACCACGAACAGCAGGATGAAGATCGTCAAGAAGATCAGCCTGAAACAGGGCATGTTCGTGGTGCAGTACGGCAAGGGCACCGAGGCGGAGCCGTTCGCCATCGTGAACCAGCCGATCCATTCCTGGGAGGACGTGAAGCGCCTGATTCCCGAAGGCGTCAGCGAGGTCATGATCGATCCGGAATTCGATTACGAAGCCTGGAAGCGGGAGCAGGCGGAGCAGTCGCGCGGCGAGGCCGAGCGGCGCAAGGCCGAGGAGCGCAGCCGGGAGGAAGAGCGCCGAAAGGACGACGAGGCCCGCGCCCGCCGGGAAGAAGAGGAGGCGGCCCGCGCAGCGGCCATGGCCCGTGCGCGCGAGCAGAAACGGCAGGCCGAGGAAAAGCGCCGCGCCGAGGAAAATGCCCGGCAGCAGGCCGAAGAGGCGGCCAGGCGCGCCGAAGCCGAACGCATTCGGATCGAACGTCTCCGGGCCGAGGAAAAGCAAGCCGAGGAAAAGCGCAAGGCCGAGCAGGCCGAGCGGGAACGCCGCGAGGCGCAGCAGCGGAAGCTGGCCGAGGAAACCGCCCGTGCGGAGGCGGAACGCGCGGCGCGCGCCGCAGCGGAACGCGAAGCCCGCCTCAGAGCCGAGGAAGAAGCCCGTCTTAAGGCCGAGGAAGAAGCCCGGCAACAAGCCGAGGAAGAGGCCCGCCGCAGAGCCGAAGAAGAAGCCCGGCAACGGGCGTTGCAGGAACGCAGGCAGGCCGAGGAAAAGGCCCGGCAGCAGGCCGAGGCCGAAGCCGCGCGAAAGGAGCGGGAACGCCGCAGGATCGCCGAAGAGAAGCGGGTCCGGGAAGAGAAGCGAATACGGGAAGAAGAGCGGATTCGGGAAGAAGAGCGGCTGCGGGCGCAGCAGGAAGCCGTCCGCCGGGCCGAAGAGGAATTTCGCCGCCAGGAAGCCGAGCGGCTTGAACGCCTGCGTGCCCAGGAACAAAAACTCGCCGAGGATAAATCCCGGCAGCTTGCCGAAGAGGCTGCCCGGCGTGCCGAGGCCGAACGCATTCGCTCTGAACGCCTCCGGGCCGAGGAAGAGCAAAAAAGGGCGGAAGCTCTCCGGAAACGCCATCTTGCCGAGGCCTCCAAAAAACAGGCGCAAGAGCAGGCAGCCCGCCGGGCCGAGGAAGAACGCGCCCGCCAGGAAGCCGAGGAACGGGCGCGCCTGCAAAGGGAAGCGCAAGAGGCGGCACGCAAGGCCGAAGAGGAGGCGCGCAAGGCCGAAGAGGAGGCGCGGCAGCGGGAAATCCGCAAGCGCAGGCTCCAGGAGGAGGCGCGCCGGCGCGAGCAGGAAGCGGCCCGCCAACGCGCCGAGCAGGAAGCGCGGGAAAAGGCCGAGGCCGAAGCCCGCCGCAAGGCCGAACAGGAGGCGCGCCGGCGCGAGGAGCAGGAACGCCTCCGCGCGGCCGAGGAACAGGCGCGCAAGGCCGAACTGGAGCGCAGACGCAAGGAAGAGCAGGCCGCCCGCGAACGCGAACAGGCGCAGCGGGACGCCGAAGAGCAGGCCCGCCGCAAGAGCGAGCAGGAAGCGCGGGAGCGTGCCGAGGCCGAGGCCCGGCGCAAGGCCGAAGAGGAGGCGCGCCGGCGCGAGGAGGAAATGGAGCTTCGTCGCCGGGAGCAGGCCCAGGCCAGGGCGCGGGAAGAGGAGCGGCAGCGCCGCGAGGCCGAGGAGGAGGAACGCCGCCGGACAGAGGCCCTCAAGGAACGGGCCGCCGAGCTGGCCGAGCAGGAGCGCCGCCGCAGGGCCGAGGAGGCCGCCCGCGAAAAGGCCCGCCGCGCCCGGCGCGAGCAGCTTCAGCAGGAGCAGATCGGTTCCCTGGCGCGGGAACTTCCCGAAGCGGAAAAGCTCTATGCCCAGGCGCTCGCGTTCGAGCGCAAGGCCCTGGAGCTGGCCCGGCGGGAAGGCAAGCTCGACCTGGAGCGCGCCGAGGCCCTGGTGGAGCGCTTCATTCAGTCCCTGGAACGCAACGGCACGGCCCTGGCTTCCATGCTCAAGCTGCGCCATTTCGGCGAGTTCAGCCTGACCCATCCGATCAACGTTTCGGTCCTCTCCATCGCCCTGGCCCACCACATGGACCGCAGCCGCGAGGAGATGCGGCTCGTGGGGCTGGCCGGGCTGCTGCACGACCTGGGCAACGCGCGCATTCCCCTGGTGATCCTGAACAAGCCGGGAAAGCTGACGGAGCGGGAATACAAGATCGTGCGGGCGCATCCCGAAGAAGGCGCGGACATGCTCCGGGCCTACCCGTCACTGGATCCTGTGGTGGGCCGCATCGTGGCCGAGCATCACGAGCGGGCCGACGGCAGCGGCTATCCCAAGAGCCTGACCCAGGAGCAACTGCACCCGCTCACGCCCATCGTTTCCGTGACCGAGGTCTTCGACGCCCAGACCAGCAGACGGATCTACGCCGGACCCATTCCCGGCTCGGCGGCCATGAGCCGCATCTACCGCATGGGCGGAACGCAGCTCCATGCGGAAACCGTGGAACGGTTCATCAAGTTCATGGGCATCTATCCCGTGGGCAGCCTCGTGCGGCTGAGCAGCGGGGAACACGGCGTGGTGCTGTCCGTGGACCCGGCCCTGCCGCTGAAGCCGCTGGTGAAGGTCGTCTACGACGCCAAGCTGCGCAGCGTGCCGACGCGGTACGTGGACCTCGCCTCGCCCCGCAGCGCGGACAAGGATGTCAGGATCACCGAGCACGTCAACCACCACGACCTCAACCTGGACGTGTTCAACCTCATGGGCTGACGCGGCCCGCACGGCCCGCGCCCCAGCGGGCTCACGTCTTGATCAGCTCATACGCGCGGCTGCCCAGGCCGATTTCTTCGGCATATCCCAGTCCGAAATCTTCGGGCACGTGGCCATGCACCGCGCGGAACTTGTCCTCGCCGGGCTGGTAGGAAAGGGGCAGCTTGCTCGGGCTGGAGGCCGGAGCCCGGTTGACCAGATCCAGGGAGGCCTGATCCACGGCCACCGGGTCGAGCGAGGCCAGCACGCCGATGTCCGGGCAGAGCGGCGCGTCCGAGTAGCCCGCGCAGTCGCATTCGGGAATGACGTCCACCACGAAGTTGACGTGCAGGCAGGGGCGGCCCTTGGGTTCCAGCACGGCCTTGGCGTAGTCCATCATCCGCTCCAGGAATTCGCCCACGTTGGTGCGCCAGTCGATGACCAGGCCGCCGCTCTTGCAGGCCAGGAAACAGCCGCCGCAGCCCACGCAGCGTTCCTGGTCGATGGTGATGCGCCCCTCGCCCTTGGGCCCGTCCAGGGCCAGGGCCTCGGCGGCGCAGGCCGTGACGCAGAGGCCGCAGCCGATGCAGTCGTCGCGGTTCAGGGACGGGCCGGTGGTCAGGTGCTGCTGCATCTTGCCCTGCTTGCTGGCGCAGCCCATGCCGATGTTCTTGAGCGCGCCTCCGTAGCCCGCCAGTTCGTGTCCCTTGAAGTGGTTCAGGCTCACGAACCAGTCCGCGGCGTGGATGTCGCCCGCGATGTAGGCGGTTTCGATGCGCTTGCCGTGCACGGGCACCGCGACCTGGTGCTGGCCCTTGAGCCCGTCCGCCACGATGACGGGCGCGCCCAGGGCCAGGCCGTCGAATCCGTGGCGCTGGGCCAGCAGCGCATGGGAAACGGCCTCGCCGCGATGGCCGACGTAGAGCGTGCTCGCGTCGGTCAGAAAGGGTCTGCCGCCGGCGGCGCGGATATAGTCGAGCACGGCGCGCACCCAGATGGGCCGCAGGAAGGTGGTGGTGCCTTCCTCGCCGAAATGCAGCTTGACCGCGGTCAGATCGCCCGGATTGACGTGCTCGGCCGCGCCCGTGGCCCGGAGCAGCTTAGCGATGCGTTTTGCGAACGGGGATTTCATGCTCGCCCGCAGGTTCCAGAAGTACACGTTCGAGGGCATGGCGCTTCTCCTTGGAAAAAGGCTTGGTGCTGGACTGGCCACCAGCTTACGGACTCTCGGCGGTTTTTGAAAGGCGGAGCAGGAAGCAGCGCGGTATTCCTTGCTTCCGTCAATGGAAATGCAAAATATATTTATTTGTAATAATGGAAATAATCTTATATTCAACGAATATTCTGCACGCGAATGTACAGCACCAGTCCCAGCATGGTCAGGCTGATTCCGGTCCAGCCGAGAGGGCCGGGCAGTCCCGCGCCGAGCAGGGTGATTTCCCCTGCCAGGGAGAAAATCACCTCCATGGACTGGGTGCAATCCACGGCCGCGAGCTGCGCCGAGCTGCGGGCGCGGTGCCGCGCCGCCAGGAACAGGCTGGTGGCCAGCACTCCGGAGAATACCGCCACCAAAAAAGTGTTCAGGAGCTGGCCCGGTTCGGGCGGCGGCGGGCAGGTGGCGGCGAGGAGCGCGGCCCAGAGCGGCAGGGAGCCGAGGGTCAGCAGCAGCACGCGGCAAAAAGGATCGGCCATGACCCGCAGGGCTTCGGGCGTTTCGTTCAGGGCGGGAATGCGCCGCGAGCCGCCGCTCTGGGCTTCCCAGACGAGCTGGTTTCCGAAAGGATAGGCGAACGCGGCCAGAAGCACGGGCAGGGCGCCGAGCAGCACCTGGGAAACCGGAGCGTTGTCCGTCTGCTCCAGGTTCACGAGCACGATGCCAGCAAAGATGATGCCCGTCAGCAGCAGGGCGCGCAGGGGCACGCGCCGACCAAAGGCGAGCAGCACGAGGGGCGTGGCCAGGATGGTGGTCTGCCAGGTGGCGGCCACGACCCAGCCCGGAGCGAGGGTCGAGCTGAACGTGATCAGCGCGTAGAAGCAGCCGAACCCCACGCTGCCCGCCAGGGTCCAGAAGCGCCAGTGCCGGACGTAGAGCCGCAGGGCGTCCGCCAGGAGAGGGCCGCGCCCGGAAAGCAGCAGCCCGCCGCCGAGCAGGCCGAGCATCCAGAAATACCGCAGGCTCGCGGACCAGACCCAAGGCCCGCCCGCAAGGCTCATGGCCCGGTTGAGCACGAAGGTGGCGCTGAAGAACAGCGCGGCCAGGGTTCCGAGAAGCAGTATGCGCATGAGCGTTGTCCCCGCTGGAGAATTGTGGAGGCGCGTCTTGGTGGTAGGAAATTCAGCGCGTTTCGTCCATCGTCGGAAACGTGCGCTCCCGCTTTCGGCAAGGGACATCTCTGCTTGCCGTAGGCCGGGGATTTCGCTAAACCGCCAGTCCCGCGTTCACGACCGGACAGATTGCGTTTTTATTTTGCTGATAAAATTCAGCAGCTAGAAAAAATCTAGAAAAAATAATGATCGACTAACCCCGCTTTTTTGAAGGGTTGCGCCGTCCGGGTCGGACGGATCGGCCCTTTGGCATGATCCCCTACTAGTCATCGCCGCGAATCTTTCCTATTATGCTTTCTTACGAACGACATCTCGCCGATTTTCTTGATTTTAATTGCAACCAGTTGAGACAAAAGAGATTATGACGAAAATTCCCATGCCGAAGTCGTTACAGGAACCGGAGATCAATCCCAACGCCAAAGTCGTGCTCGAACGCCGCTACCAGCGCAAGGACGAGAACGGCAAGCCCTATGAAAGCTCCAAGGAGCTGTTCTGGCGGGTGGCCTCGGCCATCGCCGCGGAAGAGGCCAAGTACGACGCCTCGCCGGTCAAGCCCGAGGCCCTGGCGCGCGATTTCTACGAGCTGATGACCTCCTGGACCTTCCTGCCCAACTCGCCCACCCTGATGAACGCCGGAACCGATCTCGGACAGCTCGCGGCCTGCTTCGTGCTGCCGGTGGAAGACTCCATGGAGGGCATTTTCGACGCGGTCAAGAACGCGGCCATGATCCACAAATCCGGCGGCGGCACGGGCTTCTCCTTCTCCCGGCTGCGGCCCCAGGACGCCCGCGTCGGCTCCACCGGCGGCATCGCCTCCGGACCCATCTCCTTCCTGAAGATATTCAACACCGCCACCGAACAGGTCAAACAGGGCGGCACCCGGCGCGGCGCGAACATGGCCATCCTGCGCGTGGACCATCCGGACATCCTGCACTTCATCAAGGCCAAGGAACGCGAGGGCGAGCTGAACAACTTCAACCTCTCCGTGGCCCTGACCGAAAAATTCATGCGCGCCGTGGAAAAAGGCGATGACTACGACCTCGTGGCGCCGCACACGAAAAAGACCACGGGCAAGCTCAACGCCCGCGAAGTCTTCGAAATCCTCGTGCGCAAGGCCTGGGAATCCGGCGATCCCGGCATCGTCTTCCTCGACCGCATCAACCGCGACAACCCGACCCCGGCCCTGGGCGAGATCGAGTCCACCAACCCCTGCGGCGAACAGCCCCTGCTGCCCTTCGAGGCCTGCAACCTCGGCTCCATCAACCTCGGCAAGTTCGTGCTGCCCGGCGAGTCCGCCAACGGCGGCTCCGACCTCGTGGACTGGGACGCCTTCAAGCGCGCCATCCATCTCGCCGTGCGCTTCCTGGACAACGTCATCGACGCCTCGCGCTATCCCCTGCCCGCCATCACCGAGCGCGTCCTGGCCACCCGCAAGATCGGCCTGGGCGTCATGGGCTGGGCCGACATGCTCTTCCAGCTCCACCTGGCCTACGACTCGCGCCAGGCCGTGGAACTGGGCGAGAAGGTCATGGAATTCCTGCGCGCCGAGGCCCGCAGCGCCTCCAAAAAACTCGCCGAAGAACGCGGCCCCTTCCCGGCCTACCCGGACTCCACCTTCGGCAAGCGCAACCTCGGACCCTACCGCAACGCCACCACCACGACCATCGCGCCCACAGGCACCCTCTCCATCATCGCGGGCTGCTCCTCCGGCGTGGAGCCGCTCTTCGCCCTCAGCTTCTCGCGCAACGTCATGGACGGCGATGTGCTCGTGGAAACCAACCCCTTCTTCGAACAGGCCGTGCGCGCGGCCGACGCCTACAGCCCCAAGCTGATGCAGGAGGTCGCCAAGCTCGGCTCCATCCGCTCCATGGAGTTCCTGCCCGAAGAACTGCGCCGCGTCTTCGTCACGGCCATGGACATCGAGCCGCTCTGGCACCTGAAGATGCAGGCCGGATTCCAGAAGCACACGGACAACGCCGTCTCCAAGACCGTGAACCTGCCCAACGCCGCCACCCAGGAAGACATCTGGGACATCTACTGGAAAGCCTACGAGTACGGCTGCAAGGGCGTGACCGTGTACCGCGACGGCTGCCGCTCCTCCCAGGTGCTCTGCACCGGCGAAGGCCAGGAAAAGAAGGACGGAAAACAGCCCGCCAAACTCGTGCGCGAACGGCCCGACGTGGTCTACGGGTTCACCCAGAAGGTCGAGACCGGCCTCGGAACCCTCTACCTGACCATCAACGAGATGGACGGCAAACCCTTCGAGGTCTTCGCCACCATCGGCAAGTCCGGCGCGTCCATCACCGCCAAGGCCGAAGCCATCGGCAGACTCGTGTCCCTGGCGCTGCGCTCCGGCGTGGGCCCGCGCGCCATCGTCGAGCAGCTCAAGGACATCGGCGGCGAACACCCCAAGTTCCAAAAGAAATTCCTCTGCAAATCCATCCCGGACGCCATCGCCTGGGTCTTCGAAACCCGCTACCTGCGCGGCGAGCACATCGATTCGGGCAACGGCTCCCTGACCAACCCCGTCTGCCCCGACTGCGGCACCGAACTCGTGTTCGAGGAAGGCTGCCACATCTGCAAGCAGTGCGGCTTCACCAAATGCGGGTAAAGGGCAGATAGAAAAGAGAAGAAATTCGGGGGAGGGGAAACCCTTTAAAAAGGGTTCTCCCCTCC